>JBBIJX010000011.1:0-43342 GCA_037445775.1 Actinomycetota bacterium
TGCGCGATGAACCAGGCCGACCTCAAGTACGTGATCGGCTATTCGAGTGTGAGCCACATGGGCTACGTGCTCCTAGGGATAGCAATGATGAACCGCTTCGGGTTCGAGGGCGCCGTCTTCCAGATGTTCGCGCACGGGATCATGACCGCGCTCTTCTTCACCCTCATCGGCTACGTGTACGAGAGCACACACACGCGGCAGATCGCCGACATCTCAGGGCTCATGCGACGCACGCCGCTAGTAGCCGCCGCGTTCATCATCGCGAGTGCCGCGAGCATGGGCTTGCCGTCGACGAGCGGCTTCGTCGCGGAGCTGCTCGTCTACCTCGGCATCCTGACCCGCTCACCGCTGCTCGCGGCGATCGTGTTCACCGGCGTGGTCGTGACCGCGGCCTACCTTCTGCGAATGCTCGGGAGCATCCTGCTTGGTGAGGCCTCGCCCGCCGTCGCCGACCTTGAAGATCCGCGGCCGGTGAGGCTCGCGCCGATGCTCATCCTGGCCGCGACGATCATGGTCGTGGGCATAGCCCCGGCCACGATGTATGAGACCATCCGCAGCGCCACCGGGCCGCTGCTGATCCTGGTGACGGGAGGCTAGCACCGTGACGGCACCGGCTGACATCGTGCGGCTGCTCGCCCCCGAGTTGATCGTGGCGCTCACCGGGGCACTCGTCATCGTGATCGACCTGCTCCGCCCGCAGGTGCAGAATGCACCACGCACCCGGCCCGGCGTTGCCTACGTCGGTATCGCCGGCCTCGGGGTCGCGGGAGGCTTCGTGGTGTCTCTCGCGGGAGAACGAGGCGACCTGTTCGAAGGCCTCGTGCTGCTCGACCCGTTCTCGACGTTCTTCAAGCTCCTGTTCATCGCCATCGCCATGATCGTCCTGCTCGTCGCGGTGGACCCGCTCCCCCGCTTCACCCGGTGGCCGGCGGAGTTCCACGCGCTCATCATCTGGTGCACGCTTGGCCACATGTTGCTCGCTGCCGCCGGAGAGCTCTTCACGATCTTCCTCGCACTGCAACTCACGAGCCTTCCGCTCATCGCCCTTATCGGCTACGCGAAGCGCGACGCCCGAAGCGGCGAGGCGTCCCTCAAGTACCTCTTGCTCGTCCTCGTCTCCACCGCAGTCCTTCTCTACGGCATGACCCTCATCTACGGTTCACTCGGCACGAGCACGATATCCGAGATCGGGGAACGTCTCGCCGGGCAGTCCACGATCCAGCCGGTTCTCGCCTTGGGCCTCGTGCTCCTGCTCACCGGCTTCGCCTTCAAGATCACCGCGGTCCCGTTCCACTACTGGGTCCCGGATGTCTACCAAGGCGCGCCCACGCCAGTGACGGCGTTTCTCTCGGTGGCCTCCAAGTTCGCAGGCTTCGCGCTCGCGTTGCGCATCATCGTCACCGGACTGAGGGTGCCGCTCGACTGGTCGCTCATCTTCGGTGTCATGGCGGTGTTGTCGATGACGCTCGGCAACCTCGCCGCTATCCGTCAGACGGAGATGAAACGCATGCTGGCGTACTCGGGCATCGCACAGGCGGGCTACCTGCTCGTGGGGCTCGCGGCACTCAGCGAGCGCGGTGTGGCGTCGCTACTCTTCTACGTCGTCGCATACGGCCTATCGAACCTGGCCGCCTTCACGAGCGTGATCGTCATCGAGCAGGCCACAGGATCCACGCGGATCGAGGACTACGCTGGCGTCTCGTCACGCGCACCGCTCATCGCGCTGTGTCTCACGATCTCGCTCTTGTCCCTTGCGGGGCTCCCGCTCATGGCTGGCTTCATGGCCAAGTTCGACGTGTTCCTCGCGGCGGCCGAGACGGGGCTTGCATGGGTCATCGCGATCGGGGTCGTCAACAGCGTCATCTCGCTCTACTACTACCTGCGTGTCGTCTGGCAACTCTACGTGTCCCCATCCTGTCGCGACGAGGCTCGCATCCCAGTTCAGGTCCGGCCGGGCGTCGCGCTTGCCGTCTGCACCGTAGGCGTCATCGTCATCGGCGTGCTCCCTGAGCCCGTCATGCGCCTGACCGAACACGCCGCGTCCGCGCTCTTCGGAGGCTGAGAGGGGTG
This sequence comes from Actinomycetota bacterium, assembly GCA_037445775.1. GTDB lineage: Bacteria > Actinomycetota > Coriobacteriia > Anaerosomatales > PHET01 > JBBUX01. The sequence continues at coordinate 2,071 of JBBIJX010000011.1, forward strand.
CCTTGATGGAGTATCTGCTCGCAGCGATGATCCTTGTTCCCCTCTCTGTCGGCGTGTTCCTGGGACTCGTGCCGGAGCGTTTCGGACGCGCGCCGCGCGCGATCGCCCTCGCGACCACCGCGAGTGTCCTCATGATGGCCGCCGCGCTGTGGGCCTCATTCGACGGGTCGAGCGCCCGGATGCAGTTCGAGCTCGTGCACACTTGGGTCCCGGGCCTGGGAACGAGTTTGCACCTCGGCGTCGATGGGACGTCGATGCCGCTCGTGTTCCTCACCGCGCTCCTGACGCTGCTCGCTGCGATCGCCTCGAAGAGCGTCTCTGACCAGGTGCGGCGCTACTTCACGCTGCTGCTCATGCTCGAGGCGGGACTCATCGGGGTGTTCGTCGCGCTCGACCTCATCCTCTTCTATGTCTTCTGGGAGGTCGTGCTCATACCCATGTTCTTCCTGATCAGCGTCTGGGGCGGCGAGCGCCGGCGCTACGCGGCGGTGAAGTTCTTCGTCTACACGCTCGCCGGCAGCCTCGCTATGCTCGCGGGCATCATCGCGCTGTACTTGACCACCGGATCGCGCACTTTCGACTTCATGGAGCTGGGGCCGCTCGCCGCCGCGCTGCCCGCTTCGACGCAGATCGCCATCTTCGCCGCGCTCGCCGTCGCGCTCGCGATCAAGGTCCCCATCGTGCCGTTCCACACATGGCTTCCCGACGCGCACGTCGAGGCGCCCACCGCGGTGTCCGTGCTGCTCGCAGGCGTACTGCTCAAAATGGGGTCCTACGGCTTCCTCCGTTTCGGACCACAGCTCCTGCCGAACGGATTCGCCGCATTCGTGCCGCTCATCGCGCTCCTGGGCGTCGTCTCGATCGTCTACGGAGCCGCCGTCGCCCTGATGCAAAGCGACCTGAAGAAGCTCGTCGCGTACTCATCAGTCTCGCACATGGGCTACGTCATGCTCGGCATCGCGTCCGGGACGACGGCGGGCGTGCTCGGCGCGAACGTCCAGATGTTCTCGCACGGTCTCATCGCCGGGATGCTCTTCCTGCTCGTGGGCGCGTTCTACGAGCGTGCCCACACGCGTGAGATCGACGCGTTCGGCGGCGTTGCGAAGGCCGCGCCGGTGCTTGCGGGCACGCTCGTCTTCGCCGCGTTCGCGTCCGCGGGTCTACCGGGGCTCTCAGGCTTCCTCGGGGAGTTCATGGTGGTGCTCGGCTCGTTCGCCGCATACCGGACGTATGCCGTGATCGCGGCCGCGGCCGTCGTCATCACCGTCGGATACCTGCTCTGGATGCTCCGGCGCGTCGTCTTTGGCCCGCTCAACGAGGAGCGCGCCGGATTCCCCGACATGACCGGCGCGGAAGCCGCGTCGATCATGCCGCTCGCGGCAGGGACACTCGTCATTGGCGTCGCCCCGAGCGTGCTGGTGAGCGTGGCAGGCGCTTCCTCGGCCGCGCTTGCAGCGCTGATCGGCGGCTGACGAGAGACCGTCCGCTCTCGCGGGCTCACTGATGCGGCCTCGCTCACACGGGTTACTTGTGGTACGGCTCGCCGCGCATGATGCGAAACGCCCGGTAGACCTGTTCGAGGACGATCACGCGGGCGAGGTTGTGCGGGAAGGTCATGCGGCCCAGGCTCAGACGCTCGTCCGCGCGGTCGAGCACTGCCGGCGCAAGCCCGGTGGAACCGCCGATGACGAACGCGACATGGCTCACACCACGCACCTTCAATGCCGCGACGCTGGCCGCGAGCGCTTCGCTGTCGAGTTCGGCGCCTCCGCGGTCGAGACACACGACGTGCGCGCCCTCCGGTAGCGCCTTCACGACCGCCACGCCCTCCAGGTCGCGCGCTTTGGCCTCGCCGCCGTGGGCGGGGTCGCGGTCGGCCACCTCGACGACACGAACGTCCGCGTAGCCGCGCAGCCGCTTCAGGTACTCGTCGGCCGCTTCGCGCCAGAAGCGCTCCTTGAGCCGGCCCACAGCGATGACGGTGATACGCACGCGCCCTACCTGCGGTCGGCGTCCGAGCCGAGTGTCGCCTCCAGCGAGCGCTCGGTGTCGCCACGCACGATGGTGAGGCCGACGAGTTCGCCCACCTTGTGCTCGCGCACCGCGGCGAACACGTCGTCGACGCCACCGATCTCGCGATCACCGATGCGCACCAGGATATCGCCGCGCCTCAGTCCGGCCCGCTCGGCAGGCGAGCCGGGCTGGACGAACCGGATGAGCGCCCCTGACTTCACCGGCAGATTGAACTGGACCGCCATGCTCTCCGACAGGGTCTCCGTCGTGACGCCCAGGTAGGGGTGGACCGCCCTTCCGGTGTCAATGAGCTGACGGGCGATGTCCATCGCGAAGTTCACCGGTATCGCGAAGCCGACTCCGGCTGACTGCGGCACCCCCACCGCACCCGACGGGGACTGGATGAGCGTGTTGATGCCCACCAGGTGTCCGCGGGCGTCGACGAGCGCACCGCCCGAGTTGCCCGGGTTGATCGCGGCGTCGGTCTGGATGAGATTCGTGTAGCGGCTGATGTCGAACGAGGACTGGGCGACCGACGAGCGGTTCAACGCCGAGATGATGCCCGCAGTAACCGTCTTCTCGAGCCCGAAGGGACTTCCCACCGCCGCCACGTACTGGCCTACCCGAAGGTCGCCCGAGTCCCCTACCTCGATCGCAGAGTGCGGACCGCCCTCGATCTTGAGGACAGCGAGGTCGCTCGATGGGTCGGTCCCCACGACCGTGGCCGGCAGGTCCCGCATTCCCACAGTGACCTCGATGTCATCCGCGTCCTGGATTACGTGGAAGTTCGTCAGGATGTGCCCGGCCTCGGTGATGATGACACCGGACCCGTTGCCTGCCTCACTGCGCCGGGTCTGCCCGTTGAACACGTCTCGGAAGACGTCGTAGACCGTCACGTTGACGACTGACGGCACGACCTTGCTCGCGACGGCCTCCGAGACGCCAACGTCGTCGTTCGCGCTGATGGTCACCGCTCGTGTCGGTTCCACCGCGCGCGGCGCGGCAGCTCCGAGAGGCCTGACGCCCGGAACCATGCCGAACGTCCACGCGAGCGCGGCGGCGACAAGCACGCCCCCGACGACAGAGCCGAGTGCCGCCGCCGTGATGACGGCCGCGCCCGACCAACGACGCTGCAGCGCCGGCTCCTCACAGGGCTCGTCACTCTCGCCCGTGTACTCGCAGACGGGAAGCGCACCTTGCTCGTACACCACCCTGTAGGCATCGGGCGGAGAGAGTTCCTGCCGGGGGAGTCCGATCGCGTCGCGTGCCTCTTGATCGGTGCGTTCTTCTTCGCTCACGAACGACCACCTCGGGTCCTGTCATCGCGGGGAAAGCCTGCTGGCTCGCACATCACGGTAGTACGTCCCCCGAATGGCGGAAACCCCGCTCACAGGAACACCACGAAGCACGCGCCAAAGGCGGGCGGCGCCGACTCTCAGCTCGCCAGGGCGCCCAGCCACTCCATCATGAGTCCGGCTCCAAGACCACCCGCCACAGTGAGCGCCACGGTGATCGCAAGCGCAGCCCATGTGCCGTGTCCGGTGAGCGGGGACGCGACGGCGGCCGCGCCTGCCGCCTCGCCGAAGAACGCCGCCCGGACGATCCTCAAGTAGTAGCCCGCGGAGATCACGCTCGTCACAAGCGCCACGAGCACCCACGTTACGAGCCCCGCATCGACCGCTGCGGAGAAGACGTAGAGCTTGCCGAAGAAGCCGACGAGCGGCGGGATACCCACCAACGACACGAGCAGAACGACGAGCATCCACGCCATCGCAGCGCGTCGCTGCGCGAGACCCGCGATGTCGCGCAGGGCCGGTCCCGTCTCTGCAACGACGAGCATCACCCCTAGAGAGGGCAGCGCGTACGATATCGAATACAGGACCGCCGAGGCGTATCCCGCAGGCGAGAGCGCGGCCACGCCCAGGAGCAAGTATCCGGTGTGGGCGACGCCCGAGTAGGCCATCATGCGTCGCACGTCGGTCTGCGTGAGTGCGGCAAGGTTGCCAAGCACCATCGACGCAACGGCGACGACCAGAAGCATCGTGGACGCTAGGGGCGCAGTCGGCGCCACGGCCTCAACGAGGCGCACGAGCGCCAGCGCGCCGGCCGCCTTGGGCACTGTCGAGACGAACGCGACCGTCCACGGCTCGGCGCCGGAATACGCGTCGGGCGCCCAGTAGTGGAACGGCGCGGCCGAGAGCTTCGCGAAGAGTCCGGCGAACGTGAGCAGCACGGCGAAGACGCCGAGCGAGCCCGCGGCGCTGAGGTCGATCTGATCGAAGCGGCTCGAGCCCGAAACACCATATAGGAATGACATGCCGTAGAGCATGAGCAGAGACGTCAGCATCGAGAGCAGGAAGTACTTGAGCGCCCCCTCGAGTCCCTCCAGGCGGGCGCGCCGATAGCCTATGAGCACGTACGCGGGCATCGTCGCGAGTTCGATTGCAAGCACGAGCAGTACCATCTCGGCGGCCGAAGCCATGAGCATGCCGCCCGTCGCCGAGAACGCGGCGAGCGCGACCGCCTCGCGGATGCGTCCGCTCGCCCCGCTCGCCGTCCAAAGGAACCAGATGGCTGCGATCAGCGCCACACCGGCGCGCGTGAACCGTGCGGGGCCGTCGAAGACGAGCGCGCCCCCGAAGAGTGTCCCGCCCACCGGGGATATCGCGGCGATACCGGCCGCCGCAAACGCAAGCGCGCCCGCCACCCTCGCCGATCCGCGATCGCCTCCGGGGAGCCGCTCGGCGAACAGCGCCCACGCCGCTGCGACGACGATCAACAGCTCGGGGATGATGAGGGCGTAGCCGGTCACCTAGCCCCCCACCGTCGCGGCGATCGCCTGCATCACGGGATCGGTGTATTGCAGAAGCGACGTCCAGTAGACGCCGATGACGACGATGAGCACGACAAGCGGAGCGACGGTGAAGATCTCTCGCGCCGTGGCGTCGGACTCTCCGAGGAGCTTCTCGCTGGGCTGGCCCAGGACCACGCGCTGCAGCATCCACAGCATGTACGCAGCGCCCAACAACACGCCGATCGCGGCGATGACGACGAACCAGTTCGAGAACGCGGCCGACTGCCACGCGCCCAGGAGCGAAAGGAACTCGCCCACGAAGCCCGAGAGACCCGGTAGCCCCAGGCTCGCGAACGATGCGAACGCCATGAGCCCCGCTATCACCGGCATCTGCCCGGAGACGCCGGACAGCTCTGAGATCTCGCGTGTGTGGGTGCGGTCGTAGACCATCCCCACCATCAGGAAGAGCATGCCTGTGGTGAGCCCGTGGCTGATGTTGACGGCCATCGCGCCGTTCAGGCCTGCCGCGGTGCCTGCCGCGATGCCCAGCATCGCGAAGCCCATGTGCGACACGGACGAGTACGCGACGAGCTTCTTCACATCGGTCTGCGCGAAGGCGGTCGCTGCGCCATAGATTATCGAGATGACCGCGAGCACGGCGAGGAACACCTGCCACTCCGCGAACGCGTCGGGCAAGACCGGGACCGAGATGCGCAGGAAGCCGTACGTGCCCATCTTGAGCAGGATGCCGGCAAGCAGCACAGAAGCGGCCGTCGGTGCCTCGACGTGCGCGTCGGGGAGCCAGGTGTGCAAGGGAAACACCGGCACCTTGACCGCGAACCCGAGGAAGAAGGCCGCGAAGACCCACCACTGGAAGGTGGCGGGCAGCCCGCCGCCGATCGCCGCAAGCTCGACGAGGTCGAACGTGCCCGTCTGCAGGTACAACGCGATGACACCCACGAGCATGAAGACCGACCCGAGCAACGTGTAGAGGAAGAACTTCACTGCGGCGTACTCACGCCGCGGTCCTCCCCACTGCGCGATGAGGAAGTACATCGGCACGAGCACGAGCTCCCAGAAGACGTAGAAGAGTACGAAGTCGAGCGCCGCGAAGACGCCGTTCATGCCCACCTGCAGCAGAAGCAGCATCGCGAAGTAGAACGCGGGCTTTCTGTCGATCTTCCAGCTAGCTATGACGGCGAGAAACGTGAGCAGCGCGGATAGCGCGACGAGCGGCATCGACATCCCGTCGACGGCGACGTGATAGGCGATACCCGCCTGCGGCACCCACGCCACGTTCTCGACGAACTGCATGCCCGCGCCCGCGTTGAAACCCGCGACCATGAAGGCGGCGAGCAGCAGGCCGACTCCGGTCACCACGAGCGCGATCCACTTCGCGAGGTCCGCACGCGATGCGGGCAGGAGCGCGCAGAGCACGACGCCCACCAGCGGAAGGAAGATGATGGCGGTCAGCACCTAGGTCCCCCTTGCAACGACGAGAATGAGCATCAGCACAACGATGGCGCCCACGACGAGCTGCTGGTAACTCTGCAGACGGCCTGTCTGCAGGCGGCGGAAGGTGCGGGAGAGCGCCCGGGACACAGTCGCGAATCCGTTGACAGAACCGTCGATGACTCGCGAGTCGAACTCCCACGCCCCTTTGGCGAGCCTTGTCCACCCGCCCGCAGCACCGTTGACGGCGCCGTCGAGGCCGTTTTGGTCGAACGCGGTCATGGCTCGCGCGAAGCCGAAGTAGCCGCCGATGAGCAGCCGGCTGTAGGTCACGTCGAAGTAAAAGCCCTGCCTGAGCGCTTCGTAGAAGTACGACAACCGCTGCTTCCAGATGCGCGTGTTCGCGACCACGCTCGGGCGACCGTAGAACCACCATCCGATCGCGATGCCGGTGCCGGAGACGGCGAACGACAGCGCGATCATCTCGAGACTGGGCCACGGGATCTTGTGTGCCGCCAACCGCCCGAACGTCGTCGACCCGAAGCCGACGACCGCAGTGATCGCGGCAAGCAGCGACATCGGCAGCACCATCGAAACGTGCGCCTCGTGCAAGTGCTCGCTCTGTGCCGGTCCTGTGAAGACACGGAACCACAGACGCGTCACGTAGAACGCGGTGAGCGCCGAGGCGAGGATCATGGCGCCGACAGCGACATACTGGTGTTCGTACAGCAGCACGACGAGGATCTCGTCCTTGCTGAAGAAACCGGCGAGCGGGGGCACGCCGGCGAGCGCGAGCGCTCCGACGCCGAACGTCACAGTCGTGACCGGCAGGTAGCGCGCCAGGCCACCCATCTCGCGCATGTCCTGCGTGTGCGCCGCATGGATGATCACGCCCGCTCCCAGGAACAGTAGCGACTTGAAGAACGCGTGCGTCGTCAGGTGGAAGAGCGCCGCCGTCGCACTCCCCGCGCCAAGCGCCACGAACATGAGCCCGAGCTGGCTGACGGTCGAGTACGCGAGCACCTTCTTGATGTCGTGTTGGACCGCGGCGAATAGCCCTGCCATCATCGCGGTCACGAGCCCGATGACGAGCATGCCGGTGAGCACACCGGGGGCATGCTCGAAGATGGGCAGCGTGCGCGCCACGACAAAGACACCGGCGGCGACCATCGTCGCGGCATGGATCAGTGCCGACGCCGGCGTGGGACCCGCCATCGCGTCGGGGAGCCAGACATGAAGCGGCACCTGCGCCGACTTGCCCATCGCCGCCCACAGGAGCCCAAGCGAGACGACAAGAGCGATGCCCGGCGCCCAGTGCGCGGAAGACTCGATCACTTCGTGCAGATCGAACGTCCCTGCGTTGTCGAAAATGGCGAACAGCGCGATGAGGAAGCCGAGGTCGCCCACGCGTGTCGTGAGGAACGCCTTCTGCGAGGCCTTGCGCGGACCCTCGAGCTCGTGCCAGAAGCCGATGAGCAGATACGAACAGAGCCCCATCATCTCCCACATCGCGAAGGTGAGGAGCAAGTTCTGGGAGAGCACGAGCATGAGCATCGCACTCGTGAATAGCGACACGACCGCGAAGTACCAGCCCCTGCGCTGGTCGTCGTGCATGTAGCCGAGCGAATAGACCTGTACGCACGTGCCTACGATGGTGACGACGAGCAGCATCACAGCCGCCACACCGTCAAGCCCGACTCCCGCCTGGAACACGAGGTCGCCAACGCGGCCGAACGTCCACTCGGCGTGCCATATCAGGTCGTGCGAACCGCCTGGCCACACGCGCGCGAACGCCGCGAATGCGAGTGCGAGCGAGCCAGCGATGCCGGCCACCGAGAGCGGCAGCAGCCGGTTGCGCACCAGCCGCGGCAGCGGCAGGAAGACGAGAAACACCGCGGCGGGAAGGGCGGGTATGAGCAGGATCCAGTCCACGCCTCAGCCCTTCAGCTCCGACAGACCGGTCACTTCGCTCGTGCGCGACCGGCGGTAGATGGCCAGGATGAGCGCTAACCCGAGGCCCACCTCAGCGGCCGAGATCACCATCGTGAAGACGGTGAAGAACCATCCGGTCATGTCCTCCGGCGAACGGAAACGCGAGAAAGCGATGAGGTTGATGCCTATCGCGACCGACATCAGTTCAAGCGACATCAGCACCTGGACCGCGCCGCGCTTGGTCACGGCGCCATAGAGCCCGAGCGCGAAGAGCGCACCGCCCAAGATCAGGAAGGCCTCGAGCCCGACGCCGCTCACTCGTCACCCTCCTTCGTCCACATGACCGCGGCGACGAGCGCGGCGGTCAGGACGAGCGATGCGATCTCGAACTGGATAGCCCATCCGCTAGGAGCGAAGAGCTTCTCGCCGAACTCGACGATGCCGGGGGCCACGTCAGGCATCGTCACCGCTCCAGGCGTCCACCCGACGACGGCGACGGTAACGAGCGCGAAGAAGGTGGCGGCCAGCGCGAGCCCGGGCCACGAGAAGTCGCGCGGTCTGACCGCGTCCGCGCGCTCGCGCAGCGTGAGCATGATCGTGAAGATGAGCAGGATGGCGAGAGCGCCCGCGTAGATGAGAAGCTGCACCACCGCGACGTAGTCGGCGTCGAGCAGGAAGTACAGCCCCGCCGTCGCGACGCAGACCTCGAGCAGCCAATACGCTGCATGAACTACGTTGCGCGATGCGAGCATGCCCGCCGAGCCTCCCACGGTGGCCAGCGCGAGCACGGCGAACGCGATCGCGTTCACTGTCTCACTCATCGCCGCCTCCCTTCGCCTCGGCGGGCGGAGCCGCAGCGCGCTTGGCTGCGGCCGCGGGCGTGTCGATGAGCAGGTCGACCGTGAGATCACCCGGATCGATGCACGCAAGCTCGTAGTCGTGACCCATCTCGAGCGCGTCGAACGGACACGCCTCGACGCATAGGCCGCACATCATGCACGCACCTATCTCGTAGCGCCAACGATCGATGTGCTTGGAGCGATCCTCTCCTGTGGTGACCGAGATGTCGATGATGAAGTCTGGGCACGCCTTCTCGCACGCGAGACACGCGGTGCAGCGGTGCGAGCCGTCATCTTCGCGCTTCATCTGCACCGCCCAACGGGCGCGCTCAGGTAACTCCAGCTTCTCGTGCGGGTACTGCAGAGTGATCGGCCCGCGCAGCATGTTGCGCAGTGTGATGCGCATGCCGTTGAGGATACCGGTGCCCCAGACGCTCACTGGGCACCTCGGATCAACGGACCGCCGAGCCTCAGCGCCACACCCGTGATCATGACCCACGCGAGCGAGACGGGCAGCATGACCTTCCATCCGAACGCGAGCAGCTGGTCGATGCGCACGCGCGGGAGCGTGCCGCGGATCCACATCATGATCGCGATCACAAGGTAGACCTTCGCGACGAACACCACCGCCGCGAAGTTCCCCAAGGCGTCGACAGGAACGAACGGCAAACGCCAGCCGCCGAAGAAGAGCGTCACGACCATGCTCGCGAACACGAAGATGTTGCTGAACTCGGCGAGGAAGAGCAGGCCGAACTTCATCGAGGAGTACTCGGTGGCGAACCCGGTCACGAGCTCCGACTCGGCCTCAGAGAGGTCGAAGGGGGTCTGGTTCGTCTCGACTAGGCCCGCGATGAAGAAGAGCACGAACGCGGGCAGACATGGGAGCCAGAACCACAGCGGTTCCTGCGCGCGCACGATGTCGCTCAGCTTCAGTGACCCCGCGATCATGACCGGCGGGACTGCGGCGAGCAGCATCGGCACCTCGTAGCTCACCTGCTGCGCGACCGATCGCATGCCGCCTAGGAGCGACCACTTGTTGGCGCTCGCCCACCCCGCCGCGACGATGCCGAGCGGCACGAGCGACACGACCGCGAACGTGAAGAGCAGCCCAAGGTCTAGGTCCGCGATGACAAGCTCCCCGGAGAACGGCAGGGCCGCGTAGGCGAGCAGCGCGGGCACGAAGACGATGCCCGGCGCAAGGAAGTAGAGCGCACGATCTACGTTCGTCGGTGTCGGGTCCTCCTTGGTCAGCAGCTTCACTACGTCGGCAAGCGTCTGAAACATACCCGCCGGTCCGAGTTCAGTGGGGCCAAGGCGGACGTGCAGGCGGCCGAGCACCTTCCTCAGCATGTAGATGAGCACGACGCCGTTGAGGAGCATGAGCCCCAGCGCCGCGAACACTCTGAGTGCGACCTCAAGCAAGGGGTTCATCGGTCGATCTCCCCCAGCACGATGTCGAGGCTTCCCAGCACGACGACGACGTCGGCGATGAGCGCCCCGGGCAGCATCGCCTCGCCCGCCTGGAGCGCGTAGAGCGCAGGCGGCTTGTAGCGCATGCGATACGGCGACGGACCGCCATCAGAGACGATGTGCACGCCGAGCTCGCCGCGGGGCGACTCGACCGACGCGTAGGCCTCGCCCGCCGGCGGGCGGAGCACCTTTGGCACCTTCGCCGTGTACTCCCCCTCCGGCAGCCCGTCGATGCACTGCCGAACGATCGCCACCGCCTGGCGGAGCTCACCCATGCGCACTAGGTAGCGCGCGAAGCAGTCGCCCTCTCTCGCCACCGGCACCGCGAACTCCATCTCGTCGTACGCGGCGTACGGCAGGTCCTTGCGCACGTCAAAACTCACACCGCTCGCGCGCAGGTTCGCCCCGGAGAGCCCGAAGGCCAGCGCCGTCTCCTTCATGATGACCCCGACGCCAGTAAGGCGGGCCTGGAAGATCTCGTTGCCGCCGAGCAAAGCCTCGTGCTCGTCGAGGTAACCGTCGATCGTCTCGAGGAAGGCGCGAAGCTTCTTCTCGGCGGTGGGCGTGAAGTCCGCCACGACGCCACCGGGACGCACGTAGTTGAACATCATGCGCTGGCCGGTCACATCCTCGAGGATGTCGAGCAGCACTTCCCGGTCACGGACCGCGTAGAGGAACTGCCCCATCGCCCCGGCATCGAGGCCCATCGTGCCGTACCACACGAGATGGCTCGCTATGCGGTTGATCTCACCCATGAGCACGCGCAGCCAGCTCGCGCGGCGCGGAACCTCGATGCCGGCGAGCTTCTCGGCCGCCAGCGCGAACGCGAGTTCGTTGTGGATGCCTGACATGTAGTCCCCGCGGTCCATGAGCGTGCCCACGGCGTTGTACCGGCGCGACTCCGCGAGCTTCTCGATGCCGCGGTGGAGGTAGCCGACGACGGCTTCACCCGCGAGCACCTCTTCACCGTCGAGCTCCAGCAGCACGCGCAACACGCCATGCGTCGACGGATGCTGGGGACCCATGTTGAGGATGAGCCGATCGGTCGCGAGTGAGTCGACCCCGACCACCGCGCCCCACGCGGAGACAGGGCGCGTTGAGGGCTGCGCGGGCGCTACGGAGCTCAGCCACCCCGCGTGCTCGACCTGGGCGCGCGGGTCGCTCACCGGTTGCGCACCTCCTCTGCGGTCCGGATCGCCACGCGCTTGAGCAACAACGGCTCGATCCCGCTGGTCAGGAGCAGGTGTTTGGGGTTCGGATGGCCCGACAGCGTGAGTCCGAGCATCTCTGCCGCCTCACGCTCGGGCATGAGCGCCGCCGGAAACAGCTCCCAAACGCTCGTGAGCTCGCCGCCGTACGGGTAGGCGATCTTCACGAAGATCTCCTCGCCGTGCGAGAGGGACCGCAGGTGGTAGACGATATCGACGCCCTCGCCGGTATCAACACCGAACACGTCGACCGGGTAGTCGTAGGCGTGCGACGACTCCCGCAACGCCCTGAGTGCTGCTGCCGCGTCGACACTCGCGACGCGCACTACCGCGCCGAGGCCATCGGCGGACTCGAGCGTCTCGGGGGCGACGTCCGCGCGAGACAGCGCGTCAGCTATGTGCGTCACGTCTGGCATCGAGCCTCTGCTCCGTCTGCGCCTTGATCTTGTCCATGAGCGTCAGAAACGCGTACTGCACCGATTCGGGGCGCGGAGGGCACCCGGGGATGTAGACGTCGACCGGGACGATCTTGTCGACGCCAAGCACGACGTTCGGGTACTCGCGGAACGGGCCGCCGGTACTCGCGCACGCGCCCATCGCGACGACCCACTTCGGCTCGGGCATCTGGTCGTAGAGCCGCTTCACGGTCTCAGCCATCTTGTGATTGACGGTACCGGCGACGATCATGACATCGGCTTGGCGCGGACTCGCCCGGAAGAAGACCCCGTGCCGGTCGAAGTCGAAGCGCGGCCCCGACGCGTGCATGAGCCCCTCGATCGCGCAGCACGCGATGCCGAACGCCATGTACCACAGCGAACGACTGCGAGCCCAGTCGAACATCTGCTCACTCTTGATGAAGAGCAGCGAATTCTCCCCTGTCAGGCGGTCTATCGCCACCTGAGCGCCCCCTCTTTCCACGCGTACGCGAGGCCGCCCGCGAGGATACTGATGAAGATGAGCATCTCGAAGAAGATGAACCAGCCCGCACCCGGACTGCTGAATGCCACCGCCCAGGGATAGAGGAAGGCTATCTCGATGTCGAAGATGACGTAGAGCAGCGCGAACACGTAGTAGCCGCTGCGGAACTGGATCCACGGGCTCCCCACGGGCTCGACGCCGCACTCGTAGGTCACGCCCTTCTCGGGCGAAGGCTTCTTCGGCGAGAGCAGCCACGACGCCGACAGTGTGAGCACGGTGAACAACGCGCCGATGACGACGAAGCCGGCTATCACCAGTCGCTCGAACTCCACGCTTCGGTCCCTTCCTGCCCCTTTGCGAGCGCGCGAACGACGCTCCCGGCGCGCCCGTTCTCCGCGCCATCCGTGCCGACGATTGAGGGAACGTATCACACGTCGCACACAAAGATACCACGCGAACGGCTATTCTCATCGGTGAACGGCCGCGCGCGCGCGGTGAGCGGCGTTTGGATGCCCCCCAGACGCACGAAACGGCGCCATGCGGGCGCCGTTTCGGAGTGTGTCGTGGAGCCGACGAGGGGACTCGAACCCCTGACCTGCGCATTACGAGTGCGCTGCTCTACCAGCTGAGCTACGTCGGCACGTATGTCGTTCTCAAGCCTAGCTGGCGGCCGGGCCCTCAGAGGCGCCACCGCCACCAGTGCCCCTGCGCCTGCGCCGCCGACTGCGCTGTCCCTCGTCGGCCTTCGCTGTGGCGCCCTTCTCCGCCTGGGCCGTCTGTGAGGCGGCCTGCTTCGTCCGCTTCGTTCGCCGCCCTCTCGCGTCGGTGGCGGGCTCCTTCGTCTGCGCGGCCGAGGCCTGTTGCCCTGAACCGCCACCGCCCGGCTTGCGACGGCGCCGCCGGCGTCCGCCAGTCTCTTGGGCCTCCGGTCCCAAAGCCGCTTGCGACTCGCTCGCTTCCGTCACGAGCTGCGCCAGAGCCCGTCCTCCCGTGAGCGAATCGATCGCCTCGCGGCCCACGGCGCACGGACACCCGGTCCCCTTCGCGCACTCCATCTTCGCGAGCGGCACGGTAAGCGATGAGCCATCCTCGAGCCTGATCCGCACCGTCTCACGGGGCGTGTTGAGCTCGGTGACCTTCGCGCCGCCGTTCGGCGTCTCGATCAGCGCACCCTTCTTCGGAGCACGCTGCTTGAAGTCGCGGTAGGCATCGTACTCGTAGCGCAGACAGCACATCAGTCTGCCGCACAGCCCACTGATTTTCAAGGGGTTGAGCGGGAGGTCCTGCTCCTTGGCCATGCGGATCGAGACGGGCTGGAACTCGCCGCCGAACCGGGCGCAACAGAGCTGCTGCCCGCAGTGGCCCACGCCGCCGACACGTCGCGCTTCGTCCCGCACTCCAACCTGCCGCATGTCGATACGCGCCTTGAACAGCGTGGCGAGCTCACGCACAAGGTCCCGGAAGTCGACGCGCTCATCGGCTGAGAAGTAGAAGACGATCTTGTCGCCTCCGAACAAGTACTCGACGTCGACCGGCTTCATGTCGAGCTTGTGCTCGGTCGCTAGACGGCGGAACTCGGTGAGGGCCTCACGCTCCTTGACCGCGAGCTCATCGAGATGGGCGCGGTCCCGCTCGTCCGCCACGCGGACGAGCGGCTTGAGCGCGGCGGTAAGCGAGTCTGCCTCGACCTCATGCACCGGCTGCACGACAGTACCGATCTCCGTGCCTCGTTCGGTCTCGAGCACCACAAGCTCGCCCACGGAGGGCGTCGAGCCTGCGGGGTCGAACCACAGAGTCTTCGAGAAACGGAGCCGGACTCCGACTACCGTGGGCATCTGAGAACCTCTCGTATGTCGAACAGCATCGCCTCCACGGCGAGCTGGGGGCTCACATTATACGAGATTCTGCGGCGCGCTTGGTTGACCGACGCGAGCGCTGCGGCGGCAGAGGCCGGGGTGATCGTCTGGGCCACCTCTTCCATGGCGTCCCGAGCGTCGTGGTTCGCGATCACTTCGCCCACGCCCTGTGACAACGCGAGACAGTCTCGAAGCCAGCTCTCCGCCACGTTGAGGACCTCTCCGATGTTCTCGCGCTCGCGTGCTGACAGCTCGCGCTTCTGCCGCTCCTCGAGCGCCTTGAGCGACTGGCCCTGAGCGAACTCGCGCCGCTCCTCGAGTTCCGCGGCATGCACCGCCTTGACGTCCTCGAGCGGCGCCTTCACCGCGCCAAGAAGGGTCCTCGCGGTCGTGATGACGTCGAGGTCGTCGTTTGTAGACAGGTCCTTCAGCGTACGGAGGATGGCGTCTCGCGCGGCCCGTCGCGCCGAACTCGCGAGGAAGTCGCGCGCTCGCGCCACTACACCACCCGCAGCCGCAAGCGCCGCCTCCGCCTCCTGCGCGTCGGCGCCCGTCTGCCCCCGCACGACGCTCAACGCGTCGCTCGGGGGAAGCCGCCTGAAGCGGACCACCTGGCATCGCGACGCGATCGTGGGGAGCACGGCGTCGTAGCTGTGCGCCATGAGCACTATGACGACGCCGGCCGGAGGCTCCTCGAGAGTCTTGAGGAGCGCGTTCGCGGACTGGTCGTTGAACAGGTCTGCGCTGTCGACGAGGTACACCTTGTAGGGACCCTCGACCGGCGTGAGGGCGATGTCACGGATGATGTCGGTGACCTGCTCCTTGAGGTATCCCTTCGCGCCTTCCGGCTCGATGAGGTGGACGTCTGGGTGCGCGCCTCTCCGGACCCGGGCGCACTGGGCGCATGCGCCGCAGCCGTCGTCGTCGCAGAAGAGCGCGCATGCGAACGCCTTCGCCGCGGTCTTCTTGCCTGCGCCCGGCGGACCCGCGAAGAGGTACGCGTGCGAGACGCGCTTCCGCTCGACGGCCGAACGCAGGAACGCGGCGGCTTGACCCTGGCCCAGCAGGTCGTCCCAGACGCAGCGGCTCATCGCGCAGTCCCGAAGGCGCTCGCGAACACCGGCACGGCGGCGAGTACGTCCGCCACGCGCTCCCAGACCTCTTCGACACTGCCGCTCGCGTCAACGACCCGCACCCGGTCCGGTTCGGCCCGCGCGATGCGAAGATAGCCTTGGCGCACACGCTCGTGAAACGCGTGCCCCTCGCCCTCGATGCGGTCCGCGCCCCCGGCGGTTGCGCGAGCGAGCCCCGCATCAGCGTCGATGTCGAACAGCAGCGTGACGTCGGGTACAAGACCGCCGGTAGAGGCGGCGTTGAGACCTTCGACAAGCTCGAGGTCGAGACCGCGCCCGTACCCCTGATAGGCGGTCGTGGAATCGGCGTAGCGGTCGCACAGCACGATGCGGCCCGCCGCGAGCGCGGGTCTGATGACCTCGATCACGAGTTGTGCGCGCGCGGCTTCGAACAGCATGAGCTCGGCGATCGGCTCCATCCCGCCGCCCGCCGGATCGAGCAGTATCGCGCGCACGCCCTCGCCTACGGCGGTGTGCCCGGGCTCGCGCACCACGAGCGTGTCGATGCCGCCCGCGTCCAGCAGCTGAGCGACGCGTGCGAGCTGCGTGCTCTTTCCCGATCCTTCGACGCCCTCGAACGTCACGAACGCGCCGCTCACCGCATACCCCGCTCTCTGCGCCACTCGGCGGGCGCGTCAGCGTAGAGGTCCGCGCCGTGCACGTCGATCGCGACGAAGGCCGGCAGCCCCTCCAGACGCATCCGGACCAGCGCCTCGGGACCGAGCTCCGGCCACGCGACCGTCTCGGCCTCGGCCACGTACGTGGCTAGCAGCGCCGCAGCGCCGCCTACCGCGGCGAAGTAGACGCTCCCCGTCTCGACACACGCGGCGCGCACCGCCTCTGAGCGCGGGCCCTTGCCCAAGGTCGCGACGACGCCTGCGCGCAGCAACGCCGGAGTGGCCGCGTCCATGCGCTTGGCGGTCGTCGGCCCCACCGCGCCTGCGACCCTACCCGCGGCCGGCGGTGTGGGACCGGCGTAGAAGAGCGTCTGCCCGCTAAGCCCGTACGGCAACGTCCCGTCACGCTCAAGCGCGCTCAGCAGCCGCGCGTGCGTCGCGTCGCGCGCCGTGAAGACGTCGCCACAGAGCGTGACCTCGTCGCCGGAACTGAGCGACCGAAGCTCCGCACGCGACACCGGGAGTACGATGCGCGTCGTCTCAGGCATCGACGGCCTCCTCGCACTTCGGATCCCCCTCTGCGCACTCGCGCCATCTCAGCGCGAAGTACCCATAGACTGCGGCCGCCATCACGAGCGTCGCCGATATCATGAGCGTGATTCGCGGCCCGGTGAGCACGAGGTGCCCCGGGGCGAGGTCGTTCTCGACGACGAACCGCAGCACGTAGCGCCCGATGATGTCGTTGAGCGGCGCCATGACCACCATCGACAGCAGGAGCGCGACGCGCACCACGCTCTCGAGCGCCGTGAACACCCTGCCGCGAATCGAGTCTTCGACGGTGTGCACCACGTAACTGTTGCCAGCCACGGTGATGAGAGCGATGCAGCCGCCAGCCACGGCTGCGAACACGCCCGCGATCCAGTACTGGTTGACGCTTGCGAATCCCATCATCGCGATGCCGAACAAGGCAACACCCCCGGAGAAGAGGTATTGGAGAGGGACACGCCGTCCGATGGGCGGCACGATGAGGGCCCCGAAAACCATGCCGGCTGCCATGAAGGCCAGCATGAACGTCTGAGGCGTGGCCGAGAGGAGCTGCAGCCACGCGAGCCGCTCCGCGATGAGGCCGCCCACGAGCGAGTTGATGTAGTCGAGGCCCACCGGGATGATGGCGCCGCCGCCAAGGATGGCGAGAAAGAGAGTCAGCAGCAGGCCCCTGAGTTCACGGTGATCGCGCAGGAACCGGAAGGAGTCGAGCGCGTCTCGGCCCAGGAGCGACAGGCTGAAGGCACCTGCGGGATGCTCCGGCCGCGCGCGGACGCGGATGCTCGAAACGAGCAGCGCCGAGACGAGGAACGTGAGCGCGTCGAGGAAGAAGCCGGCACGCGGTCCCAGCAGCGCGGGCTCGAGCAGCCCCGCGAAAGAGTCAACCACTGGCAGACCCGCCGCTATGACGCCGCGCACGACGGTCTCGAACGCGGCGAGCAGCGCGCCCGACGCCGTGAGCCCGATGAGCATCGCGACCTGCTGGGTCGTGTACATCAGCCCGTTCGCCGTCGTGACGTCACCCTCATCGACGAGCGCGGGGATCAAGGCGTTTCGCGCGGGCCAGAAGAAGAGTGAGGCGGTCTCCATGAGGAGCACTACCAGATAGATCGCCGCGAGCGAGTTGGTCGTGAGCAGCACGAGCACGAGAGCGAGCCTCGTCAAGTCCGCGGCGATCATGATCTTGCGACGGTCGAAGCGGTCCACGAGCACGCCCGTCACAGACGACAAGATGAGAGCCGGGATGATCTTGGCGATCATGATCCCGGCTACGGCGAAGGACGAGCCGCCGGACAAGGCGCTGACCATGGGCATGAGCAGCCCTATGACGAGCCAGTCGCCGACGCCCGATACGAGCTGCGCGAGCCACAACCTGCGGAAGCGCCCATCGCCCACGAGACGCGCGAACGCACCCGAGCCGCCGGCGCCTGTCTCAAGCGCCATGCTCTGATCGGTCACGCGACCACCTCGACACTCGCGCTTCTCATGGCCGAGCAGCCCAGGTTCACGGCAACCGGCAGCGAGGCGATGTGTGAGGGCGCGCTCAGGACGTGTACCGCGAGCGCGGTCGTGTCGCCGCCAAGCCCGGCGGGGCCGATGCCGGTTGCGTTGATGTCGTCGAGCAGCCTCCTCTCGAAGGCAGCGATCGACGGGTCGGGATGCGCCGCACCCACTTGGCGCAGCAGCGCGCGCTTGGAGAGCGCACCCACCTTGTCGAACGTAGCTCCCACGCCCACACCAACGAGCAGCGGCGGGCATGCGTCGGCCGCACCCGCCTCGACGGTCTCGAGGACGAACCCTCTGACACCCTCGAATCCGGCGTCGGGCGTGAGCATGGCAAGACGGCTCGCGTTGTCCGAGCCCCCGCCCTTGAGCATCACGTGAACTGTCGCTCCCATCCCCTTACGCCACGCGACCTCGACGAACGCCGGCGTGTTGTCCGCCGAGTTCTCGCGATCCACAAGGGCGTCTCGCGCCATCGACATCCGAAGTGCTGCGGACGCATACGCGGCCGCTACTGCGCGGTCGACCTCTGCCTGCACGTCGCCCAAGAGCAGCTCTTCTGCGCCGAGTTCAATGCGCACCCATACCGACCCGGTGTCCTGGCACAGCGGCACGCCGTCTCGCGACGCGACGGCGGCGTTGGCGACCAGCTGCTCGAGCACCGCGCGCGCGCGCGCTGAACGCTCGTGCTCGACAGCGGCGCGGAGGGCATCGGCGACGTCCGGCCTGAGCGTAGTGGCGGCACGCGGAATCGCCTCGCGCACCGCATCGGCTATCTGCGAGGCCGTGAGCACGTCACTCCCTGAGACCGAGGGCGTCGAGCGATGCGCTCACGCTCGCTGCGGACTCCTGCAACGCGTCGAGCTCGGCGTCGTTGAGCGGGAGCTGCACGACGCCGCGCACGCCGCCGGCCCCGAGCCTGGCGGGTACCGACAGGTAGACGTCGTTGATGCCGTACTCGCCGGTAAGACGCACGCAGCTCGGCAACACCATGCCCGTGTCGTTCAGTATGGCAGCGACCATCGCGACGATCGATCCCGCCGGCGCGTAGAACGCCGAGCCAGTCTTCAGCAGCCCCACGACCTCCGCCCCCCCGAAGATCGTGCGCTCAACCAGTGCGTCGACGTCGTCGCCACACAGAAGGTCCGTGATCGGCACGCCGTTCACCGTCGTGAAGCGCGGCATCGGCACCATGGCGTCGCCGTGGGCGCCCATCGCGAGCGCGTCTATCTCGTCGATAGGAGCGCCCGTCTTGTCCGCGACCGCATAGGCGAACCGCGCCGAGTCGAGCACTCCGCCCATGCCGAGCACACGCTCATGCGGCAGCCCGGACTCACGCCACGCCAAGTACGTCATGATGTCGAGCGGGTTCGTCACGCAGACGAAGACCGCCTCGGGCGACGCGGCGACTGCGCGGCTGATCACGGCGCGAACGATCTCGCTGTTCGCCGCAAGCAAGTCGTCGCGCGTCATACCGGGCTTGCGCGGAAGGCCGGCGGTGACCACAACGACGTCGCTGCCGGACGTCTCCGCATAGTCGTTCGTGCCGATGACTACCGGTGCGAACCGCTCGATGGAGCGCAAGTGCATGAGATCGAGAGCTTTGCCCTGGGGGATGCCCTCGGCGACGTCGACCATCACGACGTCAGCGATGCCGTGCATGAGCATCAAGTGGGCCGCTGTCGCGCCGACTTGGCCGGCACCGATCACGGTGACCTTCGGGAGCGCCATCATCGTGCCTCTTTCGCGGGGTGGTGGCACGCGGCCCCTCCGGCGCGCGCGGTGCCGATTCTAGCACGCTCTAGCACGCCGAACGCGCCTGCCGAAAGCGATCAGCGCACCCGCAGCCCGTCGGATAGGTCCGCGAGGTACCCCGCGTCGGGACGGCGGCCCGCATGCACCGCGAGGCGCTGCGTGAGCAGGGTGGGCACGACGGGGTATGGCGCCTTCGGCTCCGGTTGCGCGATGGGCAGTTCGACATCGGCGACGAGCAGGCCGGGTCCGGGCAGCGCTTCGGTGACGACGTCGCCGAGCAGTACTACCGCGCTTCCGCCATGACCGGGCGCACCGATCTCAGCGCCTGCGCACTCGGCGACGACGACGAGCCCGCACAGTGAGTCCGACAGCCCGATCGCCACCTCGATCGCCGCCTCGGCCTGCAACTCGCTCTCGGAGAGCGGCGACATCACCGCGATGGCAGGCCTGAGCTCGGCCGCCTGCTTCCAGACGTCCGGATCGAAACAGGTGTCGCCGCATAGGGCGAGGATGGGGCCGGTTGACTGCACGCGGTCGTGCGAGTCGACGACTCCCCACTCCCCAGGGGCATAGCAGGTAGGCCCGAAGAGACCACACGGGAGCTCCGCGTCCCGAACCGCCGCGCACACCCCGTCTCTGACTTCGTCGCTCGCGATGCCCGCGACGCACGGGATGATGACGAGCTCCGCGCCACGCGACGCGAGCTCCCGGACCGCGCTGAACATCGCGTGGACGTCCTCGGTGGTGGTGGTGCGCAAGCGATGTTGTACGACACCGAGCCTCACACGAACCCCTCCCGGAGCGCCTAAAGGAGTTCATGCCCGCGCGGGGCTTCCACAAACGCGTACCGGCTCAGTCGGCTCAGCCGCTCCGCGCGCCGGTCGACCTGCCGCGCGAAGCGCCTCGCCCGCGGCTCGGCTTCTTCGCGGCTGATTCGGCCTTGGCAGGACAGGCAGGATCCACGCAGATCCTCCACGGCCCCCTGCCCGTCTGGACGACGACCATCGGAACCCCGCACGCTGAACACGCCTCGCCCGTCGGCTCGATGTCGCCGCGTGCCGGCAGCGGATACGACGTCTGACACTCGTCGTAGTTCGTGCAGCGCGCGAATCGCTTGAGCGTCTTGGGTGAGCGCTGCGCGATGAGGCGTCCGTTCGGCCGGCCGTCGCGCACACACGCAGGACACGCGCCTATATCGATGGTGGGCTCGGCGTTCGTCACACACCCCGGGTCGAGGCATCGCACCACCGGCTTAGAGCGGAACTGCACGATCTTCACCTGCGGCGTCCCGCATTCCGGACACGCCTCGGGCACAGCCTCGATCTTGCCTTGGGGTAGCGGGTAGGTGACCTCACATTCCGGCCAGCCCGAGCAGCCCACGAACTGCCCTCGCGTCTTGACCGACGACTTGACGAGAAGGTCGTGGCCCGACTTCGGACACGTGCCCACCTTGGCGTCCTCCGCCGTCGCCTCCTTGAGAGCCTCCCCGAGCTCCGGCGCCTTGGCGATCAGGTCGTCCATGATCGCCGCGAGCAGCGAGCGGGAGTGGGCGACGACCTCCTCACGCGTGGTGCGGCCATTCGCGATATCGTCCATCTCGGCTTCGAGTTCGGCCGTCATCTCGGGCGTCGTGATGCGCGGCGCGAACGCTGTCAGCGCGTCGATGACCGCGCGGCCGAGGCAGGTGGGCTCGATGGGGTCGTTCTCGGCGTACTTGACCTGGTAGAGCCGCTCGATGATGGCGTGCCGCGTCGCCTTCGTACCAAGCCCCCGCTTCTCCATCTCCTGGATCAGCGCTCCCTGGCTGTAGCGTTTCGGCGGCTCGGTCTGCTTCTCGAGGAGTTCGGGCGAGGAGAAGGCGACCTGATCGCCCTCTGCGAGCGCGGGCAGCTGCTCGTCCTTCTTGAGCCCGTAGGGGTAGATGCCGCGGAAGCCGGGGACGACGTGTACGTCGCCCTTCGCGACGAACGGCTCGCCGGCCACGTCGACGGCGACCTTCGTCCCCTCGATGACCGCCGGCGTCGAAAGTGTCGCGAGGAACCGGCGCGCCACGAGGTTGTAGAGCTTCCACTCCTCGGGCTTGAGCTTGTCGGAGTCGGCCGCACCGGTAGGATGGATCGGCGGATGGTCGGTCGTCTCCTTCTTGCCGCGCGTCGGCGTGAGCGGCCCTCCGGACAGCAGCCGCTTCGCGAAGTCGCGATAGACGGGGACGTCCGTGAGCGACGAGACGATCTGCGCCAGGTCGAGCGAGGCCGGATAGACCGTGTTGTCGACACGCGGGTAGCTGATGAGGCCGTTCATATAGAGAGACTCCGCGATTCGCATGGTTCGGGCTGGCGCGATGCCCTCGGCTGCCGCTGCCGCCTGCAGCGCAGTCGTGTTGAACGGCGTGGGCGGCGGTGCGGTGCGCCGCTGCGTCGTCACCGATGTCACCGTGCCGCTCGTCGCGCCCTCAACGGCCGCGAAGGCGGCTGCGGCTGCTGTGCCGTCCAGGAAGTTGTTCGACGCGTGCGCAGCGCCGAACGTCGCTTCCCCGGCGTCAAGCGTCGCCTTCACCTGCCAGTAGGTCTCGGGCACGTGCGCCTCGCGCTCACGCTCACGCTCAACGATCAGCGCGAGAGTCGGTGTCTGGACGCGGCCGGCGGATTTCACGTTGCCGAAGCCGGAGTAGCGCGCCATCGTCAGGTAGCGCGTCAGCACCGCGCCCCACACGAGGTCGATGTCCTGACGCGATTCGCCGGCCTGCGCGAGGCAGTCGTCGACATCGGTGAGGCCCGCGAACGCCGCCTCGATCTCGTCGTGCGTGATCGCCGAGTAGCGCGCGCGACGGATGGGAGCATCCCTGTTCACAGAACGGACGAGAGAGCGCGCGTCGGAGCCGATGAGCTCGCCCTCGCGGTCGAAGTCGGTCGCTATGATGATCTCATCAGCACCTTTGGCGACCTTCTTGAGCGCGCGGATGATCTCCTTCTCGGCTGGGATCTTGCCTACGGGCGCCCAGATCAGGTACGGCAAGGACCCGAGTTTCCAAGTCTTGAGGTCGACCCCGTCGACAGTGAACGGCTTCTTCTTGGGCCACGGCGGCTTGGCCAGCGCGTCGGGGACGGACGCCTTGGTCGCCGCGCCCTCCTCCCACACGGCCTTCCACCCGTTGTCGTGGACGAGCGCATTCGGGAAGTCGACGCCCAGGACGTGACCCTTGAGCCCGATAGCCGTCCAGTCCTCGCCGTCGCGACGGAAGGTGTAGACCGGTGTCGAGTAGACCTTCTCGGACTTCGGCTTGCCCACCGCAAGGATCCCGGCGAGCTTCTTGGCGGCGATGTTCTTCTCGGTGACGACAAGCTTCAAGGACGCGGCCTTTCAAGAGGGTTCGAGTTCGCAGCCGAGTATACACACGGCTGTCAAGGCGCGCGGCCGTCAAGGCGCGCGGCGGAAGGCGCGCGGCTGCGAAGGCTCACGGCTGCGAAGGTCGTCGGCTTACAACCCGATCTCTGCGGCGCGCGCCTGCATCGCCCGCAGGGCGAGTTCCAAGAACTCCTCACGCTCGAGCCCAAGCGCCTCGTGGCCCGCCATCTGATCGCGTGATGCGCCGCGCGCGAACGCCTTCTCCTTCCAGCGCTTCTTGAGGCTTCGCACCTCAACGCCGGCAAGGTCCTTCTCCGGCCGAACAAGCGCGGCCGCAACGATGAATCCCGTGGTGGGGTCCGCGCACCACAGCGCGTGGTCCATGGGCGACTCGCGCTCCGCCTTGTCGGCGTGTGCCCGAACCGCGTGGATCATCTCCTCGTCGACGAGACCCTCAAGCTCGGCAGCGGAGACCAGACCGTGGCGCTCAAAGTCGTCGGCGGTCTCCGCGTAGTCGATGTCGTGCACGAGCCCCGCGATTCCCCACCGCTCGACGTCCGGCTCCGGGCACCCCAGACGCTCTGCAAGCGCGCGCATTATGAGCTCCGTGGCGACACAGTGGTTGACCAGGTTTCGCTGGCCGATGCGCTCGTGCACGAGAGCGTACGCCTCGTCGCGTGTGATCACTGCGACTCCCGTCTGGCGACGGAGCGCACCTCGTCGATGCGCGTGGCCAGCCACTCCGCCCACGCCGCTACGCCCTCGCCGGTGGTGGCTGAGAGGCGGAACAGCGGCGCCTTCGGGTTAAGCGAGCGGACGACGCCAGAGAACTCCGCGTCGTCGAAGTCGAAGACCGGCATCGTGTCGACCTTGTTCAGGATGATCGCCTCGGAGATCTGGAAGATGCCCGGGTACTTGTACGGCTTGTCGTGTCCCTCGGGCACCGAGAGGATCATGACCTTCGCGTGTTCGCCAAGGTTGAACTCGGTGGGGCAGACGAGGTTGCCCACGTTCTCGATGATGACGAGGTCGAGCGCGTCCAGATCAAGCGTCTCGACGGCCCGGCGGATCATGTCGCTCTCCAGATGGCACGCGCCGCCGGTGTTGATCTGCACGGCGGGGATGCCGTGCGCCTTGACCTTCTCCGCGTCGACCTTGCTCGCGATGTCGCCCTCGATGACCGCGATCCGGTAGCGGTCGCGCAGTGCCTCTATCGTCGCAAGGATGGTAGACGTCTTGCCGGCTCCCGGCGATGCCATGAGGTCGAGCACGAAGACACCGGACGCGTCGAACAGCGCACGGTTCTCGGCCGCAAGCCGTTCGTTGCGATCAAGGATGGGCTTGGACAGGTCGATCGTCGCCATGCGCGCTACCCCGCTTCGTCGTCGGCGGAACCGGCATGTGCCGGGTCGTCATCGGTCTCGATCGAGTCGATACGCAGCTCCCGGCCTTGGAGCGGCTCCACGTCGAACGAGCCGCACGATGGGCATAGCATCTCGAACCGGTCGTGGCCGTACTCGCTGCCGCAAGAGCGGCACCGGGAGCGCGCCGGCACGTTCGTCACGACGAGCGTCGCTCCCTCGGCCATCGTGCCGGGCGTGAGCGACTCGAACGCGAACTGCAGCGCGAACTCCACGACCTCGGTGAGTTCGCCCACGCTCACGCGTATCTCGGTGATGCGCGTCGCACCGGCGTCCCGGGCCGCCTCGAAGGAGGCTGCGAGGATGCCCTGCGTGATGCCCATCTCGTGCACGCGTCGCCCGTCGCTTTCTGTCTCAGGAAGCGAGCTCGGCCGTGAGCGCTTCTTGCTCCCGTATCCGCCGTGCGAACACGAAGCGGGCGAGCAGCAGGCTGCCCTCGTAAAGCGCGACGAGCGAGCCGCCCAGAAGCCCCATCGTCACAGGCGACCAGTCCGGCGTTGCGACCGCCGCCACCACAGCGAGCGAGCAGTAGGCGAAGCGCCAGTTCTGCCGCAGCTTGCGGTACGGGATGAGCCCGAAACCGATCGAGTAGAACACGACGATGGGAATCTCGAATGCGAGCCCGAACCCAACAAGCAGGAGCCCGATTCCCGTCAGGAACCGGTCCGCCGACGGGATGATGGTGATCAGCTCACCACCCTGCGTGAACATGAACGCGAACGCCGGCTCCATGATGACGCTGTAGGCGAAGAGCGCCCCGGTGAGAAACAGCGTGAGCGCGGCGAGGAACGTCGGGAAGAACCAGCGCCGTTCCTTGGGCTTGAGCGCGGGCAGGAAGAACGCCATGACCTGCCAGATGATGATCGGACTGAAGACCACGATCGATGCGAACAGCGCGACCTTGAAGCGGAACGTGAACGTCTCGAACGGCCCGAACACATTGAGCTGACCCCCGGGGATCATCTCCTCGATGGGTGCGAGGATCCACGCGAGGATCGTCGAGAAGAACGGGTCGAAGTAGAGCACAGTCGAGCCCACGAGCAACGTCAGCACGATGATGACGAGGCGCTGTCTGAGCTCCGCGATGTGTTCGAAGAATGGTAGTCGCTTGGGTCCGATGGGCATCGACGGCGTCGAGGAGGCCTACTCCTCGTCCTCCTCGTCATCCTCGTCGGTCGAAGCCCAGATGGAGGCTGCGGCCGTTGGTGCCTCCACGGGCGGCGAAGCGGGCGCCTCCACTTTCGGGACCGACGCGCCAGACGGCTTCGTGTCGCCGGCATACATCTCGGCGCGGATCACGCGCTCCATATCTTCCTGGGCACGCTTGAACGTGCCCATGGCGCGGCCCACCGTGCGCCCCAGCTCCGGCAGCTTGTCAGGCCCGAAGATGATGAGCACGAGCACCAAGATGATGAGCAGCTCGAAGCCGCTGATTCCGAACACAACCCCACCTTGTCAACGTCGCCGCGAGCAAGCGGCATGACCCGGAGCACGGTGCCGGCCGCGCGGCCGGACTAGAAGCGCCTTGCCTCCACGATGTCGGAGAAGATCGGGAACACCTTGTCGAGACCCGTGATGCGAAAGATCTTCAGGATGTTGTCGCGCGTGCAGACGATGCGCACGACCCCGTCCCGCTCGCGCGCACGACGCAGCGCGCTCACCAGCACGCCCAGCCCGGAGCTGTCGATGAAGCCCACCCTCTCGAGGTCGACGATCACGTTCTCACAGCCGCCCTCGATCGCGGAGACGAGCTCCTGCTTGAGCTGCGGCGCCGAGTACACGTCGACCTCACCGTCTAAGACGACGGTGCAGACCTCGTCGTACTTCTCGGTCGTGATGCCGAGCTCCATAGCGACACTCTCCTCGCGGATACCGGCGAACGATGGCACCGATTGTACCGCTCACCAGCGGCTCGTTCCACTCGCCATAACGCTCGCGGGCGCGTCTTGGTCGCGAAGCGTGGGTAGCGACGGGTTTGGGGGTACCATCATTACGACCCCGACCCGGAGGAAGGACCATATGGCGCTGACAATCGACCTCGCCCAGGAGACCGGCTGCTGGGTGCTTACGCTCACGGGCGACCTCGACTACGGAGAATGTGCCGGATTCCGGACGAACATAGACCGCATTCTGAAAGCGTCGCCCCCCGCCACTATCGTCGACCTCTCCAAGCTCGAGTACCTCGACAGCTCGGGGCTGGGACTCCTGCTCGCCATGTCGAAGGAGTACGGCGCACAGGGCGGAACGCTCGTGCTCGTCACGAACGAGACCGTGGACAACATCCTGTCGCTCACACGACTGAACGGCATCTTCGCGATAGCGCCGACGCTTGAAGAGGCGCGGCTGATCGCCGTGCCCGAATCGACACCCTGACGCGGCCGCCTACGGCGCGGCGGTGCCCGTGGCCGGCGCGGCGGTGGCCGGCGAGCCTGCGGCTCCCTTGAGCGTCTCAACCTCGCTCTTCGCGAACTCAGGGTTGCCCTGCTTGCCCTCCGGGTCGAGCTTCAGGTACTCCTCGAACGCGGCAACCGCCTCCGCGTTCTGGGCGAGCGCCTTGTGGAAGATGCCCAGGTTGAAGAAGGCCGGGGCGAACTTGGGGTTCGCCTCGGCGATCCGCTGCGCGGCCTCGATCGCAGCGCCAGTCTCCCCGGTGTAGAAGAGCGTGATCGCGTAGTCCACGACCACAGGCGGATCACCGTCCTTGACCGCGATGGCCCTGCGGTACGCGTCCTTCGCGGCCACCCACATCGGCTGATCGACGCCTGCTGTCGCCGTCCCGGACTGGCTCGCCTGCTGCAGCTGCGCCGCCCAGTCGAAATACGTGTTGCCCAGGTTCACGAGTACCGTGTAGCTTTCCGGCTCACTCTGCAGCAGAGACGTCAGCCCCTGAACGGAAGGCGCGAACTGCTGATCGATGGCGTCAAGCGCGCTCGCCTGCTGGTTCTGGGTGTCGCCGCCCGAGAACGCTCCACCCAGAAGCGGGATGAAACTCGCGACGAACGCGACGATGAGCACGATGATGATGACCTTGACACCGAGCGATGTCTGGGACTTGTTGAGAGCCACCGCAGGCCTCCTCGAGTTAGACGGCGAGGCGGACCCGGACCGGCGTCGTTAGCGACCGGTGTCCGGGCCCGCGCTCACGCGATCGACTACTTGCCGGTGGTCTCCTTGGAGCCGCCGCCCGTTCCGGTGGTGCCTGTGGAGCCTCCAGGAGCGCCGCCTTCGCCGATCTGCGGGTGTCCCGGCGGCAGCTCGCCACCCTGCAACTGGTCGGGGCTGAGCTCCGGCGCCTGCTGCGCCGCACCCGTGCCCATCCCGGCGGGCATCCCCGTCGTCACAGGAGCGGCCATACCGCGGCCCACGAAGATACCTATGATGACGCCGATAAGCACCGCGACGACACCCGTGAGGACCGTCACCGTCATCGTCACCATCTGCTCGCCGGCCGGCGCCGCGGGCGCTGCGGCCTTCACGGGAGCCTTCGCCGCGGGTTTCGCCGAGCCGCTCGCCTTCTTGTCGGCGGGCTTGGCCTCCTCCTTGGCCGGCTCACCTTCGTCGAAGAAGAAGTCCTGGTCGTCGCTCACGTCGCTGTTACCTTTCATCCTGGGGCAACGCACCGTCGCGCCTACCCTGCCTGAACCTCGCGTAGTATAGCATCGCGCCTGCGTGCGCGAAGAGCCTTTCGCGAGATGAACACAGCAACGCGTGCGCCAAGAGCGTGATCATGCCCTCAGGTGCGGAGCTTCATCCGCATCTCCTCGGCCCGCGCGAAGATGCGCTCGTGGTCGAGACGGCTCCACGCGTGGGTCTCATAGACCACTTCGCCCGCCACCATCGTCCAGAGCACGTTCTCCTGATTGGCGGTATGCACGAGCGTCCCGTACGGCGAGTGCGTGGGTATCTGATGGGACTCTGAGAGGTCCACTGCGACGATGTCAGCCTGCTTGCCGGGCTCGAGCGAGCCCACACGGTCGTCGATCTTCAGGGCGCGCGCTGCGCCGAGTGTCGCCAGCTTGACGAACTGACGCGCGGGGATGAAGCGCTCCTCACCCAGGACCGCCCGCTGCACGAGCAGCCCGATGCGCATCTCCTCGAACTCGTCCATCGAGTTGCTCGCCGCCGGCGAGTCCGTCCCGAGGCCCACACGGATGCCGGCATTGATGAACTCGTGGATGGGCGCGATTCCCATGCCCAGCTTGGCGTTGCAGCGCGGGCAGTACGCGACAGCGACGTCGTGCCTGGCTAGCGCTTCGATATCCCCGTCGTCGAGCTGCGTGCAGTGCACGGCGAGCAGGTTCGGCACGTCGAAGATGCCCCACTGCAGCACGTAGCGCACCGGGCTCACGCCGGTGGGAAGCCAGAGCGGCGCCATCTCGTCGAATGAGTCGCGGACGTCTCGTGCAAGCATCGACGAACCGTGTCTGACGAACTCGTACTCCTCGCGGCTGCCTGCCAGGTGCATCGCGACCGGCGTGCCGTCCTGAGCGTATTCGGCCACGCGCCGGAAGAGCTCGGGGTGACACGAGTACGCCGCGTGCGGCGCGATGCCTATCGTCAGACGCTTCGCGTCGCCAGTCGCCCGCCATGCTTCGATATCCGCGGTCGCGCGCTCCATCACGGCGCCGACTTCGCGCTTGTTCATCGTGGAGACCTCGCGGTAGACCACGCCTCGAAGGCCCGCCGCCTGAACAGCGTGGCCAGAAGATCCCGTGCGCGTGATGTCGGCGACGGTGGTGATCCCGGACTGCAGAGCCTCAGCGGCGCCGAGCAGGGCTGCGTCGTCCCAGTCCTGAGAGGTGAACCGCTGCTCCTTCTGCATGAGTTGCAGCTTCCAGCGCGAGTACGGCAGGTCGTCGACGAGACCGCGGAGCGCCGTGTACTCCAGATGCGTGTGCGCGTCGACGAAGCCGGGCATGAGCGCAGCGAGTCCGAAGTCCTTGACCGGCTCGTCAGGGTGCAGTTCTTTCAGGCGCTCGAACTCCCCGATCTCAACAATCGTGTCGTCGCGAACGAGTACGGCGCCGTACTCGAGATGCGGCGTCGCAACGGGCAGCACGTAGCGCGCGGTCAGAAGCATCCTGGTAGCCCCTTCGTCAGGTGTCCCTTCCGGATTCTACCGCACAGGCGGCCGCCTCGCGCTCACCGGATGGCGGTGTGCAAGGCGACCACGCCGCCCGAAAGGTCACGCCATGTGATTGCCGTGAACCCGGCCGCGCGCAGCTCCGCCGCTAACTCGGCCTGGGACGGGAAGCGGCGGATCGAGTCGTTGAGGTAGACGAAGCTCGCCCGATCGCGCGTGAGCGCACCGCCGATCGCGGGGATAGCATGGTGCAGGTAGGTGTGGTAGATGCCGCGCCAAGGACCGAACGCAGGTCGCGAGAACTCGAGGATCACGTAGCGGCCGCCCGGCTTGAGCACGCGCCGGACCTCTGAGAAGTTGCGCGCGCGGTCAGGAAGGTTGCGCACTCCGAACGCGACAGTGACGACATCGAACGAAGCGTCGTCGAAGGGCAGGTCCTGAGCGTCGGCGTGCTCGAAGGACAGGCGCGTGGGCCCGCCGTAGGAGGCCGCCTTACCGCGTGCGATCGCAAGCATCTCCGGAGTGAAGTCGGTCACCACCACCTCGGCCGGCGAGGCCTGTCGCGCTATGGCGAGCGCCACGTCGCCCGTGCCCGCGCAAAGGTCGAGCACCCGCGACTCGCTCGTGAGCCCGCAAGCGGCCACGAGACGGCGGCGCCACGTGCGGTCGATACCCATCGACGCAAGGGTGTTGAACGTGTCGTACTCGCCGGCGATGTTCGAGAAGATCGAGCGCACGCGCTCAGGCACCGCCTCGCCGGGAGCCGGCACCGGGGGTTCGACCTCGGCCGCCATGCGCGCCTACCCCTCGGTCCGCTCGTAAGCCGCCCCGCTGCCGGCAACGGAGTAGCCCTCGCTGACGGCCGGTGAGAAGGCGCCCCGGGCCCGCGCAGCCAAGTGCGCCACGTTCTCGCGGACGAACAGCCCTGCGGCGGCAGCGACGTGCTTGGCCCTGACGGTCCGCGGCCAGTTCAGCTCGCTCTTCTCGCACACGGTTGACTGGCTGAGCCGTTCGGCCTGCTCCTTGAGCGCCCACAGCGCCGGCTCGCGCAGCGGCGCGGGCCCGTCCATGATCTGATCGATTCGCCGCATCGCCCCGACCGCCTGCCAGATCCGCGTCTCAGTCGCGGCCGCCGTGGCGTGGTCGATGATGCCCGCATCGGCCTTGACCCGGTTCACGGCGAGTCCGGCGTCGTAGGTGGCCTCGACCATCTCGTCGGGGCCCATCGCGTGGCTCTCGTAGTTCATGATGTGCTTCC
Organism: Actinomycetota bacterium; assembly: GCA_037445775.1. Classification (GTDB taxonomy): domain Bacteria; phylum Actinomycetota; class Coriobacteriia; order Anaerosomatales; family PHET01; genus JBBUX01. The sequence continues at coordinate 33,214 of JBBIJX010000011.1, forward strand.
AGCTCGGCAGCACGAGCCGCTGGCGGTGCTCCTCGAGCGTCGTCGCCCTGAGCGTGTAGCCGTGCTCCGACGGCGCGTCGAACGCCCGTGAGCCGGGGTCGAGGAAGGGCGCCATGGGACTGACGAAGCACAGCAACCGCGGGTCGTTGCCCACCGCCTCGTACAGGTACTTGATGTACTCGCCGGTCTCGCGCACGGACTCGGCGGTCTGCGTGGGGATGCCGGTCATGAAGTACAGATCGAACCGGCTGCAGCCGTTGCGCAGCGCCGCCTTCACCGTCTCCTCGACCTGGTCGATCGTGTAGTGGCGCTTGCCGAACGCCGCGCGCACACCGTCGTCGTGGCTCTCGACGCTGATCTCGACCGACCAGTCCGGCAGGTTCGCATCGAGGAACTCGTAGAACTCCTCGTGGGGCGGCTTGAAGAACTCGAAACCGATCGGGTTCTTCATCTCGATCCGCTTGAGGCCCCGCACGAAATCACGCGTATACTCGCGCCCTGCCTGCAGGAAGTCGTTCAAGACGAACATCGGGCCGGGGATATAGCGCTGTATGTGCGCGATGTCGCGCACGAGCAGCTCGGGGTCACGGAACGCGATCCGGTCGCGACCGAAGTGCTCCTTGAACGAGTAGGCCGAACCGCCGCACGTCACACAGTCGTGGGTGCATCCGCGGCACGTCAGCGCGGCGCACACCGGGTACTTGAGCCAGTCCTTGAACGGCACGACGCCCGTCATGTCGCGGTAGCGTATGACCGACTTCATGTTGAAGGAGTAGTCGAGCGAGATCGAGTCCATATCCGTCGGCACCCACGACAGCGGGTTCACGTGAACGGCGCCGGTGACGTCCTTCCACGTGAGGTTCGGCACCTCATCAAGGTTGCCGTTGTGCTTGACCGCGTCGATGAGGCGCCGGAACGGCTCCTCGGTCGAGTCTCCGCGCAACACGAAGTCCACCGCGTCGTAGGTGACCAACTCCTCGTGGAAGAAGCTCGAGGACAGCCCGCCGAACACCACGGGCGTGTCCGGATGCGCGCTCTTCACGATCTTCGCGACCTCGACGGACCCGTGCGCGTGAGGTAGCCAGTGCAGATCGATGCCGAAAACAGTCGCATCGAGCGAGCGTATGTATGTTTCAACGTCGAACTTGGGCTTGCTGAGCATGAGTACGGCGAGGTTGACGATGCGAACCCTCAGGCCGTGGCGCTCAAGGTACTCGGCGATCGTCGTGAAGCCGAGCGGGTACATCTCGAAGATCGGCGTCGAAGGCACCATGTCAGACACTGGCCCGAACATGATTGAGCGCTCGCGGAAGTCGTAGACCGCGGGCGCATGCAGCAGCACGAGATCGAGTCGCGACATGCCTCGAACAGGTCCTCTCTAGCCGTAATCGTCCCCACCCCGCGGCGAGAAGAGCCGCCCCCCGAACGCGCTCACGCGGTTTGTCTTTGCCGGAACAGACCGCTCGCGCCCCGCGAGTGTAGCACGCGGATGCTGAGGGCCGCTGAGCGTATCAATGCGCAATCGCGATACCCCGCCCGTCCGAAGCGGGCTACTCCCTGATGACCCGCACGTGGCAGAGCGCACAGAACGTGGGGTCGTGGCACTCGAAGCACCTGTTTGCGCCCAGGGCGCGCACGACTTCAGGATGAAACTGCTGCCACGGAGCCTGCGAGGCATCGTAGGGCACTCCCATCGACGTGCCGTGGTGGCACTCGTCGCAGAAGACCTCAGGGTCTCCATGGCACAGGGCACACGACTGAGGGTTCTTCTTGCCAGCCTTGCCATGCCCCGTCTTGAAGTCGCCGGGGTGCGGCATCGGCAAGCCGTGGCAGTCCGTGCAGAACCGCTCGGCGTGGCACGTGGAGCACTCGTTGATCGAGGACACCTTCGGCAATACGAGGGCGTCACCGCCATGCCCGCCCTCTTCAGCAGGTCTCTCCTCACTTGCGTGTCCGGTCTCTGTCTCGCTCGCGCCGGTCTTGCGGGCCGCGACAGCCGTGCGCGACGCCTCGAGCTGCGCGAGGTCGGCGTGGCCCTTCGGGTAGAAGCCCTCAACACGGTGGCTCGGCGGCTTGAGCTCGAAACCCGGTGTATGGCACGCCTCGCACGCACCCGTCGCTTTCGCACCCTGGGTCTGCTCATGACAGCGGAAGCACGCAGTCATCGACATGAACTGCTCGTGCTTCTGATTGGGTTTGCCGGTCTTGGGGTCCTTGAGTGTGAGCTTGAAGTCCTCATTATGTGCCACACGGTTGTGGCACACGGTGCAGCCGAAGCCCTCCCGGGAATGCACGCCGTGATCGATGAGCACACCCCTCGAAGGAGTGGGCGGACGCGTATCGAGGTTGTGGCACTGCGTGCACTGGCGCTCGGGCATCTCGAGCGCGATGTGGCTCTCAGGGTTCAGAGGCAGCGCAAAGTCGCCGGTCACCGTGAGGTACAGCTCGCCGAGCGCCTCGGCCTTGTGAAAGAGGAATGTGACGGGGTCCGCCCCGACCGGCATGTGGCAGGCCATGCAGCTCACGTTACTGTGAGTGGAGCGCTCGTAAGCGATGATCGTATCGCCTTGTACCTTGTGACAGACCTCGGCACAGAACCACTTAGTTGAAGTGACTCCCAACGCAACGATGACTGTCGCGGCGACCATGAGAAACCCGGCGCCGGTCCAGACGATGAAGCGTGGACGCCTCATAGGGTCGCGGAAGCCGTCGAGCGAGATGCGCGCTCGCCGTGGCTTGCGCGAGGCAGCGCCCACGCCCGATTCGACGTCTGGGCCTTTGGAGCTCCTCTTCGACTGTGGACGCGGCAGTGAGAACCGGGCCAATGCGGACACCCTCGCGAGTCTAGAAGTCGATTCCGACTATGTCGCCGGCCCGCACAGCATGACACATCAGACACCCGCCGTCGTCGGGGTACGAGAAGTGCCGAAGCATCGAGGGCCTCTCGGTGCCGTGCGGGTTGTGGCACGACGTCGTGCATGTGAGTGGTGTGCGGGCGTTCACGTCGTAGTGCACCGGACGCACCGGATGATTCTTCCCCTCGTCGAAGTGCTCGGCCTCGTGACACTCGAGGCACAGCGGCGGGTTCGCGTTCGTGAGCATGGGGCGGTACCGAGACCCGTGAGGCGTGTGGCATCGGATGCACAGGACGATCGTGTGTTCGGAGTCCTCGAACTGTGGCGCCACGTCGTTGTGACACCGGTAGCAGAACGCGTTGTCCTTGGCCGCGATGAGGCCTCGATACTGCGCAGCGTGCGGGTCATGGCAGCTGGAACATCGCAGAGTCACACCAACGGGATGATGGCTCGGGGCGGCGAACTGGTCCTCGGTACCCGGGTGGCACTTGTAGCAGAGTCCCGGCTGATGCGAGACCAGAAGCGGCCGGTAATCTGAGCCGTGAGGCTCGTGGCAGCCGGTGCAGTCGTCGTTCATGAACGGCGCGTGCTGGACCGGCAAGCCGTCCATCGAGGCCACGGACGGATGGCAGCGGAAACAAAGGTCGCGCTGCGCTGCTACGAGGATGCCCCGGAAGTCCGATGCGTGCGGGTCGTGGCAGTCGATGCACCAGCCGGTCTCAGCGGGGTCGTGCGCTTGATCACGGGAAAGCTCGATTCCGACGGGATGGCAGGTCACGCACAGCGTCTGCGGCGCCTGGGTGAGCATGCCCCGGAAGTCCGATGCGTGCGGGTCGTGGCAGTTCGTGCACCTGCCGGCCATGAACGGCTGGTGGGGATAGGGATCCTCGAGCTTGGTGCCCATGCTGCCATGACACATCCAGCAGAGCTCCTCGAGTGGCAGGACCAGCTCGGAGTCCTTGTCCTTCACCCGCGCAGTCGTGGCTGCCGCGTCGGCGCCCGGTTCGGACGCCGCCTTCACACGACCGGCGCGCCCCTCCTGAAGCCGCATATACCAGCGAAGCGGCAACCACTCAAGCACCCGGGAGTACCGGCGCCACACCTCGACGGGACCGCGCGAAAGGAACACCGATACCTTCTTGCCGTGCGGCGTGTGACAAGCCGTGCACTCCTTCTGCGCGAAGGGATTGTGCACGACACGGCTGCTGAAGTCCGGGATCAGCTCGGGATGGCACTGGAGGCACTCCATGTTGCGAACGATGAACCGCGCCCGCTCGCCGCCACCCGTCCTCCACTCGCGAACCTGGGTCGAGACACAACACAGGAGCAGCAGAAGCAGCAGGATGATGGCGATAGGCATCCAGCGGCGTCGATCACGCCGATCCTGAACGTCTTCGGATTCGATGTCGTCATCGTCAGCGACGACGTCGGGATCGTACAACGATCCTCCTACGGCTGAATCCGGACGCCACTGCCAGAATCGCAGCGGGACGCGCCCCTTGCGTCCTGCGTCTATTCTAGCATGGCGACGAGGCCCCTTATGGAGCCTTACGATAGGTTTCGGCGGTGACTACGCACCTCTTTAGCGAAGAAGGCGGCGGCGCATCGATCCGCACCGCCGCCCCCAGTACCGCCTGACTGCGCGCTAGCGGATCCTGATCCGGATGTGGCGCGTGGGGCCCCAGTTGCCGGCCTTGTCGCGCGCACGCACGTGGAAATACCAGGTGCCGCTGGAGAGGTTGGAGTAGTACTTCGTGGTGGCGGTCGTCGTGACCGACGTTGACGGCTTCGTAGTCGACGTGCGATCGAGCTTCACAGCGTACCGGGACACGCCGCTCAGCGCGTCCTTTGCCGACCACTTGAAGCGCACGTCGCGGGAGCGGTAGTACGTCGTGGACGAGGGATGCGTGGGCGAAGATAGCGACGAGATGGACGGATCCGCCTTGTCGATGCGCACCGTGACAGTCTGCGGCGATTCGACCACACCGTCCGCCTCGGACCAGAACTCGATGGTCGTGATGCCCGCACGCGTGATAGTGAAGGGTCCAGCGTAGGACGTCGCACTTGTCTGTCCAGCGACTCGATAGTATGTCTCGGGCGAGACTGTGTTCGTGGCCACGGTCGCACTCAACGACACGCTCACGTCTGTCTTCTGCCAAGTCTCAATCACGGTCGCCTTGGTCTTCGGGATGTCCCCAGAGCGCACGACCTGACTCTGCAGGGACTCTTGGTTCCCTACTTTGTCGACGGAGCGGTACCACACCACCGTACCGGCGGGTATCTTGACGGTGAATGGTACGGTGTAGCGCGCCCATGCGGTAGCGTCGCCAACACGGTAATAGGTCGCGTCGACCCCCGACGCGGCATCCGTTGCGGCAAGGCGCACTGCGACACCGTCTTTGACTTTCTCGAGCGTCGCCGACGTCGATGGCGGTGTGCGATCGATCCTGACAGCGACTGACCGTGCGGCCTCCGTGATGCCATCGGCGACCGACCAAAATGTCACGGACGTGACACCCTCGGCGCTCACGGTGAACGGAGTCGAGTACCGGATCGCCGAACCCGCGCCCAAACGGTAGCTGGTCGTGATCGAGGTGCTCGTCGGGTGCGTAGCGGTGAGGACAACCTGCATGTCTGTTGACCGCCACGCTCCATCGATGTTGCTCGTGGTAACCGGAGCGACCGCGGGTGGAGGAGGAGGCGGCGGTGGTGGTGGTGGTGGTGGTGGTGTAGGTGGCGGAGACGTGTCCCCCAGCGTGAACGTCCACGACTTCGGCGTCTCAGCATTGCCGACTCTGTCTATCGCGCGATACCAGACCGTGGTGCGCCCCATCTTCGTCACGACGATCGGCGCACTGTAGAGACCCCACTCCATCGCGTCGTCTAAGCGATACTCCCGGCGGGCCACGCCAGAGCCGCCGTCAGTCGCATCCACTGTCACCGTCGCGCTCAGCGCGGATGTCGTCACAGACGACGTCGACACCGGGGGCGTCCGGTCGATACGCACCCATCCGGACTTCGGTGCCTCCAAGTTGCCGCGCTCGTCTTCGGACCAGTAGAACACCTCGTTAGCGCCCTCGGTGTCCACTACGAACGGCCCCTCATACGGCGAGCCCGCACCCGCACTCCCCCGCTTGTAGTAGGTCCGCTTGACACCGCTCTCGGAGTCGGTCGCGTTCAAGGACACCGTGACCGCGTCTTTGACCCATCCGACGTCCGCACCCCCAAGACCTGTCGCACTCGTGAGTGGCGGCGTCGTGTCATCGAGCAACTGCTCGCGCTTGGTCGCTTCGCGGTTGCCTACGTTGTCGATCGCGTAGTACTCGATGAGCGTGTTGGCGAACGCGGGCACGGTGAACGCTTGCGTGTAGGTCGTAGGAAGCGAACCGTTGATGCTGTAGTACCTGGCATTCACGCCAGAGCCGCCGTCGGTAGCCGCGAGCGTCACACTACGCACGCCGCCTGCCGGAACCCCTACAGTCGCAGTGGTCACCGGAGCGGTCTTGTCGATCCTGACCGTCGCGGTCCGCTCGATCTCGACGTTTCCGGCGTTGTCGGTGGCGTAGAAGGCGACGGCGGTCTGTCCCTCGATGTCGACGGGGATAGACACGCTCGCAGCGTTCACGGTCTGCCAGGGGCCGGCGCCCACCTTGTAGGTGATGCTCCTGACACCTGAGGTCGTGTCGACGGCCGTCAGTGTGACCGTCTGGGCGGTCCTGGTCCATACCCCGGACACGTTCGGCGTTGTCACCGGAGCGCCCTTGTCGATCCTGACCGTCGCGGTCTTCGCGGTCTCGACGTTTCCGGCGTTGTCGGTCGCCCAGAAGGTAACGACCGTTTCACCCTCTCTGTCGACGACGAATGTCGCAGACGAGCCTTCGACGGTCTGAGGAGCACCACTCGGGCCGAGGCGGTACGTTATGCTCTTCACGCCGCTTCGGCCATCGAGCGCGCTCAGGGTGAGAGTCTGCGCAACCCTGCTCCAAGTGCTGACCGAGTTGGACGTTGTCATCGGCGCGGTCATGTCGATCCTGACCGTCGCGGTCTTCGCGGTCTCGACATTTCCAGCCGCATCGACCGCCCAGAAGCTCACGACCGTCTCGCCTGGGGTGTTGACCAGAAAAGACACAGATGGGCCATCAACTACCCTCGTCGTGCCCGAACCCAAACGGTACATGAGCCTGCTCACGCCTGAGACAGCGTCCGCAGCCACGAGTGTCACCATCTGTCCGCTGGGACTCCAAACACCGGTGATGTTGGAAGATGTCTGAGGCGCGCCCTTGTCGATCCTGACCGTCGCCGTCTTCGGGTCCTCGACGTTGCCCGCGACGTCAGTCGCCCAGAAGGTAACGTCCGTCGCGCCCTCGGTATCGACGACGAAAGTCGCAGAAGTGCCGTTCACCGTCTGAGGAGCGCTCGAACCAACGCGATAGGTGATGCTGCGCACCCCACTGAGTTCATCAGTTGCAGTGATGACGACGGTCTGAGGGGTTCGATTCCATATGGGACTCAGAACCGCTTCGCTGACAGGCTTCGCCTTGTCCGAGAGAGCCAGCGGCCAGACGGCTTGGCGCGTACCGGATGATGAGTGCTGAATGATGCGCGCGTTTCCGGTATCCGCGATCCAAACCGACACGCCGTCGCTCCATACGCCCTGAGGTGAGGTAAACGATGTCTCGCTGCTCCCTAGGGATCCCCACGAGGCGATCTGTGCACCAGTCAGCGCATTGGCCGATTCGACTCTCGGTGCGCCGGTGTCGACAACGAACGCGGTAGTGCCGGAGACGCTATTGTCAATCGGCGTGAAATAGCGCGAGGTCGCCACACCGTCCCCGCCCTGAAGTCCCCACTCAAGTTCGGGGAGATAGGTGGCCGTGCTTATCTTGACGATACGACGAGTACCCGAGTCTGTGATGTAGAGCGACGAACCCCCGACCGAAAGACCGCGCGGGCTCATCAACGAGCCGATGGGGATCGTCGAGCCCGGCGGAGCACCGAAGCTCGAGTGCTTGCCCTCGTACGCGCCGGTGGATGCGAAACGCTGGATACGATCGTTGTTCGTATCTGCGACCCAGATTCTTCCACTACCGTCGACCGCAATACCGCATGGATAGCTGAACTGCCCGTTGCCGGTGCCGGCGGCGCCGAAGACTCGCTGTACGGAGCCGGAGGCGTCGAACACGACCACACGATGATTGTTAGTGTCTGCAACATAGACAGCCCCGGATGCGTCGACCGCCACCGCCTGTGGGTTGTCGAGGGTGATAGATGCGCCGGGGACGGGATGCACGGCGATCAAGGCGCCGGACGATGAGAGCCTCAGGAGCCGGTCATTCCCCGCGTCAGTAACCCACCACCCACCGTCAGCCGCGCGTGCGATGTCCGTGGGCTCCACCTTCGCCTCCGAGGCGCTGGCAAGCGAGGTGCCCGCACTCAGCACGGCGCCTGCAGTCACCACCAAAAGCGCACATGTGGTGAGGAGCACCGCTGCCGCATGCCTCCGGCCGTGCGTTCTGCCGGTCAACCCAGACACCTCCTACGAGTCAGCCCCTAGAGCCTGTCGCCTCGTAGCCGGCCACCGGGTTTCCCATCACCCGTACCTGGCCGTCACGAAGCTCGACATGAATCGCGTCGACATCTCTGGAGTCCATCTCGGAACTCATCCTGATGGTAGCACCGATCTTCGGCCCCTTCTTACCATCCGGATACACGACGAGACGCACGTCGCGCCCCAGCGGAATCGGACCGAGTCTCCCGAGATCGGATTTCGCTTTCGCGTTCGGCTTCCACGACACGTCTTGGGCGACGATCTCAACACCGCCCGGCGGGTTGGTGACCGTGTCGTTCCAGTACTTGATGATCACGTATCCGCGCTCGATCTGATCGGGCTTCTCCGTCGCTCCCGATCCTATCCCACTGCCGCCGGAGCCCTCTGTCATACTCGCCGAACCACTGCCCGACTCTGTGGTGCCAGAACCGGCACCCCTGGACGCAGGATTCCGCGTTGCCGTGGTATCGAGTGTCTTAGCCTCAGTTTCGGGCGCCGCGCGCGTCTGCTCATCGCTGCCACCGTTCGAGGTGTTACGAGGGGTTAGCGCAGCCTGCGGCGCCTCGGTGCGCCGCGCGCAGCCCGACGAAACCGTGAGCGCGAAGACGCTCAATATGAATGCGGCAAGCACGACAGATCGCGACAATCGTGTTGCGGCGATACTTATCATCCGAATCCTCTCCAAGCAGCAAGCGTACCGCTGAGTTTAGCACGCTTCAGAATCGCTAATCCTTGGAGGTTGTGTGAAGCAAGCGCCATGCCCCGGTGGGCGAGGACTTCAGGCTGGCTGCGGTGGGCATGTCTCAACTGAAAGCGGACGCCCCCTCATGCTCGCGTGCTACAAGCCCGGACCTACGGCCACATGTTGACTGTGCTGGCGGAACCCTCGAGGTGCGAGTTGTTATGAACGCAGTCGGTGACGCAGCTGCCGCCCGAGGTGAAGTCCGTCTCGGCGGCGGTCAGGAGATAGCCCCTCATCTCGTTGCGGGTGCCACCAGAGAACGGGGTCGCGTACGGCAGCGTGTCCGCACCGGTTCCCAGGGTGCGCTTCAGCAGGCGCGGCCGTTTCCAAGCGTGCGGGATGCGGATGTGGCAGTCCTGGCACAGGATCGCGGGCGTGAGGTTGTTGTGCTGGCCCCGGACATGGACACCGGTGGCCCAGCTCGCGTGGCAACGGCCGCAGAACGAGCCCGAGAGGTCGGTCGCGTTGCCGGTCAACGGCGCCTCCGCCCAGTTCGGCCGCGGCGGCATCGTCTTCTGCGTCCCGTTCAGGAAGTACTTCACGGAGGCGCCCTGCGGTCCTGCGGCCGTCGAGGAGAAGTGGCAGTCGCTGCACTTCATCGTCGACGTGTTCGTGAAGCCGAGGTTGTAGGTGTAGTTGAAGGTCAGATTCGCCGTGCGGTTGACGTTGGTCCCGTTGGAGCCGGTGATCGTCGTGCCCGAGCCGTACGGCTTGGGCCATGTCGTGCCCGGGACGCCGACGTTGTGCCCGCCGCCCCACGTCCAGTTCCGGAACTCGGTGGCCGGGTCGATGTTGCTCGTGGGTGTCGACACGAGGCTGCCTGCGGTCGTCACGCCGGAGCGGTGGGCGACGTAGGCGGCGAAGGTCACCGTGGTCGACGTGTCCCTGTGGCATGCGCTGCAGTTGCGGTCCTTGTTCGCGATCGCGGACGCTATGACACTCTGGGTGGCGAACCAGCTCACCGTGCCGCCCTTGTTGGTGTGG
>JBBIJX010000012.1:0-39278 GCA_037445775.1 Actinomycetota bacterium
GCAGGTTGCCCACGTGTTACTCACCCGTTCGCCACTCTATACACCCCCGAAGGGGCTTTAATCGTTCGACTTGCATGTGTTAAGCACGCCGCCAGCGTTCATCCTGAGCCAGGATCAAACTCTCCGTGGAAACTGTCACACGCTCGGTGAGCGTGTGGTTCACGAAAGTGATCCGGTTCTATCCGGAGTGGTCCACCTTTCACCGCCAAGGAAAGCGGTGTGGTTTGGACCAGGAAGTCAGTTCGGTTTGGTCTGTTGATTGACCCTCTCGAAATGACGGGTTCATTTCTGGCTTGTCACAGTATCCGGTTTTCAAGGTTCACGCCGTGGCGAACACCTGCTGTATCCAGCGCTTTCGCCCGCCACCCGCCAGCCGCCCGCTTCGGACGGCGAGGGAGTACTCTACGCACTCACGTCCCCGCTGTCAACACGTACTTCGGAGAAATCTCGGAGTGCATGGAAGTCTTCTCCGATACCCCGCCTGAGATGCAAAAACGCCCCCCGGTCGAGGCGGGAGGCGTCGAACAGAATCCGAGACCGTGCAGTCATTCTCCCGACGGCACTCCCCGACTATTGACCGCCTCCTGGCGTGGTGTGGTTTTCAACACGCGTCCCGGTCTCCTTGGCAGCTCCGACCGTACGGCCACACAGGCTACACGCTACCGGCACTGCACGCAACAAGCCGGGCGATGAATATACCCACCCCGTAGAGCCTCAAACCGTCTCGGGAGGCGCAAGTTGCCAAGTTGCCCGGCGAGTTGCCCGCAGCGCGGCATCGCTGCCGCTCGGGCTCAGTTCGCGGCGCGAACGCGGGCGAAGCGCCGCTTGCCCACCTGCAGCACCGAGCCGTCCACCTGCACGCGTGCGACCGTGTAGACGCCTGAAGCGATCGGATTTCCATCAAGCCTTACGCCGCCTCCGTCGATGAGCCGGCGTCCCTCACCTGCCGATGACGCGAGCCCCGCGTCAACCATCAGCCCCGGCAGGTACACCTCGTCGCAGAGTGCGGCGAGGTGCTCGGGTACATCCTCCGGAATCTCGTGCTTGACGAAGACCGCATCGAACGACGACTCGGCAGCGCCTGCGGCCGTTCCGTCGTGATAGAGCGAAACGATGCGTTTCGCAAGCCGGCGCTTCGCCGTGTTCGGATGGAGGGTGCCCGCCGCGAGCTCCGCCTCGATGGCATCCGCCTCCCCCGCGCTCGCGTCCGTGCACAGGCGGAAGTACTTGACCATCAGTTCGTCCGGAATCGACATGACCTTGCCGAACATCTCGGCTGGAGGGTCGGTGAGGCCCACGTAGTTGCCGTAGCTCTTCGACATCTTCTGGGCTCCGTCAGTGCCCTCGAGCAGCGGCAGCGTGAGCACGACTTGGGGGTCCATGCCACTCTTCTCCATGAGCTCCCGGCCCGCCAGCAGGTTGAACAACTGGTCCGTGCCACCGAGTTCGAGGTCGGCTTCGATCGCGACAGAGTCGTAGGCCTGCGCCATCGGGTAGAGGAACTCGTGGAGCGAGATGCCCAGTCCGTCCCGGTAGCGCTTCTGGAAGTCGTCGCGCTCGAGGATGCGCGCCACCGTGAACCGGCTCGTGAGTCTCAGGATGTCGGCGAACCCGAGCCCCGCGAGCCAGTGCGAGTTACGCCTCAGCTCCGTGAGGTCAGGGTCGAGTATGCGGAACGCCTGCTCCACGTAGGTAGTCGCGTTCTCGTCGATCTCGGACTCGGTGAGGGCCGGACGCGTCGAGTTGCGGCCTGAAGGGTCGCCGATGAGCGCGGTGAAGTCGCCGATGATCAGCACCACGGTGTGGCCGAGGTCCTGGAACTGCCGCAGCTTGCGCAGAGGAACGGCGTGCCCGAGGTGCAGGTCTGGCGCGGTGGGGTCGACGCCGAGCTTTATGCGTAGCGGACGTCCGCTCTCCAGCTTGCGAACGAGGTCGGCCTCGGGCACCAGGTCCGCTATGCCGCTGCTGATGACGCTCATCTGCTCCGAAACTGAGAGCACGTATCCTCCCCGGCTACTCTCACGGCAACGAGCCGTTCACGTGTGGTTCACGGCTCGCCGGTGGCGCGCGTTTTGCGTGCCATACTAGCAGAGCGAGGCGTTCCCGCCGCTCGCGCCCGATGGGTCTGACAAGTGACGCGGGACCACTGAACGAACACCGATGTGACCGTCCCTTCGTCGAGGTCATGCCATGCCACCGAGCACTCCAGGACAGCAGGGTCGAGGCCGCGCGCCGAAGCGGCGTCCCCGCTCCACCACCCCGCGGTCCTCCCGCGGCGCCGGGACGACGGCTCGTCCCTCCGCGCGCGGCGCACAGCGGCGGAAGACGCCCTCTCGCGAGGCGGCAGACCGCTCGCGTTGGGCGTACATCGCCAGGGCGCTCGTGGTGTCGTTGCTGCTCGTGCTCCTCGCACTCACGGTGACAGGCTGTGCGGTCTATGCGGCCATCTCCCGCAACCTGCCCGATCCAGACCTCGAAAAGGCGCGCGGCCGCGACCAGTCCACGGTGATTCTCGACCGGAGCGGCAAGCAGGTGGCCAAGTTGTTCGCCGAGGAGGACCGCAAGGACGTGGCGCTGGGTGACATGCCGACGCACCTGCGCCAGGCGGTCATCGCGACTGAGGACAAGCGCTTCTATGAACACGAGGGCGTCGACCCCCTGGGCATCGCCCGTGCACTCGTCGTCGATATCCGCAGCGGCAGCGCGAAACAGGGTGGCTCTACCATCACGCAGCAGTACGTCAAGCAAGCCTTCTTCACGAGCGACAAGACACTCAAGCGAAAAGTGCAGGAGGCGATCCTCGCTCAGCGCATCGACAGTCGTCATTCGAAGGACGAGATACTCGAGCGCTACCTCAACACCATCTACTTCGGGCACGGCGCCTACGGCGTCGAGGCCGCGTCGCGCGTCTATTTCAACAAGAGCGTGAAGAAGCTCGCCCTGCCGCAGTCCGCCCTGCTCGCCGGTGTGATCAAGTCGCCCGGACGCTACTCGCCCTACCTCGAGCCAGAGGCGGCGAAGAACCGGCGTGACACGGTGCTTGCGCAGATGCGCGATCAGGGGCTCATCGATTCTGCGGAGTACACCGAGGCCGTCGACGCCCCGGTCAAGGTCGCGGGCCTGAAACCGCGCGCGAACGCGGCGCCATACTTCGTGGAATGGATCAAGGAGCAGCTCGTCACCGAGTTCGGAGAGCGTGCCGTCTACCGTGGAGGGCTCACGGTGGAGACGACGCTTGACCTCAAGATGCAGCGCGCCGCACAGGCAGCCGTGAAGGGCGCCCTCGACAAGAAGGGCGATCCATCGGCCGCCATCGTCGCCGTCAAGCCGGGCACGGGTGAGGTGCTCGCGATGGTGGGCGGACGCGACTTCGCGACCCAGCAGTTCAACGTCGCCGTTCAAGGGCGCCGACAGCCAGGGTCCGCGTTCAAACCCTTCGTGCTTGCCACGGCTCTTGAGCAGGGCGTGAGCCCGGAGGCGACCTACGAGTCGGGGCCGACGGAGCTTACCGTCCCTGGTGGCACCTGGAAGGTGACCGGCGCGTCGGGCTCGCGCACAGGCCCGATGCGCCTGCGTCCCGCGACCGAGAAGTCCGTGAACTCCGTCTTCGCTCAGCTCATCCTCGACGTCGGCCCTGACAAGGTCGTGGAGGCCGCCGAGAAGCTGGGCATCGATCGTGGCATAGAGGCCGTCCCGGCGATCGCGCTTGGCGGCCTGAAGCATGGTGTCTCACCGCTTCGCATGGCCGAGGCGTACGCGACGCTCGCCGCCGGCGGCATGCACGCCGAGTCGTTCGGCATCACTTTGGTGAAGGCCCCCGACGGCAAGGTGCTCAAGGAGTACCAGCCGAGGCGTGAGCGGGCGCTCGACGCCGCCGTAGCGTACCTGACTACCGACATCCTCAAGGGTGTGATGACACGCGGGACAGGGACGGCTGCGCGCATCGGCAGGCCAGCCGCAGGCAAGACCGGGACCACCCAGCGCTACAGGGACGCCTGGTTCGTTGGGTACACCCCTGACGTCGCGGCCGCAGTGTGGGTAGGGCACCCTGACGCACAGCGCGAGATGACCTCGGTGCACGGCCGGCGCGTCACGGGCGGATCGTTCCCTGCGGAGATCTGGCGCGCCTTCATGGCGAAAGCACTCGAGGGTACGAAAGCCACGGAGTTCTCGCGCCCGAAAGGGCTCACACGTCTGAGGGTGTGCTCAGAGACGGGCCTCGCCGTCACCCCATACTGCCCCGACCCTGTCACCGCGCTGATGCTCTCGGCCAGCACTGTCGAGTCGTGCGCGGTGCACGCGACCCCCACCGAGATCGAGGTCCCTGACGTCGCGGGCCTGTCCAAGGCCGACGCGCTCGCCGCACTCCAGGCCGTAGGGCTTCGTGCACGCGTGATCGAAGAGCCGACGGCCGACGTCGCCGCAGGCGTGGTCGCAGATCAGTCACCGTCGGCGGGTTCTCTCGTCAAGCCCGAGCGCGTGATAAGGCTCGTCGTCAGCTCAGGCACTGGCAGCAATACGCCGCCTGTCGCGGCGTTCTTCCCTCCGGCATCGGTCAAGGCGGGACGTGCCGTCGAACTGGACGGATCCTCGTCTACCGACGACGGTGCGATCACCACCTACTACTGGGAGTTCGGCGACGGTTCGACCCAGACAGGCATGAAGGCGCAGCACGCATGGGCAACGCCGGGCACTTACGACGTGATCCTGTGGGTCACAGACGACCGCGGCGGACAGGGATCGGTCACGCATCGTGTCGTTGTCCGCTGATGCAGCGTCCGAGGAGCGCTGTCTCGACGTGCGTCGCGTCGCCGTGCGATCTTCGTGGAAGCGACGTCCTCAGCTGACGCCCCGGTAGAAGTGCCCTGTAGTCGTGGTGGCGCGGTTCCGCGGCGGTATCGGTGCGCCCCGGACCCCTCGCTCGAGCGCCGCACGAACCCTGCGGACTTCGGCGGCAGCCCTCGGCGCACGTTCGGTCTCAAGGTCGAGACGCAGCCAGCTCACTCCCGACGCGACGATGTCGGGCGACGCTTCGGTAAGGTCGAGCGGCACCGCGTTGTAGACATGCGTCCTCCCCTGCTCGTCCACTACGACGGGAAAGCGGTACCCCTTCCTGTCCTTCAGCACATGCCGCCCCTGCCTTCGCGCGCATCTGCGGCAGTCTGCCTTGCAGGGTCCTGTTGTCGACAGCACGCAGTGCTCCAGCACCATGAGCTCCTGGCGCCCCGCGACCGCGATACCCACGGGCACCGGCGAACTCGCCGCGATCGCCGCGAGTTGGTCGGCTGAGAGCTCGGGGGAGAGCCACACGAGTGACGCCCCAAGATCTGCGAGCGCGGCCACAGTGTGCGCGTTCGTCGCGTTGAGCGACCAGTGCGCCTGAACGTCGACCCCCGCCTCGACAGCGCGCGCGAGCAGTCCGAGCGTACCCGCGACCGCGCCACGGCCGAGGGGCGCCGCGTCGAGCACCTCTGTTTCCTCGTCGTCGTGGCAGATCCGAGGGAGGATCACGACTGCATCCGTGACCTCGGAAGCACCCGGCATGGACCATGCGACCTGCGCCTCACGCGCTCCTGTGTCCACGCACGCGCGCGCCGCGCCAACACTCCCCACCACGGCAACAAGCCGTGCGTCCCCTGACGCATGGCGCGCTGCGCGCCGCTGCAGGCCGGGCTCGGCAGGATGGAAGCGGCGGCGGTCCGCCCACGCGGCCAGCATCCGCTGCCGCAGGGCGGCAAGCGCTTCACGGCGAACAGCGTGGAGCGCCGAGAAGCCGATTCCGGCGCCCGGCGACAGCGAGATGTCCCACTCCCTGGGAGAGAAGCCGCTGCCGCCGAAGCGTCCCACGTGTTCGGCGACGTCCTCTGCCGTGACGGCACGGGTGCGCGCCGTTTCGACAACCGGACCGCTCGCCTGACCGGACACCCCGCTCGCGCTCGTCACGGTCACGCTCAGCGGCTCGCCGACGACCACGCGAACCGTCACGTCGACTGGGACGGGAGCCGATTCTGGTTCCGAGAACGTCCGCGCCGCGGCTTCTAGCAACGCCGCGTTGCGCACACGAAAGACCCGGTCGCCGGCGGACGCCGGTTGGGAGAGGGTGATGCGAACAGGTTCACCGGCGGGAGCGATCGCGACTCTTCTGCCGCGCGATTCGATCGGGCCCACGGGCTGGGCGAATCGTCCTCGGCGCGTCCAGACCTCGATGACGTCGTCGGAGCTGAGCGTGCGCTCGGGCGCGAGCGTCGCGGCACCGCCGTCGGCAGACGCCAACCGTCCAACGGACACGCCGCGGTTGTTCGGCCGCCGGTGGCTTATGAGCCCCGATCCGCGCTCGCCAGTCAGATACCCCGTAGTGAAGCCGCGGCTGAACGCGTCGGCAAGGACCTCCCATTCGCCGTCACGCACCGCATACGTCTCCGGAGAATCGACCGCCCGGGCCAACGCGTCGCGGTAGACACCGGTGACGACGGCCACGTACTCGGCGGATTTCATGCGCCCCTCGATCTTGAGCGACGCCACGCCGGCCGCGATGAGATCGGGCAAGAGCGCGATGCCCGCAAGATCCTTGGGCGATAGCAGGTAGGCGCCGTCGGCTTCGAGCGACGCGCCATTCGAGCCCTCAAGCGCATATGGCAGCCGGCACGGCTGCGCACATGTCCCGCGGTTCGCGGAGCGCCCTCCGATCATCGAAGACAGCAGGCACTGCCCGGAGTAGCACACACACAGCGCGCCGTGCACGAACGTCTCTACATCCACCCCGAGCTGCCGCCCCGCCGAAGCGAGCCGTGCGACCTCTTCTATCGACGTCTCACGCGCGAGCGTCACCCGGCGCACTCCCATCTGTGCGAGAACAGACAGTGTCGACGTCGCGTGGATGTTGACCTGCGTCGAGGCGTGGATGACCACGTCCGGCAGCGCGCGACGGAGGCACCGCATCAGCCCCAGGTCCTGGACGATCACGCCGTCGACCCCGCACGCCCACGCGGCGTCGATCAGCTCGAGCGCACCGGACATCTCTTCGGGCAGTACAAGCACGTTCGCCGTCAGGTAGACCCGTACCCCACGCACGTGCGCGAACTCGCACGCCGCCTCGAGCGTCTCAACGGTGAAGTTCTGCGCTCCCCGGCGTGCGTTCAGCGTATCAAGGCCCAGATAGACGGCATCAGCCCCGTTCGCGACCGCCGCTCGCAACGCATCGGGGCCGCCGGCGGGTGCGAGGAGTTCGGGACGCAGGCGGTCTGGTGTTTGCATACGATTCCTCATGCGGGAACGACTGGATGACAGATGACGCCCGGGCGGCACCGGACCGCCCGTCATAGGGCACAATGTATCACTCGCTGGGATCGACGACCCCCAGGAGAGAAGTGACAGCTCGACGCTCACGGCTCAGACGCATCCGCCGCTCGCCTGGACTAGCCTATGGCCTCGTCTTCCTGGCGGCGCTGCTCGTCGCGCTGCTCGTGTTCGGAGCCCTGAGCGTCGTAGCCGCCTCGGCGCTGGTGGGCTCATGGCTCGATGACCTCCCGAACCCTGACGCGCCCGGCGCCTTCGAGGTCGCTCGCGCGACTCGCATCTACTCCGCGGACGGCAAGCTGCTGGCGCGCCTCTACCTCGAGAACCGGGAGGTCATCCCCCTCTCCAAGATGGCGACGGATCTCGCCGACGCTGTCGTAGCCGTTGAGGATGAGCGCTTCTACTCACACAACGGCATCGATCCGGTGGGGCTCGCACGTGCCGTCGTCGTGAACCTGCAGCGCGGATTCGGCGAAGAAGGCGCGTCGACGATCACGCAGCAGTACATCCGCAACACGATCCTGCTCGACGAGCGGACCAACATCTCGCTCGCTCGCAAGGCCCGTGAAGCCTACCTCGCCCTCGAGCTCGAGAAACGCTATGACAAGCGCGAGATCCTCGAGATGTACCTGAACGCGATCTACTTCGGCGAAGGCGCCTACGGTGCCCAGTCCGCCGCGCGCACATACTTCGCCAAGAGCGCAGCCGATCTCACCCTCGCCGAGGCGGCGCTTCTCGCCGGTCTCCCCCAACAGCCGAGCAGGCTCTCGCCCTACGACAACCCCCAAGGCGCCGTGGCGCGACGCAACGAAGTGCTCGCCGACATGTATAAGAACGGCTACATCACCCGCGAGGAGATGGAGGAGGCCCGCGGGGTGAAGCTGAAGCTCAAGCGTGCCAAGGATCCTGAGGACGGTATCTACTTCGCCCCGTACTTCGTGGCGCACGTCAAGAAGGAGCTGCAGGCCAAGTTCAGCCCCGCAGTGGTGTTCAAGGGCGGGCTCACCGTCCATACGAGTCTCGATACCCGCATGCAGCGCGCCGCCGAGAAGGCCGTCAAGGACAGGCTTGGGTCGCACGGGCCTGAGGCCGCACTCGTCGCGATCGAGCCCGCGACCGGCCTCGTGAAGGCACTCGTGGGCGGGCGTGACTACCGCAAGAACAAGTTCAACCTGGCAACGCAGGGGCGCCGCCAGGCGGGCTCGTCGTTCAAGACGTTCACGCTCGTCGCCGCGATCGAGGAGGGCATGCCGCCGAGTTTCGGGGTCGACTCATCCTCACCTGCGGCGATCCCCACCAAACCCAAGGCGTGGGTCGTGGCCAACAGCGAGGGACGCGGACGCGGGGTCATCTCACTCGCCAGCGCAACGTACGCGTCGGTGAACACCGTGTTCGCCCGCGTAGCATGGGAGATCGGTGCGTCGAAGATCGCCAAGACGGCGCGCCGGATGGGCATCCGAACGAAGCTGCCTTCGTATCCGTCGATCACTCTCGGGACCGCAGGAGTCAGTCCCTTCGAGATGGCCTCGGCTTACGGGACACTGGCTACGGGCGGCGTGTATCACGAGCCGGTCGCCATCACGAAGGTCACCGACAGATCAGGCAAGCAGATCTTCGCCGCGAAGAAGAAGGGCAAGCGGGTTGTCAAGCCCGAGGTCGCATACGCGGCGACCAACGTCCTGAAGGGCGTCATCACGTCGGGAACCGGCACCCGTGCGCGAATCGGGCGCCCGGCCGCGGGCAAGACCGGTACTAGCCAGAACTACAGGGACGTGTGGTTCGTAGGATACACCCCGGACCTCTCCACAGCCGTTTGGGTGGGGCATCGCAAGGAACAGCCCATCTACGTGAACGGCGCGCGGGCCTTCGGCGGCACCGTCTGCGCGCCGATCTGGGGGCAGTTCATGAGCGCCGCGCTCAAGGACGCGAACAAAAGGGATTTCCCGAAGGCGAAGGCACCGAAGTACAACGCGTCGAAGTTCAAGATCCCCGTCGCGAAGCCCGAGAGCGTCGTGGGGATGACACTCGATGACGCGACCAAGAAGCTGTCAGGCCATGACGTGTCTATCGTCTACACATACTCGTCCAAGCCCGAGGGCACGGTGGTCAGACAGTCGGTCGAGGACGGCGCGTACGTGCTCTATGTGTCGAAGGGTCCCCGTCCATCGACATCTACCCCTCCTGACCCCGGTGACGACAACGGCACGCCCGACCCGGGCGGCGAAACACCTGACCCGGGCGGCGGCGGTTCGCCGACGTCGACGCCGAGCCCCTAGGTGCGCTTCACGCGCACCATGCCGCTCGCACAGTGGATCTCGAGAGCACCGAGCTTCTCGATCTCGTCGAGGACCAAGTTCATACCTAGCACATCGCTTGAGATGTGACCGGCGATGACGAGGTTGAGCTTGAGTTCTTCCGCCCGCTTCTTGTGCTCCTCCGAGTAGTGCATGCCGACGAGCGTGCCCACACCCGCAGCCGACAGGCGGTTGAGCGCATCAGCGGGGCCTTCGGTCCCGCCCGTCATGTCGACCACGATCCTGCCCGCGCGTGCGGTACGCGCGCCAACGATGACCGCCGGGCCGTAGCCCTTGCGCGCCGCATCCGCATACTCGGGTACGTCGCGCAGCGTGCGCACTACGTCCTCGAGCGTGACCGGCGCCCGCTCGTCAAGGAAGCCTTGCACGAAAGTGTTGACGCAGTTGTCTGCCGGCGTGTGACACGACATCGAGGCGAAGCCCATGAGCTCGGCGGCCTGCACCGCGCGATAGTGGTTCGCCGGCATGATCCGCCGCCGCACCTCCTCGGCACGTGACGCGATCAACGAATCCGCAGCGGCGATGGAGACCCCTTGCGCGGCCCAGAGGTCGGCCTGCATATGCATGACCTCGTGAAGACCGGCATAGCCCGCACCCTCCGGGTGATGCGCGAACACGAGATCGATCCGCGCCCCCTTTTCGCGCAGCCGATCAGCAAGCAACACCTCGGCGGTCTCCATGTCGACACCGACGACCAGGCCACCGATCTCGCGCTCGGGGTCGCCGACGCAGATGCGGGTGTCCGCGTACGGATTCACCAGCTTCTCAGCGTCGGCAAACTCCTTCTCGTCCTCGTCAAGCTTCTCGTAGGCCTTCCTCGACTCGTCGAGCACACGATCGATCTCGGCTCGGCTACGCGTATCGTTGGCTATACCGACCTCGATACACGTCCGGTAGATGTCTGCCAGTCTCACGCGTCGCTCCCTGTCTGCCACTCGGGGTAATCAGCCCCGACCCTCTCGAGCCAGTCCTCATCAGCCGCGAGTTCGGTCTCAACCGCCTCGATCTGTACGGCGACCGCGGTCGATGCCGTACCGCCCGCGGTAGCGCGCCGCGCGATGACCTTGTCTATATCGACAGCGTCGAGCACGTCCGTCCCGAACCGTGCGTCGTGCTCCGCGTAGTCTGCCGCAGTGAGATCCTGCAGGGTTCGTCCGTTTCGCTCACAGGCGAGTACGAGCCGCCCAACGATCTCATGCGACTCGCGGAATGGCACCCCCTTGCCCACGAGGTAGTCGGCAAGATCGGTCGCGGCCATGAACCCGCCGGTGGCTCCGGCACGCATCGCACCGGCGTTGATAGTCAACGATTCGAGCATGCCGCACACGGCACGCAGCGATCCGGCTAGCGTGTCGAGCGCATCGAACGCCGCCTCCTTGTCCTCCTGGAGGTCCTTGTTGTACGCGAGCGGCAACCCCTTCAGAGTGACCAGAAGCGCGGTGAGGTCACCCACGACCCGCCCGGTCTTGCCGCGAACAAGCTCGGCGAAGTCAGGGTTCTTCTTCTGGGGCATGATGCTCGACCCGGTGGAGAACTCATCTGACAGTGTGACGAAGCCGAACTCCTCGCTCGACCAGACGATGAGCTCCTCACACAGCCGCGACAGGTGCACCTGGCAGAGCGCGCACGCGTACACCGCGTCCACGAGGAAGTCCCGGTCCGAGACCGCGTCCATCGAGTTCCCGCTGGTGCCCGAGAACCCCAGGCGATGCGCGACGTAGTCGCGATCGATGTCGAACGTGGTGCCGGCGAGTGCGGCGCTGCCGAGCGGGCATATGTCGGCTGCCTCATGCGCGTGGCGCACCCTTGTGAAGTCGCGGCCGAGCATCGCGGCGTATGCGAGGAGGTGGTGGCTCAGGAGAATCGGCTGCGCCTTCTGCAGGTGCGTGTAGCCGGGCATCACTACGCCGAGATGGGCCTTCGCCAGGCCAAGCAGCGCGCGCCGCACACGTAGCACACGAAACGCGATGTCGACCATGCGACGCTTCGCGTATAGCCGCGCGCTGGTCGCGACCTGGTCGTTTCGGCTACGGCCGGTGTGCAGCCGCGCACCCGCCGTCCCGATGCGCTCGGTGAGTTCGCGTTCGATGGCCATGTGGACGTCCTCGTCCTCGATATGCCACTCGAACGACCCGTCACGAATCTCGCGGTAGATCTCGGAAAGCCCCGCTTCGATCGCGTCGGCGTCACCCTCCGAGATGATTCCCTGCCTGGCCAACATGCTGGCGTGTGCGATCGAGCCGCGGATGTCTTCTGCCCACATCCTCGAGTCCACCGGTAGAGAAGCGCCGAACTCAGTGAGGAACCGGCCCGGATGGGCCGTGAACCTGCCGCCCCAAGGGGTCTTGGAATCGCTCATTCAGAGAGCTCCTTCGATTCGCCGTCTTCCGTGTTCGCGGTCACGTCGCGAGTCCGTGCCGAGGCGGACGAGCGGCCCATCGTGTAGCCCAAGAGGAACGCGAGCACGGGCGTGCCGAACACCAGCAGCACAATCACGAGCAGGATGATCGCCTCCTGCGGGCCGACGCCGATCATGCGGGCTACACCTCGCCTTCCTTGCCCATCTTGCGGCGCTGCCGTGCCCACACCTTCACGGGCAAGCCGTGCAGGTCGATGAAGCCCTTCGCAGCCGTGTGGTCGAACGTGTCGGCCTCATCGTACGTAGCGAGACAGTAGTCGTAGAGCGAGTACGGACTGCGCCGGCCGACAGTGACGCAGCTGCCCTTGAAGAAGCGGAGCCGAACGTCGCCGGTCACCAGCTGCTGGGTTGTCTCGATGAAGCCGTCAAGCGCCTCCTTGAGCGGTGAGAACCACATCCCGTTGTAGACGAGCTCTGACCACTTCTGCTCGATGCCGAGCTTGTAGTGCAGTACCTCGCGCTCCAGACAGAGATCCTCGAGCGCCTTGTGGGCCGTGATCAGCGTGAGCGCGCCGGGCACCTCGTAGATCTCGCGCGACTTCACGCCGATGAGGCGGTTCTCGATCATGTCGATGCGCCCGAAGCCGTGCTTGCCCGCGAGTTCATTCATCGCGTTGATGATCTCGTGGAAGCTCATCAACGCACCGTCGAGGGCGATAGGCACGCCCTGTTCGAAGCTGATCACCGCGTACTCGGGTTCGCCGCAGAGCTCGCCGCGAGCGTCGTTGGTGAGCGTGTAGATGTCCGCGGGCGGTTCCACCCACGGATCCTCGAGCACGCCGCATTCGATCGCACGACCCCAGAGGTTGTCATCGATCGAGTACGGGTTCTCCCTGGTCGTGGGTACCGGGATGCCGCGCGCCTCGGCCCACTCCATCTCCTGCTCGCGCGTCTTGAGATCCCACTCGCGCACCGGTGCGACGATCTCGAGATCAGGGTCGAGCGCAGCGATCCCGACCTCGAAGCGCACTTGGTCGTTACCTTTGCCGGTGCAACCGTGGGCGATGTAGCGCGCTTGATGGCGATGAGCCTCCTCAACGAGGTGCTTCACGATGATCGGGCGCGACATGGCACTGACCAGGGGGTACTTGTTCTCGTAAAGCGCATTGGCCTTGAGGGCCTTGGACAGGTACTCCTCGACGTACTCCTCACGCACGTCCTTGACGATCGACTCGACCGCGCCGATCCCAAGCGCCTTGGTGCGCACGAACTCGAGGTCCTGGCGCTCTTGACCGACGTCGATCGCCAGGGCGATGACATCCAAGCCGTGATGCTCCTCGATCCACTTGATGGCCACGGACGTGTCCAGTCCGCCGGAGTAGGCCAACACGCACTTCTCGCGAGTCATGCTCGTCCTTTCGCCACCTGTCGCCAGGTGGTCTATGCCCGGGTCGTCTCTTCAGTACCGCTAGCGCACGGGTGCGCCGCGGAACTTGTCGAGCGTCTCGACGAGGCGCGCCGCTTCCTCGTCGCGTTCCAGAACCACCAGGATCGTATCGTCGCCTGACACGCTCCCGATGATCCCGTCGAGCTCTGCCTTGTCCAGCGCCGCCGCCACGCCGGGCGCCGTCCCCGTCTGTGCCTTCACGAGCACGAGATTCGAGGTGGCGCGCACGTCGACCACGAGGTCGCTCACCATGCGCTGCAGATGCAGATCCTCTGCAAGAACGTAGACGCCTTCGGGAAGCTTCTTCAGGCCCATGTCCGTGATGTCGCGCGAGACCGTGGCCTGCGTGCAGACGTGTCCCTCGCCCTCAAGCAGGTCGACCAGCGCGCGTTGCGTTCGCACGCGCTGCGACCGCACGATCCGCCTGATGACGTCCTGTCGCTCCTGACGCTTCTTCATGACCGCCCTTCCGTCCGATTCCTCACGCCATCAGCCCATGACGAGCGTCAGCAGTGCCTTCTGTGCGTGCAGCCGGTTCTCCGCCTCGTCGAACACCGCCGAAGAGGCGCCGTCGATGACAGCGTCGGTCACTTCTTCACCCCGATGCGCCGGCAGACAGTGCAGGAAGATCGCGCCGGGCGACGCGGCCTCCATGAGACCGGTGTTGACCTGGTAAGGGGTGAAAGACACTACCCTGGAGTCGTGCTCGCCCTCCTGCCCCATCGACGCCCACGTGTCCGTCGCGACCACGTCGGCCCCGTTCACCGCGGCGGCAGGATCGTGAGTGAGCGTCACCCTGCCGCCGTTCTGCGCCGCGATAACGGTGGCGCGAGTCACGACCTCCTGCTGAGGCTCGTATCCGGTCGGCGACGCGACGACGACGTCCATGCCGGCGAGAGCGCATCCCAGCAAGTACGTGTTCGCCATGTTGTTGCCGTCCCCGACGTAGGCGAATCGCAGACCCTCGAGGCGACCGAAGCGCTCGCGGACGGTCAGCAGGTCGGCGAGGCCCTGACACGGATGGTGATCGTCTGTGAGCGCGTTGATGACCGGGACGCTCGCGTGTTCCGCCAGTTCCTCGACGAGGCGCTGCTCATAGGTCCTGATCACGATGGCGTCGACGTAGCGCTCGAGTACCTTGGCGGTGTCGTAGACGCACTCGCCCCGCGAGAACGCCGCATCCGGACCACTCATGACCACAGGGTGCGCGCCAAGGCGCACTGCGGCAAGCTCGAAGCTCACCCTCGTGCGAAGCGACGGCTTCGCGAGGAGGATCGCCACCGCCTTGTGCTCAAGTACGGCCTCACGCACCCCCGTGGCCCACATGCGCTTCTGCGCCGACGCGACGTCGAGCACGTGCGCGAGCTCGGCAGAGGACAGATCAGCGATGGTGAGCAGGTCGCGACCGCGGAGGACATCGTTGTTCATTGCGCGACCTCCCCGAAGGTGTCATCGAGCGTGTGCAGGAGTGTAGCAACCTCAGCAGGGCCGCACACGAGCGGCGGCAGGAACCTGAGGATGTCCTTCCCGATGTGGTTCACGACGACACCACGGCCCAGAAGCGACGCCGCCGCGGCCTCCGCCCACGGACCGGCGAGCGAACAGCCGCACATCAGGCCCGCTCCGCGCACGTCCGTGATCGCGCCCGACTCGACCGCGAGTCGCGAGAGCCCCGACCTGAGGAGCTCTCCGGAGTCGACCGCACGCTCGCCGAGTTGCTCCGAGACGAGGGACGCCACGGTCGCCCGCCCCGCTGCGCAAACGCACGGACCCCCGCCGAACGTCGAACCATGGTCCCCGACACGGAACGCGGCGGCGACCTCCTCGCGAGCCACGACCGCGCCGATGGGGAATCCATTGGCCATGGCCTTGGCGAGCGTCACGACGTCCGGCGTGAGGCCGAACGCCTGATGCGCGAACGCTGGGCCGGTGCGGAAGAAGCCCGTCTGGACCTCGTCGATCATCAGGAGCACGCCACGCTCCCGGCACAGCTCCTCTGCGCGCGCGAGGTAGGTCGCGTCCGCGGGCCACACACCGCCCTCCCCTTGGATCACCTCGATCATGAAGGCGGCGACGCTGTCATCGAGAGCTTCATCAAGCGCGTCGACGTCGTTGAGGGGCACATGGACGAAGCCCGGCGGCAGCGGCGCGAACGCTTCCTGCTTGCCCGCTTGGCCAGTGGCCGCAAGCGCCGCCAGCGTGCGTCCATGGAACGAGCGCTCAGCCGTGACGATGACGTGCGCGCCAGGCCTGGACTCGCGGGCCCACCGCCGCGCGAGTTTGATTGCGCCTTCGGTGGCCTCGGTTCCGGAGTTGCAGAAGAAGACGCGCATGCCACCGCCAAGCAGCCGGACCACGTCGCATGCAAGTTCCGACCGGTGCTCAACGTAGTAGAGGTTCGACACGTGCACGAGGCGGGCTGCCTGATCTGCGACTGCAGCGGTGACCGCCGGGTGTGCGTGCCCAAGGTTGACCGCGCCGATGCCTGAGACGAAGTCGAGGTACTCGCGCCCATCGTCGTCGTAGAGGCGCATGCCGTCGCCGCGGACGAAGAGGACCGGCTTGCGCGCGTACGTTTGCATGACGCACGCGGCATCGAGATCACGCACCGACTCCCAGGCGCCGCCCATCAGGCCCGACCCCCCGTCTCGAGATCGCCTGCGATCATCGTCCCGATGCCCTCGTCGGTGTAGACCTCGAGCAACAGCGCGTGCGGAATCGTGCCGTTCAGGATGTGCGCACGGCGAACGCCTGCTTCGAGGGCGGTCACGCACGCGTTCACCTTCGGAACCATGCCTCCCTCTAGGTCGCCGGCGGAGATCATGTCCGCAGCCGCGTGCGGCGTGAGCGCGCTGATCAGCGACGACTTGTCGTCGAAGTCGCGGTAGAGCCCATCGACGTCGGTGAGGAAGATGCACTTGTCGGCACCGAGCGCCGCGGCGATCATGCCCGCGACCACGTCGGCGTTGACGTTGTACGAACCGCCGTCGTCTCCCGCAGCGACGCTCGCGACCACGGGTATGAACCCGTCCTCGATGAGGTTGTCGAGCACCGTCGTATCAACGCCGGTGACGTCACCGACGCGTCCGAGCCTCACGTCACGCATCTTGGCCGTAACCGTGTTGCCGTCCTCACCCGACATACCCACCGCGTAGCGCCCGTGAGTGTTGATCGCGCTGACGAGCTCCTTGTTCACCTTGCCCACAAGCACCATCTTGACGACGTCCATCGCCTCGTCAGTCGTGACGCGAAGCCCGTCGTGGAAGCGCACCTCCATGCCGAGGCGCTCCATGAACGCCGAGATCTCCGGTCCGCCTCCGTGGACGACAACCGGATTCACACCCACGAGCTTCATGAGCACGATGTCAGCGGCCACCTGGTCGCGCAGTTTCGGGTCGGTCATGGCGGCGCCGCCATACTTGATCACGACGGTGCGGCCCCACGCGTGCTTGATCCACGGCAGCGCCTCCATCAGCGTCGCGGCCTTGGTGTGCGAGTCCATCATGGGCGGCTCCCCCTTTGCTCTCGCGGCGCCGTCGCTAGCGCGGCGACCCCGTGGAATTCGGCATCTAGCTGCGGTACGCACCGTTGATTCGTACGTACTCGTAGCTCAGATCACACGTCACGACCGACGCCTCGGACGCCCCTACGCCGAGGTCGGCAGATATGGTCACGTCCTCGCGTTCGAGCGCCGCGCGTGCGGCGTCCTCATCGAAGGGGACCGCCGTCCCGTCCCTGCAGACTTCGATGCCCGCGAACCTGATCGACAGCGCGTCCGGATCGAGTGCCGCCCCGGACTTGCCCAACGCCATCGCAACTCGGCCCCAGTTAGCGTCGGCACCGAAGAGCGCTGTCTTGACGAGCGGCGAGTCCGCGATCGCGAACGCCGCGAGCTCGGCATCGGCGACGGTCACCGCACCGGTGACAACGACGTCGACGAGCTTGGTGGCACCCTCCCCGTCGCGCGCGATCATGCGCGCGAGATCGGCGCACACGATGCGGACAGCTTCGGCGACCGGCGCGAACGCCGGGTCGTCTGCGGTTATGGGGTCCCCCCCGGCCGCACCGCTCGCCATGAGGATCGCGGTGTCGTTGGTCGATGTGTCGCCGTCGACCGAGACGCGGTTGAAGGTCGTCGCGCACGCGGCGCGCAAAGCTGCATCACAGGCGGCGGCCGTGAGCGGCGCGTCTGTCGTGACTACGGCGAGCATCGTGGCCATGTTGGGTTTGATCATACCGCTGCCCTTGGCCATGCCTCCGACGCTGATACTCCGGCCGTCTACGACGAACGAGACCGCGCTCTGCTTGGCGAACGTGTCAGTGGTCATGATGGCTGCGGCCGCCCCATCTCCCGAACGGTCGTCGAGGTCCGCTCCGGCCGCGGCTATGCCGCCAAGTACCCGCTCCAGCGGCAGCGGCACACCGATGACGCCGGTCGAGCACACGAGCACGTCCTCGGCGACGCACCCGAGTTCGGCGGCGACCGCCGCGGCCATCGCCTCCGCATCGGTCCTTCCCCGCGCGCCGGTGCATGCGTTCGCGTAGCCAGCGTTGATGACGACCGCGCGGGCGTGCCCGTCCGCGACGTGGCGCCGTGACAGTTCGACCGGCGCGGCACCGACCCGGTTCGTCGTGAAGACCGCAGCGGCTGCGGTCGAGTGCGTGCCCACCACGAGCGCGAGATCGAGACTGGCATTCTTCTTGAGACCACATTGGACTCCGGCGCACGTGAAGCCCGCAGGCGCGACGACGCCGCCGTCGACCGCTGTGAACGTCACCGGCTCCAGCGCCACGTCAGACCACCGCCAACGGCGCATCGAGGCCGGTCGTCTCGGGCAGTCCGAGGACGGCGTTGAGACACTGGATGGCCTGGCCCGCCGCGCCCTTCCCTAGGTTGTCGATCGCGCAGACCGCAGCCAGCGTCGCGGTCCGTTCGTCGACGTGCACGCCGATGGCGGCTCGGTTCGTCGCGCGCACTTCTGCGGTCGACGGCATCGCACCCTGAGCATGCACGTGTACGAAGGGTTCTTGAGCGTAGAACGCCCCGTACGCGGCTAGCGCATCGGCCGTCGTGTAGCCGGGCTCGACAGCGAGGTAGACGGTTGAGAGCAGTCCGCGGCTCATTGGCACGAGGTGGGGCACGAACAGCACGCGCACCTCCGCGCCGGCGCCCGTGCCTAGCGCTTGCTCGATCTCAGGCGTATGGCGGTGCACGCCCACCTTGTACGGCATCAGCGACTCATGGGCGGCGACGAAGTGCGTCGCCGCCGCGGGCGTGCGCCCGGCGCCGGAGACCCCGGATTTCGCATCCACGAAGACCGGACCGCCGGCCCACGCGCCACTTCTGAGCGCGGGAAGCGCCGCGAGCGTCGTGGCGGTCGGGTAGCACCCCGGGCATGCGACGAGCCGAGCGCCAGGCAACCGCGAGCGATCGAGCTCGGGCAGTCCGTAGACCGCTTGCTCCAGAAGGTGTGGCGCGGCATGGCTCGTCTCGTACCAAGACTCGTAGACCCCAGAATCCGCGAGCCGGAAGTCCGCCGACAAGTCGACGACGGTGAGGCCACGCTCGAGAAGTGAAGGTGCGAGGCCGAGCGCGGCGGTATGCGGCACGGCGAGCAGCACCACGTCCGCCACGGACGCGATACTTTCCGCTTCCGGTGTCTCGAACACCTGTGACGTCAAGCCCGCGAGCGACGGGTAGACCTCGGCCAGAAGGCGACCGGCATCCGTTGTCGATGTTGCACACGTCAGTTCAAGGTCGGGGTGCGACAGCACCCACCGCACCGCTTCGATGCCCGTGTATCCTGCGGCTCCGATGACCGCCACCCTGACCATGTGGTCCACCTCTATCGTCCGAACTGACTTCTTCGGGCGATTATGTGTCTATTTTCGCATATAGTCAACGCAATATGCGTTTGAAAATCATATTGCCATGTAGCTGTTACGCTCTGAGTTCGCC
The DNA here is from genome assembly GCA_037445775.1 of Actinomycetota bacterium. Taxonomy (GTDB): domain Bacteria; phylum Actinomycetota; class Coriobacteriia; order Anaerosomatales; family PHET01; genus JBBUX01. The sequence goes on from JBBIJX010000012.1 coordinate 19,377, forward strand.
TCCGACGGCGGATAGCACCTTGCTGACGAGCCGATCGTGCACCGGTGCGACCTCATCGGCGCTGAGCGTGCGATCCGTGGCCCGGTACTGGAGCTCAAAAGCGAGCGACTTCCTGCCTTCGGCCACACCTTTGCCACGATAGACGTCGAACAAGCGGACACCGGCGAGGATCGTGCCACCGGCCGAGCGGATCGCACGCGCGAGTTCCTCGGCGCTCACCTGTTCGTCGACGACGATCGCGACGTCGAGCTCGACTGCCGGGTACCGCGGCGGCTCGGAGAAAGGGCGCGTGTCGCGCGCGGCGCGCGTCAGACGACCGAGGTCGAGTTCGAACGCGACGACAGGAGCGTCCGCCCCGAATTCGTCAAGCACGACGGGGTGCACCTCGCCGAGCCAGCCTACGACCTCCCCGCCCAGCAGAATCTCCGCAGACCGTCCGGGCTGAAGGTGAGCGACCTCCGCGGCCCGCACCTTCAATCGCTCGACGGCAAGCTCGCGCGCGAGCGTCTCGAGCACGCCCTTGGCATCGAAGAAGTCGAGCGGTACGACAGGGTCGTTCCAGACGGGCCGATGCCACGCGCCGGCGAGCACACCGGCGACCATGAGGCGCTCCTTGGGCTGCTTGCGGCCGGGACTCGTCCGAAAGACGCTCCCCATCTCGCAGAGGTGCACGTCGACGACACCGCGGCGCTGGTTGTAGGCGACGCTGCGCAGCAGACCCGGCAGAAGCGAGCGCCGCAGAATCGCCTGCTCCTTCGACATCGGGTTCAGCAGTTCGACGGGCAGCTCGTCGGCGGGCAGCGCCATCCGGCTCCGTTCGGTATCGGCGGGGTCACCGAAGGCGTACGTCATCGTCTCGTTGAGGCCACACGCACGCAGGACCTCGCCGACGCGCTCGCGCACTCTCTGCTCACGCGTGAGGCCGCCCGCTCGACCGCGACCGCCCGGAAGCGTGGGCGTTATGCGCTCCATGCCCCATACGCGCAGTACCTCTTCAATGAGATCGATCTCGCGCTCGAGGTCGGGACGGCAGGTGGGTATCGTGACCTCGAGCCGATCCGCGTACGCGCACACCGCACACCCTAGGGCCCTGAGGATGGACTCGACGTCGCCACCGGGAATATCCTCACCGATGACGGCTTCGAGACGCTCGATGCGCAACGTGATCGTGCGTGGCGGCATCGGGCGGACGAACGCGTCGACCGCGCCCGGCGCGACGGTACCGCCGGCTACTTCGGCGATGAGAGCCGCCGCCCGGTCGAGCGCGGCGATGCAGCCCTCTCTATCGACGGTCCGCTCGAAGCGCATCGATGCCTCGGACACGAGGCCCAGCGACCGGCTCGTCCGTGAGATGGACGCCGGCTCGAAACAGGCCGACTCGAGCAGCACGTCGACGGTCCCATCCGAGACCTCTGTGGACGCCCCGCCCATGACCCCTGCGAGGGCCACCGGGCCGCTCGCGTCGCAGATCAGCAACGTGTCGTGTCGCAGTTCGCGGTCGACGCCGTCAAGGGTGGTCAGGCGCTCGCCGGGTGCGGCGGTGCGCACGGTGATCGCCGCCCGCCCATCGTCACCAGCGGAGAGTGTGGCGAGATCGAAGGCGTGCAGCGGCTGTCCCGTCTCGAACATCACATAGTTCGTGACGTCGACGACGCTGCTGATGGGGCGCGCTCCAGCTGCGATCACGCGCTCGGCCAGCCAAGCCGGTGAGGGTCCCATGCGAACGCCGCGTATCACGCGTGCTGCGTAGCGCGGACAGAGTTCGGGGTCATCGATCTCGACACGGCACGCGTCGGACGCTGGCTCCCCCTTCTCATCGACGTTGATCTCGGGGACCGACAGCGTCGTGCCGAGCACGGCCGCCACCTCGCGAGCGACACCCACCATCGAAAGACAGTCCGGCCTGTTGGGCGTCACTTCGAGATCGAGGATCGTGTCCGACGTACCCGTCCATTCGCTGAACGGGACGCCCACCGGCGCGTCGGGCGGAAGGATCATCAACCCGTCGTGCTCCCCGCCCAGGCCGAGCTCGTGGGGCGAGCAGTTCATGCCCTCGCTCGCGACACCACGCAGCTTGGCCCGCTTGATCTCGATGCCGCCCGGCAACACCGCCCCGACGAGGGCGACAGGCACCTTGTGGCCCGCCTCGAAGTTCTGGGCGCCGCACACGATCGTGCGGGGCGAATCATCGCCCACATCCACGGTCGTGACCCAGAGCCGATCCGCTTCGGGGTGCCTGACCTTCTCCACGATGAGCCCGACGACGACGCCGTCGAGCGACTCGCCCGCCGTGTGCATGCCCTCAACGGCCGTACCCGTCATGTCGAGCCGCTCCGCAAGCTCGGTCGGCGACACCGGCACTTCGACATAGTCCTTGAGCCACTTCATCGACACACGCATCTGCTCACACGTCCTTCTCTGGTGGTGATGATCGGTCGAATCCTAGAACTGTCGCAGAAACCGCATATCGCCCTCGACGAGCATGCGCAGGTCAGGCAGGTTGTGCTTGAGAGCGGCGATGCGCTCGACCCCCATGCCGAACGCGAAACCCGTGTAGCGCTCCGGGTCGATGCCCACGTACCCGTAGACGTTCGGGTCGACCATCCCGCAGCCGAGTATCTCCAGCCACCCGGAGTTCTTGCAGAAGCGGCAACCCGCGCCGTCGCAGATCCCGCAGGAGACGTCGACCTCTGCAGAGGGCTCGGTGAACGGGAAGAAGTGCGGCCGGAAGCGCGTCTTGCGCTCTCCCCCGAACATCGAATGCACGAAATGGTCGAGCGTGCCTTTGAGATCCGCAAACGTGATTCCCTCGTCGACTACCAGCCCCTCGACCTGTGTGAACTGCGGCAGATGGCTGGGGTCTGCCACGTCGCGCCGGTAGACCCGCCCGGGTGAGAGGATGTAGATGGGCGGCTTCTCGCGTTCCATCGTGCGAATCTGCACCGGCGACGTCTGCGTCCTCAACAGCACATCGGATTCGCCGGAGACGACCGCCACGTCGCCGGAGAGGTCGCGTACGTAGAACGTGTCCGCGAGTGAGCGTGCGGGGTGATCGGGAGGTGTGTTGAGCGCCGTGAAGTTGTAGTAGTCGAGTTCGACCTCTGGACCCTCGGCTACCGAGTAGCCCAGACCGATGAAGATCTCGATGATCTCGGACGTGATGCGGTTGATGAGGTGGCGGCTCCCCACGGGTCGTGCACGCCCGGGCAGCGTAACATCGATCGCATCGGCCGCAACGCGCGCCTCGAGTGCGAGCGCCTCGAGCGTTCTTTGGCGCAATGCGATCGCCTCCTCGAGCGCCACCCGCACCTCGTTCGCCGCCTTACCCACTGCGGGCCGCTCCTCATCAGGCAGTGAGCCGAGGCCTTTGAGCACGGCTGTAAGGGTCCCTCTCTTGCCGAGGTAGGCCACGCGCACCGCATCGAGCGCAGCGACGTCACCGGCGGCAGCGACACCTGCGAGCGCCTCGTTGCGCTGTTGATAGAGATCTTCGATCACGCCCATGCCTGTTGACCCTTCTCCCTGACACATCAGAGAGCCGCCACTCTCGCCCCAGACCTGCCGGTCCAAGGACGAGAGCGACGGCTCCCGCGGTACCACCTTGATTGACCCGCGCGTGCGGGCCCGCTTGCGTGCGACGGTACGCACACCCCGCCGACCGGGGCCTTGCACCCCGTCTTCCCGATATCGGAGGATCCGGCTTCCCTACTGGGCGTCACGCCCGTTCAGGTCGCGGCTCGGGAGGGAACCGCAGCACCCTCGCTCGTGGGGTCCTCACAGTCTCGAGACCCCTCCCTGGCCGAGCAATCAGCGCATGCCACGCCGTCTCCGTCAACGCCTTACGCTATCCGATTGAGCCGAGAGTGTAGCGCTTTCGAGGATGCGTCGCCACAGGGCAACGAGGATCCCCACCGGGACGCGTCCGTGCACGACGCCGACCACCTGCTCAGGGGGCGCATGCTCCCGGTCGGCGATCGAGTTCGCATCCCCACGCGTCGTGACCGAGCCGTCCGGATGCCGGTGCGCCACCCGGTGCAACATGGACGCGCGCCCCGGCGTACGGACGAGGACGACGTCGCCCTCTACCCCGTCAGCCCCGCGGCGGACCAGTGCGAGATCGCCGTGAAGCAGCGCAGGCTCCATGGAGCCGCCCGACACCGCGACAGGTTCGTAGATGACGAGCAGCGCGCCCAACACCATCACGGGCAACAGGTACCCCGCCGCTGCAGGCAGGATGCTGGTCAGACGACTCATCAGCGCGCCTGTTCGGCATCAACGTAGAGTGACACCTTCACGTAGTCCCCGGCCAGCGAGTTGCCTGCTTCCGCGGGCAGGCCCACCTGAAAGCGCACTTCGCCCCGCGCACCCGGCGCGAGTCGCACGGGCGCCGTCTTCAACGCCGCCAGTCGGCCGTTGTAGAGCTCCGTGTCCCCGTAGGCCACGCGGCACGTGAGCGCCTCGTAGAACTCCGTGATTCCCGCTTTCTTGGACGCGGTGATTCGGACATCGACCGGCAGTGACCCGTTGTTGAGCACCGTGAGTGGTCGCTCCACAACCGTCCCTGGCGCGAGCGACTCAATCGACAGTGGCGCGCTCGTGGGCTCGGCGGACACAGCGACCGTCCCCGCCCTGATGACCGACTCCGGCACTTGGACCTGGGCCGTGAAATAGGCGCCGGCGGCTCCCACCGACAACGCTAGCATCGCTCCGAGCGCAGTCGTCGCGATCTTCTTCACGAACATGACGTCCCCCTCTCTGATGGCGCATCGAGGGGAGACGCGCGACCGGTCACGTCACAGGACCACCCTGTGACCGGCCGACGATAGCCCGGGGCTCTATCCCAAGTCTTTACGGAATCCAAACGCGCGTTCACGCGTGAGGGATCGAGGACGCACGAGGGGCCCCGCCTTGCTCCGGGGCCCCTGGAGAATCGAGCTGCGACGCAGCCTAAGGCCGCCTCAGCCGAAGCTAAGCCGCCTGCTGCTTGGCGATCTCCGCAAGCTTCGCGAACGAGGCCGCGTCATTGACGGCCATGTCTGCGAGCACCTTGCGGTCGAGGCTCACGCCGGCCTTCTTCAGACCGTTCATGAAGACCGAGTAGCTCAAACCGTTCTGACGAGCGGCGGCGTTGATGCGCGTGATCCAGAGACGCCGGATCTCGCGCTTCTTGTTGCGCCGGTCGCGGTACACGTACTGCAGCGAGTGCTGCACCTGTTCCTTCGCAGCCTTGTAGCTGCGGCTCTTCGCTCCGTAGTAGCCCTTCGCCCGAGTCAGGACGGTGCGGCGCTTCTTCTTCGCCGTGATGGCGCGCTTCACGCGAGGCATGTGGAATCACTCCTTGCTTGCTGTCGAGGGGAGGCAGCCGCGCTGACTAGCCCAATCCCAGGTTCTTCTTGATCACCTTGGCGTCTGAAGAGTTGACCTCAGTCTCCTGACGGAAGCCGCGCTTGCGCTTCGGACTCTTCTTCTCAAGGATATGGCTCTTGAACGCTTTGCCCCGCATGACCTTGCCGGTGCCGGTGACACGGAACCGCTTCGCGGTGGACTTGTGGGTCTTCTGCTTCGGCATCGTGGGCGTACCTCCCTATTCGCTCTCTTCCGCCTCGCCGGCGGGAGTATCCTTCGCGGGCTGCTCCTTGGCTTCCTTCTTCTTCAGCGGCGCGAGCAGCATGTGCATGTTGCGGCCCTCGAGCTTGGGCTGCGTCTCGATGATGGCGAGCTCCGCAAGCTCACCGGCGAGTTTCTCGAGGATGTTCAATCCCAGTTCCGGATGGGCCATCTCGCGGCCCCGGAACATGATGGTGACCTTGACCTTCGCACCGGCGTCGAGGAAGCGCAGGATGTGCTTCTTCTTGGTCTCGTAGTCGTGCTTGTCGACCTTGGGCCGGAACTTCATCTCCTTGATCTCGATCTTCGACTGGTTCTTGCGAGCCGCCTTCTCCTTCATCGACTGCTCGTATTTGAACTTGCCGAAGTCCATGATCTTGCAGACTGGCGGATCAGCGTTCGGCGCGATCTCGACGAGGTCGAACCCCTGCTCGTCCGCGATTCTCAGTGCGTCGGGCATCGCGAAGATGCCGAGCTGACTTCCGTCGAAGCCGATGAGCCGGCACTTCGACGCGCGTATGCGCTCGTTGAGCCTGTACTCCGTGCTGCTGATGGGCAGTTCACCTCCACCTTCTGCGGCCGCCTCGGCGACCATCGTCCAACAAACGAAAACTCCCGAACGGCGTCGGCCGACGGGAGCATGCAATTCACCGAACGGCCCTCAGGCCTTCGGTGTTCTCTCTCATCGACCAGGCAGCTGCCGCGTGCGACGCCGCTCAGGTGGGGACCGGTCTCGCCCACTTGAGGGCGGGGTCCCGCTTGTCAGCGGTATTCGGTTAGCTCGGGGATTGTACCGACGGCGCACGAGGCTGTCCAGTGAAGCTCTTGTAAGGGCGCGTCCACAGAGCGCGCTGCTAGACTGGCCCCCATGGAGACGCCACTGGTCATCTGCTACGGCAACGTCGCGAGGGGCGACGACGGCGCGGCCCACCGTGTCGCCGAGGTCCTGTCGCACACCGCGGGAGTGCGGGTGGTCCCGGTCCCGCTGCTGGACGTGGCGCTCGCCGAGGAGGTGTCGTCCTCCAGGGTCGCCATCTTCGTCGACGCCGAGCGGCGCGCCCACCCTCCCGTGCGCGTGACCCGGGTGGTCGAAGCCCCCCTGGACGCCGCGTCGGTCCACTCGCTGACGCCCGCTGGGCTGCTCTCCCTGGCAAGAGCGCTGTACGGAAGCGCACCCGCGGCGCACCTGGTGACCATCGCCGCTCCGGAGATGGGCCACGGCGAAGGACTGTCGGTCACGGCGGAGGCCGCCTCCAGGGAAGCGGCCTCCGTGATCATCACCATGTGCGAGCGGGCCTAGCCGAGCTCTCTCCACTGGCGGCGCTTGTCCGCGGCGCCCATCGCGCCCCACATGTCCAGCACGCGCTGGTCTGCGCAGACGGCGTCCACTAGCCTCAGGTAGTCGTCGCGTGAAGGGTCGTGTATCGGCACTCTGGCGGAGTTCGAGGCGCTCGCGAAGATCATCGTCCCGACCGCTCCGCCGAACGAATCGTTGAGCGACCGCCTGACGTGCGAATCGATGAGTCCCTTGTAATCCAAGGTCATCACCTCGCCTCCAGCCCTTGAGGTCCGGCAAGGATCTCGAATGCGAAGGGCATCCTGCCCACCTCGTGGGTCGCGCAAGATAGACATGGATCGTACGCGCGGATGCCCAACTCCATCTTGAGCTGCGTGGCTCTGTCCGGCTCGCCGCCAGGTAAGGCCAGACCGCCGACGGCGTCCATCACCGCGCGGTCGATGGCGACGGTGTTCTGCGTAGTCGCCACGATCAGCCTCGCTGAGGTCACACGCCCGACCGGGTCCGCCTCGTAGTGGTGGATCAGGGTGCCGCGCGGGGCCTCGACGGCGCCGACACCGACTCCTCCACCGCGCTCGACCTTCACGCGGACGTCATCGGACGAGGTCTCGTCGTCGCGCAGGATAGCGATCATCCTCTCTATCACGCCCACCAACTCGATCATCCTGGCCCAGTGGTACGCGAGCGACGAGTGCTGAGGACGGCCCAGTTCCGCCCGGAACTCCTCGAGCAGCTCCGACGAGCGCGGGCCGGGCATGACATCGGCGAGGTTGACCCTCGGGAGAGGCCCGACCCGGTAGGCGCCGGCCTCGGGCCCCAACGCCTTGAGGTAGGGGGCCTTGGCGTAGCTGTTTGGCAAGGTCCGCTCGTCGACATGCTCGGCGTACCGGCCGATCGGGTACTCCGCGATCGTCGCGCCGTCCGCGCCCGCGGCCGTGACGAGCCCGTCGTACATGTCCAGCGCGCGCCCCGGCCCCAGAATGGCCGCGTAGGGCATCGGCTGCGCAGCGAACCCCTCGTTCTCAGAGAGGAGCCTCAGCGTGGCCTCCTTGGCCAGCCTCTCAGCCGACAGGGCGTCCTCCAAGGCGACGCGGACGTGGTCGAGCATCTCCATGCGCTCGGCGCTCGACACGCCTCGGCTCATGCCGCCCGGGATGGCCGTCACGGGATGACCCTGGCCGCCGACGACCTCCACCACGTGCTGTCCGCGCCGGCGAAGGCCGATCGCCCTGCGGGCCGCCTCGGGGTCCGCCGCCAGCACGCCCAACAGGTCCCTGCTCTGGCCCTCCCCCGTGAGGAAGTCCGGTCCGGCCAGGAAGAAGAAGTGCAACGCGTGGTCGTGGACGAATCCGGCCAGATGCAGAAGCTCCCTGAGAAGCCTCGCCGGGCGCGGCAACTCGACACCGAACATGGCGTCGACGGCCTTCACCGCCGCGACGTGGTGCGACACCGGGCAGATGCCGCACACGCGGCTCGTGACCAGCGGCATCTCCCAGACCATGCGGCCCTCGACCATCTTTTCGAATCCCCGGAACTCCACCACCTCGAAGTGGGCGTCCTGGACGCGACCGTCGTCCCCGAGGAAGAGCGAGACGCGACCGTGGCCCTCGACCCGCTTGATGTTGGGCAGCCTCACGACCTCAGCCATCCTCGCCACCTCCTGCCACGTGCCTGTACGCTTCGGGGAAGATGGACACCGCCATCGAGTAGCGGTAGCTGGTGCCGATCAGGTCGTCGAGGAACATGATCGCTCCCGCCGGCAGCACCGCGCCGAGCATATCTATCGACTTGCCGCCCTGCTCGAAGTCGGGACGGGAGGGGCCGTTGCAGCCCCTGCAGGGGACGTTCGCCTTCGTGCAGCGCGAACCGCAGCCTTCGCGGCTCATCGGACCCATGCACATCACTCCCTGCTCGAGGAAGCACAGCTCAGGATCGATGCGATCAAGCTCCATCAGCGAGTAGACCGCGTCGGAGACGAAGTCGCGCGAGGGGACCAGCATCTTCTCGTGACGGCGGCCGCACTCGTGACACAGGTTCCGCCTCGGCGGGGCGCTCAGATCGCCTGCGATGACGCCGGTCAGGGCGGACACGATGTTGGCGGTAGGAGGCGAACACCCCGGCACCTCGACGTCCACCTCGATGACGTCCGAGAGAGGCCTGACCCGCCCGGTCAGGCGAGGCAACCCCGCGCCCGCCTTCCCAGGCGCGCCGTCGCCGTACACCTCGTCGAGCATGCGGTCGCGATCGAGGAGGTTACGAAGGCCGCCGATGCCGCCCAGGGTGGCGCAGGAGCCCACGGCGACGACCACGGCGGACCGCTCGCGGATACGCTTGGCGACCTCCTCGTCGTGCGAGTTCGTGATCGCGCCCTCCACCAGCGCCACGTCGCACTCGGGGACGTCTGTGAGCGCCTCGGCGGTCAGGGGCGACTCGACCAGCTCGACCTTACCGAGTAGGTCGAGCAGCCCCTCGTGAGCGTCGAGGAGCGAGAGGTGGCAGCCTGTGCAGCCGCCCAGCACGTAGGTCGCGAGTCTCGGTTTGCTCACTGGGGGCCTCCCTTCCCGTTCGTGATGGTGCGCAGCGCCGCGTACAGCTCGTTGACCGCCTCGGCGAAGTGCTCGCCCTCGTGGGGTGAGATGTCGACGATCCTGAGCCTGGCGTCGTCGATGCCGCGCGAGCGGAGCACCGTGCGCAACAGGTTGAGCCTTCGATCCATATCGAGGTTCCCGATCAGGTTGTGGCAGTGGCCGTCCTTGCAGCGGAACACCATCACCCCGTCGAAGCCCGACCTGAACGCCTCGAGGACGTACAGGGTGTCGAGCCGTCCCCCGCACGGGATGCGCAGCGGCAGGAACGAGGCTGGGTAGGACATCCCGTCGCGACCGGCGCGGTCACCCGCGGGGTAGCCGCAGCCGCCGCACAGGAAACCGAGGACGCGCTCCCCGGACACGTCGGACGAAGCGTAGGACTCGATGGCGGCCGTCAGGTACTCGTGCGGCGACACCACGATGTCGCGGGCTCCCACCGGGCATCCGACGACGCACTTCCCGCAGCCGCGGCAGCGCCTCGGGTCCACGTGCGACAGTCCGTCCTCGCCAAGCGAACACGCCATGAAGATGCATGTCTTAACGCAAGACGCACAGCCGCCGCACAACGTCTCGTCCACGTGGGACGTCTCGACATAGTGCCTGGTAAATGGCTGCGTGAGTCGCATGACGAGCGCCAGCGCGGCGGAGTCCGCGGCGGCGACCTTCTCGCGAGTGGACGCGTCCTCGGAGCGGACGGGGACCACCATGATCCCGGGATCGACGGTCTCAGAAGGGTGCGCTTCGGGGTCCAGCGACCGGGCGCGGCCCTCCTCGTCGGTGTCCACACGGAAGTGCGGGCGCAGCTCCTCCACCCACTCCAGGACGTGAGGCTCGGCCAGCAGGATCCCGCCGACCGCCAACCGGACGTCGCCGTCGGGCGTCTCAAGCACGACCTCGTAGTCCCCGACCCACCCGAGGCCGTCCTTGAGGCTGGCGCCGTCGACGAACGTGCAGTTCGGGTCCGACAGCAGGTAACCGCCGGTGGCGGACATCTCGTGCCGGCGGGCGTGCCCGGTGCCGCTCTCCCTGTCGGCGATGATCACCTCGAACCCCAGCTCGAGGAGGCGCGTTGCGGCGACGAACCCCTCGCTGGTCGCTCCCAGGATCAGCACCCTGTGCAACGGCACGGACTCACGGCTCTCCGCCGGCGGGGAGGTCTTCGCCTGGATGGCGGCGACGCGCACGACGGCCTCGGCCTTGGCCTGAGCGTCAGGGTCGCCTGAATGGGTCATGGCCAGCTGGTCGAGCAGGTTGGCGTGTACGATCCGGCTGGGGCTGATCCCGGCGGACACCAGGCGGTCCCTCATGTGGCGGGCGGAGAGCGAACGCCTGAAGCGCTCAGGGGAGTCACCGGCAAGAACGATCGAATCCAGCCCCACCTGCGAGACGTCCGCGAGGATGGCGTCCACGACCTCCGGCGCGAACAGGTCGTCCACCACCCTGACGGCGCTGGCCTCCGGGGCGATGGCGTCGGACAGCGCGGACAGGTCCACCACCTCGTCCACGCGGTGTCGACAGCGGGACAGGTATACGCCGAGCGGCATGCTCCCTCACCCCTTCCAGACTCACGGGCCGTCACTCATCGGGCTCGATTCGCGCGATGGCGACCAGCCCGGGAGGCGCGTAGCCGGCGCGCATCTCCACGAGTATCGACATCAAGCGTAGCAACTGTAGTGCCTTCTGGCGGAATCCATGACGCCTCGGGGTACCGCACGGGCGACAGACAGCCGAAAGGTCGTGCCAATCAGGGACCGGTGACCAAAGACGCCACCTCGGCCGCTATCCTGTCCACCGGCAGGACGGCGCCCGCCGCGCCGATCTCGGCGGCGACCCGCGGCATGCCGAACACGGTGGAGGTCTCCTCGTCCTGCGCGATGGTGGGAGCGCCGGCGTCCCTCATCTCCTTGAGGCCGTACGCGCCGTCGGCCCCCATCCCGGTCAGGATCACTCCGACCGAGTGTCTGCCGTGCGAACGGGCGACCGAGCGGAAGAGAGTGTCAGCCGAAGGGATGTAGAGCTGCCCGGGCTCCGGGTCGCTGTAGTGCATCGTGGAGCCGCGGACCTCGAGGTTGCGCCCCGTGGGCGCGAAGTAGACGTGACCGGGCTTCATGACCTGCCCGTCCTCGGCGGCCACCACCGGCAGCTTGCTCCCGGTCCGCAGCCAGGCCACAAGCCCGGGGATGAACCCATCGGCGATGTGCTGAGCCACCACGATGGGCAACGGGAACTCCGCGGGCAGACCGCCGAGTACCGACATCAGCGCGGAGGGGCCTCCCGTCGACGAGCCGACGGCCACGATCGCCCGGCCCCCTACGTGGGGCAGCGGGCGCGCCGTCGCCGCGGCTCCCACCACATCTTCCCGACCGTGCCGCCCCCGGATGTGGGTGATGACCTTCACCCGCGACAGGATCCTCACCTTCCGGATGATCTCAGAGCCGATGCGCTCGAGCTCGGCCCAATCGCGGGGCTCGGGCTTCTTGACCACCTCGAGCGCGCCGGCGCCGAGCGCGTCGAAGGCGCGGCCCACACCGGCGCCGTGCACCGATGAGGAGACAACGAGGATGGGAGTGGGATTGAACGCCATGATGCGCTCGACCGCGCGGATCCCGTCCATCCGCGGCATGTGTATGTCCATCGTCACGAGATCGGGTTTGAGCCGTCCGACGGCGTCCACGGCCTCCTCGCCGTCCACCGCGGTGCCCACGACCTCGATCTCGGGGTCACTCGACAGGATCTGTGTCAGCATCTCCCTGGCGACGATGGAATCGTCGACGATCAGAACGCGCACCCGCTCGGGCATCGGCGTCCTACCTCATGAGCCGCTCGACCGTGTCGAGCAGCGTGTCCTGGTTGAAGACCGACTTGGTGATGTAGGCGTCGGCTCCGGCCTCGACGCCCTCCGCTTTCTCCTCGTCACGCTCCAGTGACGTGACGATGATGACCGGGATGTCCTTGAGGGCTGGGTCCCCCTTGATCTTCCGTGTCAGTTCGAAGCCGTCCATGTTCGGCATCTGGACGTCCGTGACCACGGCGTCGACCATCAGGCCGCTCCGCAGCTTGTCGAGTCCCATCGCGCCGTCCATGGCGACGTCGACGTCGTACCCGGCCGCCTCGAAGATCGACCGCTCCAACTCCCGGGTGGTGAAGGAGTCCTCGCAGATCAGGACCTTCCTCGGTCCCTCTCGCTCGACGGCCACCTTCTCCCGGGCCCGCAGAGCGCCGGAGAGCATCCTGGCGTTCTGCGTGAGGTCGGGGACGTTGAGGATGGGCACGACCTCACCCGCGCCCAGGATGGTGACGCCGGCTACGTTGTCTACCTTCTTGAGGTGGGACCCGAGGTTCTTGATGACGATCTGCTGCTCACCGGCGAAGGCGTCGACGATGAAGCCGATGCGGTGCCCCGAGAACCCGATCACCGCGATCGCCATCTTGGACCCCGTCTCCTCGTCACTGGGCACCCGCAGGATGTCCGCGAGGCGGACGAGGGGTATCGTCCTGCGCTGGCGACGGATGACCTCGCGACCCTCGACTTTCAGGACCTCGCTGCGGTCGATGCGCAACGTCTCTTCGATGCTCGCGGTGGGCATCGCGAAGACCTGTCCGCCTACGCGGAGCATCAACGCCCGGATGATCGCCAGGGTCAGCGGTATCGTCAGGCGGAACGTCGTCCCCTTACCCATCTGGGTCTGCACGTCGAGGGAGCCCTTGAGCTTGTCGACGATGAACTCGCGCACCACGTCCATGCCGACGCCGCGGCCGGAGATCTCAGTGATGATCGCGCTGGTCGAGAACCCGGCCTCGAAGATCAGGTAGACGGCCTCCCGGTCAGAGAGCGACTTGGCCTCGGACTCGGTCAGGTACCCCTTGCGAACCGCCGCGGCCCGGACCTTGTCCGGGTCGATCCCGGCCCCGTCGTCCGAGATCTCGATCACGATGTGGTCGCCCTCCTGGCGGGCGGCCAGCCGGATGGTACCCTGTGTCGGCTTACCGGCCGATCTTCGCTCCTCGACCGTCTCGAGGCCGTGGTCGACGGCGTTGCGCATGATGTGCACCAGCGGGTCGTTTATCTCCTCGAGGACCTTCTTGTCCAGCTCGGTGTCCACGCCCTCCAGCACCAGCGCGACGTCCTTCTTGTACTGCTTGCCCAAGTCCCGTACGGCGCGGGGGAAGGCGTTGAAGACGGTCGCCACCGGCAGCATGCGAAGGCTCATCCCGTGCTCCTGGAGCTCCGAGACGACCGCCGTGGTGCGAGAGACGTCCTCGACGTAGCTCTTGGAGAACGAGGCCAGGGAGCGCTTGAGGTCGGCCACCCCGTCGTCGAGCGCGGCTATCTCGGACGCCATCCCCGCGAGGATCGACTGGTCCTCCATCTGGATGGCGGCCAGACCGGACTTGAGCCGGACCCAGTGCTGCCAGACGTCGGTCGCTTCGTTGACGTAGGCGCGCATCTGGTGCGACCTTTGCTCCGCCTTGATCTGCGAGATCACGACCTCGGAGACTAGGTTGAGCAGGGTGTCCACCTGCTGCGTGCGGATCCGGATCGTGGCCTGCTGCTTGCTCTTGATCTCGCCCTCGCGCTCGACCCGCTGTGGCTCCGACAGCGTGTCCCCGGCCGGGGTCAGCTCATCGTGCGCGGCATCGTCCTCGCTCAGCACGCCATCCGGGGAGACCTCCTCGGGCGAGGCGGCCGAGGCGACGTCCCCGCCGGTCTCGCCGGTGGCCGCCAGAGCCGTGAGCTGCGCCTGAAGCCCCGAGACGTCGTACGCTTCGGCCTCCGGCTTGCCCGCGTGGTCCGCGAGAAAGACGATGGCGTCCAGAGCCCGGAAGAACAGGTCGGAGAACTCCGGCTCGTACGCATACTCCTTGTCGCGGACCTTGACCATGATGTCCTCAAGGCGGTGTGCGACATCAGATATCTCGATCAGACCGACCATGCGGGAGCTGCCCTTGAGGGTGTGGGCGTCACGCAGCATCTGGTCGATCAACTCACGATTGCCCGGGTCCGACTCCAGGGTGATGACGCCCTCGTTGAGGCGCTGGAGCAGATCCTGCGCCTCCTCCTGGAACTTGGCCACGAAAGCTGAGCGGTCGAACTCGACCATCGACAAGGTCCTCTCCGGGGGGTCAGGCCTACTCGACCAACTTGAACGCCGCGCCGACCTGGCTGGACTCCGCGGCGATCGCAGAGAGCTGCTCGGCGGACGCCGCGACCTGCTTGCTGCCCGCCGCGGTCTGCTGTGCGACGGACGCCACCTCGCGCATCGCCTTGACCACCTGGTCCGTGGCGCTGCGCTGCTGCTGGGTGGCCGCCGAGATCTCCTTGGCTGCCACCGTGGTCTGCTCGATCATCTCCAGTATCTGGTCCAGGCTCTGACCGGTCGTCTGCGCGAGATCGACGCCGGACTGCACCTGCTTCAGCTCCTGCTCGGTGGAGATGACCAGGTCGTTAGCCGAGCTTTGGATCTCGGTCATGATCGTCGATATCTCACCGGTGGACTCCACCACGGACTCGGCCAGCTTCCGGATCTCGATGGCCACCACCGAGAAGCCCTTGCCGGCCTCCCCGGCCCTGGCGGCTTCGATTGCCGCGTTCAGAGCCAGGATCTTGGTCTGGTCGGCGATGCTGTTGATGATCGCGAGCACCTGGCCGATCTGCTGGGAGCGCTCGCCGAGCGCCAGTATCTTGTTGGCGGACGACTGCGAGCGCGACTTTATCTGCTCCATCGCGCTCAGCGTGTTCATCACGGACTGCTGTCCCGACTCGGCCGATCCGAGCGAAGCCTCGGCCATGCTGACCACGTGGTCGGCGTTGTCGGCGATCTGACGGTAGGTCGCCGCGAGCTCCTCCATGGTGGCGGTGGTCTCACTGATCGAAGCCGCCTGCTCCGCGGAGCCGGACGCCTGCTGCTCGGTCGCGGACAGGATCTCGGACGAGGACTGCGCCAAGCGACGTGAGGACTCCTGGGTCTGCCGGATGAGGTAGACGATGAGGTCGAGCATCTGGTTATAGGATCGCGCCAGCACGCCGAACTCGTCGTCCACCCGGACGTCCACCTTGCGTCCTACCTCGCCCTGGCAGGCCGCCTTCACGCTCTCGACCACGTGGGCCAGTGGCGCCATGAAGCGGTTGCCGACCAGCACGAAAGCGGCGGCGAACGCGACCCCGAGCAGCGCCATCGCAGCGGCTATCGTGAGGAGATGGCCCGCAAAGCCTTCATCCACGCGCACCTCGTGACGGAAGACCAGCCAGACCACGGTCATCTGGACGAGGTTGAACGCGACCACCAACGCGATGTTGACCAGGGAGTACTTCCACAGGAACCTGGTCCGGAACCTCTCAAAGAACGCCTTGAGCATGTTCGCCACCCTTCGGGGTCGCCCTTCAGCCTGCGCCGACCGTACTGAGAACACGTTCGAGGTTGACGAGCCCTATCAGCCTACCTTCCACGTACACCGAGCCCGACACGAAATCCGCCTGCGCCTTGCCTATCATCGACACCGGCGGCTCGACGGCCTCCTTGGCGACCTCGACGATATCGCCGATCTCGTCGACGACCATCGCCGTCACGCACTCGTCGTTCTGCACGACGATCGCCTGCGGCTGGGCGACCTCGCTTGCCGCATATCCCATGAGTTTGGAGAGCACGGTCACCGAGACTATCTCGCCGCGGATGTTGATGACGCCCTGGATGTAGTCGGGCACGCAGGGGATCGACGTGACGGAGTACTCGAGGTAGATCTCTCTCACATCCGCGATCGGCACCCCGTAGGTCTCCTCCCCGAGACTGAAGAGCAGCACACCCACCCGGTCGTCCGACACCTCGTCGGCCGCCTCGGCCGCCAGCGACTCGGCGCGCTGGCGGAGGATGCCCAGAGAGACCTCGTCGAGGGGAAGCCCGAGCAGCTCCTCGCTCACAGGCCCCCCTCCGTTCCGGGGCTGGCCGCAGCCACGAACTCGGCGGGCAGCAGCCTCGCAAGATCCAGCAGGAAGACCAATCCACCCTCCGTCCGGCACACCCCGAGCATGCGGTCGGCCAGCGAATGTAGCTTCGACGGCGCCTGCAGGGACCCCGGCGGCAGCGCCGAGACGTCCTCGACCTCGTCCACGACGATCGCGACCAGAGAACCGGAATGGCGGCAGATGATCATCGGCGTCTCAAGCGTGAAGTCGCGGCGAGGGAGCCCGACCAGCGACCTGAGGTCCAACAGCGGGACGACCGACCCGCGGAGGGTGACCATGCCAAGGACCACGCCACTGGGGTCGGGCACGCCGGTGTAGGCCACGATCTGCTGGATCTCCTGCACGCGGTCGATCGGGAACGCGTACCTCTGACCTTCGAGGTAGAACACGACCATGCGTCCCGAACCGATGAGCGGGACCGCGTCCGTCGACGCCTCGCTCACCGCGGAGGCCGCCTCGAGGTCCAGCGGGACTTCCGCGGGCGGGTCGCTCGGCCGGACGGCGGCCCTGGGCTTGCGCTTGGCAGGCGCCTTCGCCGGCGTCTCCTCTGGTGTGCGGCGCGCGCCCATCCGGCCTCTGCTCCTACTCCGCGAACCGCAGGACGCGGTTCAGTTCCTCGGCCGATACGACGCCTTCAGCGACCTTGACCGCGCCCGAGGCCATCAGCGGGCGCATCCCCGCCGCCTTGGCGGCGGCGGCGATCTCGTCGGCCGAGCCGTTCCTCGCGATCCGCGAGCGGACGGCCTCCGTGAAGGGCAGCACCTCGAACACCCCGGTGGCGCCGCGGAACCCGCCGCGGCCGCAACTGGCGCACCCGACGCCCGCGTACCCCTTGATCCCCTTGGGAGCCCCGGGGATCCTCCCGGCGATCGAGTCGACCTTCTCGACCGCGCACTCCGGGCAGTTGGCGCGCACGAGCCGCTGCCCGACCGCGAGCGTGAGCGCGGCCGCCAGGCTGTGAGGCTCCGCTCCCAGGTCGAGCATCCTGCGCACGCCCGAGACGATGTCGCCGGCGGGGAAGGTGGCGATGACGAGCTTGCCCAGGCCGGCGGCCTCGATGGCCAGATGGACCTCCTCGACCGACTGGATCTCGTCGATGGCCATGACGTCGGTATCCTGGCGCATCCCGGCCGCGAAGTATGACGACGCCCCAACCGGTGAGCCGGGGTTCACCATGACCTGAGCCACCGCGGGGATCTCGTACTCGACGGAACGCTCCAGCGAGTAGACGGTCTTCCCTGCCTGGGCGGCATGGTCGAGGAGGGCGTAGTACGTGGTGCTCCTGCCGCCCGCGACGGGCGCGCAGACCAGCAGCATGCCGCGACCGCGCTCGACCATGGCCTGCAGCGCGCGCGCCTCGGCGTCTGACAGCCCGAGGTCACCGAGAGCTCGAGGCCTGGGCTTGACCGCCGCCAACTGCACGACTACCCGCTGCCCCGCGACGGTAGGCACCGCGGATACGGTCAGGACGAGCTCCTTGTCGGCGATGCGCGACCTGAGCCTTCCCAGCGCCGGGAGCGAGGACGGGACGGACGAGAGCCTGGCGTAGGCCTTGAAGCCTTCGACCAGCGCCGACTGCATCGAGAGCGGAGCGCTGCCTATCTTCTCGAGCTTCCCTTTGGTGCGGAAGACCAGGAAGAAGTCGTCCTTGTACGGGAGGAGGTGGATGCGGTTGGAGCCGCGCCTGACCGCCTTCTCAAGTATCTCCGAGACCAGCACCGCGACCTTGCCCGAGTCCGCGACAGCGAGCACGTCGAGGTCTATCGAAGGGGTGTCGTCGGCGACCTCGGCCTCCACCATCTCGGTCACTGTCGGCTCGGGCGCAGCCTCAGTCGCCGCGACCTCGTCGGGCGCCGGGGCCTCGATGGGTTGCGCGGCCTCCTCGACCGGGGCCTCGAACAGGTCGTCGGCGTCGAAGACGAGCTCCTCCGCGGGCACGGCCGCGGACGGAGGCTCCGCGGCCGGCGGCGGCGCGGGGGGCTCGACCGATTGAGAAGACGGGGCTTGCGGCTGCGCGTCGGCCGCGCCGTAGTAGTGGGAGACCGCGGCGCTGACATCCTCCCTGCCCGCGAGGACCGGCTCGAGCTCCAGCCCGATCTGCTCGGCGACACCGTCCAGCAAGAAGACGTCGAGCGGGTCGCCCACGGCTACGGTCAGCATGCCCTCGATCTCGAAGAGCGGCAGGACGCCGAAGCGACCGGCCAGCTCTCCCGGGACGAGCGCCAGGGCGTCCTCCTCTGGCGCGTAGCTGGACAGGTCGACCTGCGGGATGCCCATCTCCTGCTCGAGGACCGAAGCTATGTCCAGCGCTGAGGCAAGACCCCTGTCGGCGATCACGGAACCCACGGACACGCCCTGCTGCGCGGCGGCGGCGCGTACCGAAGCCACCTGGTCGGCCGTCAACAGGCCCGCACCGATCAGGGTGTCCAGGACGCGGTCGGTGATCGACGAGTTCTCGGTCATCCCCGCCTCTTCCTAGCCCTGCACCTTTGCGAGCTCCTCGGCCACCGCGGCCAGAAGCCGCTCCGGCTCGATCGGCTTGGTCAGATACTGGTTGGCGCCGGTCCTGATCCCCGTGGCCATCGCCTGTTCCTCGGTCTTGGCCGTCAGCATGATTATCGGTATGGCCTTGTACTTCTGGTCGAACTTCAGCAGCCGGCAGACCCTGTAGCCGTCGAGCTTGGGCAGCATGACGTCGAGCAGGATGAGGTCCGGCACCTCGGAGCGGGCCTTCTCGAGCGCCTCGGCCCCGTCGACCGCGGAGATGACCTCGTACCCGCCTTGGACCAGGATGGCTTTGATCATCTCGAGGATGGTCGGGCTGTCATCCACCGCGAGGATGCGCGCGCTCGCCATGACTACTCCTCCCGTTGGCGCCCGCAGGCGCCTATCCGCAGGTCACCGGCGTGCACGGCGATGTGCCGCCCCGCCATCACGTCGCCTTTCGACACTCTATCAGACTGCGCTCACACGACTGCACGAGCAGGCTCGTGTCAAAACCACCAAGGAAGCTCGCCCATGACGCCCCGGCACCGTCGCGAAGCGCGGCGAGCGCAAGCTCGTACTCGCGACAGGCATCGTCCAACCTGCCCTGCGACTTGTAGATGTTGCCCAGGTTCAGGTAGGCCAGCGCGAAGCCCTGATCGATGTAGATGGTCTTCCTGAACTCGCTGATGGCCCGGACCGTGTCACCCTGACGCTGGTAGATGATACCAAGGATGTAGCGGGCGTTCGGCTCCAACGGGTCCGTGGCGAGCGCCTGGTGGGCTGCGCCCAGCGCCTCGTCAAACGAACCGACGTCAGCATACGCATGCGAGGCCAACACATGGGCCTCCGCGCAGTTGGGCTCGATGGCGAGGACGCCCCGGGCCACATCCAGTACGCGCCGCGGCTCCCCCGCCCCTGCCAGCCGTCTGGCCTCGGCCAGCATGCCCGCGAGGTCGGGGCCC
>JBBIJX010000013.1:0-38007 GCA_037445775.1 Actinomycetota bacterium
CACTGCCGTGATGACCGGCACCGAATCGCGGTGGGCGCCGCCGGTGGGCTCGGGGATCACCTCGTCGGCGATTCCGAGCTCCACGAGCTCACCCGCGGTCAACTTGAGGCACGCGGCCGCGGTGCTAGCCTGCGCCGGGTCCTTGTACAGTATGTTCGAGCACATCTCCGGGCTGATCACGGAGTAGTACGCGTTCTCTAGCATGATGAGCCGGTCGCCGAAGCCAATGGCGAGCGCGCCACCGCTTCCGCCTTCGCCGATGCCCACGCAGATCACCGGGACGCGCAAACCGGACAGCAGCGACAGGGACTCCGCGATTGCGAGCGCTTGTCCGCGCTCCTCGGCCTCGATGCCTGGAAAGGCGCCGGCCGTATCGAGGAACGTGACGAGCGGCAGACCGAACTTGTCGGCCAAACGCATCACCCGCATCGCCTTCCGGTATCCCTCCGGGTGCGGGGAGCCGAAGTTGCGCCGGATGTTCGACTTCGTGTCGACACCCTTGCGATGGCCCAACACCGCTACTCGACGTCCACCAGCGAGCGTTCCGAAGCCAGCGAAGATCGCCTCGTCGTCCCCGAACGTCCGGTCGCCGTGGACCTCGACGACGTCGTCGAAGAGCGCGCCGACGTAATGTTCGGTCTTCGGCCGGTCGGGATGGCGCGCGATCTGAACGCGGGCCCACGGATCCAGGTGCTCATACGTAGCGGCACGAAGGCGCACCAGCTCGAGGGCGAGCGCCTCGATCTCGGCGGTGAGCTCGGGGTTCTCCGCCGTGTCAAGACGACGCAGCTCATCGAGCTTGTCCTCGAGTGCGAACAGCGGGCGCTCGAACTCCATCACGTGCCGTCTCGTCATACGCCCGCACCGCCTCCGGCCCGCGGCGTGAGGTAGGAGAGCATCAGCGCCACGGTGTCCCGCAGCTCTGTCCGGGCGACGATACGGTCGATCATGCCGTGTTTGAGCATCGACTCGGACGTCTGGAAGCCCTTCGGGAGCTTCTGCCGGATCGTCTGCTCGACCAACCGCGGACCGGCGAACCCGATCATCGCGCCGGGTTCGGCGAAGATCACGTCGGCAAGCACCGCGAAACTCGCGGTGACTCCTCCGTACGTCGGGTTGGTGAGGATCGAGAGGTACGGGAGTCCGGCGTCCGAATGGCGCCGGACTGCGGCACTCGTCTTAGCCATCTGCATGAGCGACAGCATGCCCTCCTGCATGCGGGCGCCACCAGAAGCCGTGACCATGACTGCGGGCAGCCGCTCCTCGGTCGCGAGCTCGAAGGCACGGGTGACGCGCTCACCGACGACCGACCCCATAGACGCGCCGATGAAGCGAAAGTCCATCACGCCGAGCACAACACCGGCCCCGGCTATGGTGGCCCGTCCGGTGAGGACCGCCTCGCTCGCGCCTGACTTCTCCCGGGCAGCCGAGAGTGACTCGGCATAGGACTTCACAGCCACGAAGCCGAGCGGGTCGCGCGGCGTGAGCGAGGCGTCGATCTCCGTGAACGTGCCGTCGTCGACGAGGGACGCGATGCGTTCCGTCGGCGTCATCGCGAAGTGGTGCCCGCAGCCGGAGCAGACGCGTACCTTCTCAGCGAGCTCTCGCTCGAGGAGCGCGCGTTTGCAGCCTGGGCACTGCACCCAGATACCGTCGGCGACCTCGCTGGGCCCCGGCCGTCCCTGACCCCCGCCCGTTCGCGTGTATCGTCTGCGCTCTCGCTGCGAGAACCAGTCAGTGACCGACATCTGTGCCCGCTCGCTAGAGCGCGAAGTCCTTCTCGCCGTTGAACACGGCCAGTGCGTCGGCGACGCTCCAGTCTGCGAGGGTGATCGCGCTGATCGCCTTCGTCAGACGAACCGCCTCATCAAGCGAGCGCTGGTGGATGTTTCGGCCCGTGGCGTTGCCGCGCGCGCCTCCCACGTGAATCTGGTCCCACAGCTGCTGGAGGAAGACCTCAGCTTCGACGGTCGAGCCGCCGGCGCAGACGAGCCCGGTGCGCCCGCTCGCGAGCGACGCCTCCTTGAGTTTCTCGGCAGACGACGCCGCATCGTCGCCCTTCGGCGGGTTGACCTTGACGAAATCCGCGCCCAGACACAGCGCCGTGCCGGCCGCGCCCGCGATCAGGTGCGCGTCCTTCTCGTCCTTGACGGCCTTGCCGCGCGGGTACATCCACAGCACGACAACGAGACCCAGCTGATGCGCGTCGGCGATCAGCTGGCCCGCCTCTGCCATCATCTGGGACTCGTACTCGCTGCCCAGATAGATCGTGTAGCCGATCCCGACCACGTTCACGCCGTTGTTGATGAGGTCGACGACCGTCTCGATGCCGTAGAGCTGCGGCGAGTATGGGTCATCCTGATGCTTCGCGGGGTCCTGCGACGTCTTCACGAGGTGCGTCTTGCTGTTGATCTTCACGAGGTAGTTGATGTCGGGGTAGTCGTTCGCATACGCCGCGACGAGCCCGCGCTGACCGGCGAGCACGCCGCACACGCCCTGCGCGCCGATGCGGAACAGGTGCTCGGGCTCGTTGTCGGACGGGTCGATACCCTCGCCGTAGAAGTCGTCGTTGAGGTGCTCTATCTTCTGGTCGCAGGCGAACAACATCAGCCGCCCGGTGCCGCGCGTGGCCTTCACGTAGTTGTCCACGTAGGTATCTCGGAAGTCACTAGGCACGTCGGCGGGTACGCGAACCTGGTCACGGGTGATGCTCGGCATCTTCGGGTCCTCCCTCACGGATCGGCTTGATCGCAGCGGCCGTCAGAACCCCCCGGCCGCCATCAGCATCGGGCGTCTAGGGTATGTCATCGTGAGGCTCTGCGCCACCACGACCGCAACGGCCACATGAGGTGGTGATACCCAGTTCGAGCCCCGCTAGCCCCCGTACCTGTTCGTGACCGGCATCCTCCGGTCGCGCCCGAACGCCTTCGGTGTCGTCTTGACTCCGAGAGGCCCTTGGCGGCGCTTGTACTCGGCCCGGTCCGTCATGCGGATCACCTCATCGACGAGCGTGCGTTCGTACCCGTCTGCGACGATCTCTTCAGCGCTCAGGTCAAGCTCGACGTAGCGAGCGAGTATCGCGTCAAGCACATCGTAGGGCGGCAGTGAGTCCTGATCGGTCTGGCCGGGCCGCAGCTCGGCCGAAGGGGCCTTGCCGATGATGGACGCGGGGATGATTGGTTCGGACGAGCTGGCATTGCGCCACAGAGCCAGTTCGTACACCCGGGTCTTGAAGACGTCCTTGAGCGGGGCGAATCCGCCTACCATGTCACCGTAGAGCGTGGAGTAGCCCACTGAAAGCTCACTCTTGTTGCCGGTCGCAAGAACGAGCCAGCCGAACTTGTTCGACAGCGCCATCAACAGCGCCCCGCGCACGCGGGCCTGAAGGTTCTCCTCAGTGACGTCGGCGGCGTGACCGGCGAACGACACCTCAAGGCTTGCGAGCATCCCGGAGAAGGCAGGCTCGATCCCGATCTCGCGCGCCTCGATTCCGAGTGCTTCGGCGAGCGCCCGCGAGTCGTCGACGCTGCCCGCGGACGAGTAGCGGCTGGGCATGATGACCCCGTGCACGCGCTCGGGCCCGAGCGCGTCGGCGGCAAGCGTCGCCGTGAGCGCGGAGTCGATGCCGCCGGAGAGCCCGATGACCACATCGGTGAAGCCGTTCTTCGAGACATAGTCGCGCAGACCGAGCGTGATGGCGCGATAGACCTCCTCGGGACCGGTGACCACAGGCGCCAAGTCCGCTGACGCGCCAAGCTTCGCACCGGCCGAGACGTCGGCGACGAGCAGATCCTCGTTGAAGGCGGCGCCGCGCGCCACGATGCGGCCTTCGGGGCTGATCACGCACGAACGCCCGTCGAAGACGAGCTCGTCCTGGCCGCCAACGAGGTTGCAGTAGACGACCCACAGTCCGTTCGCACGCGCCCGCTCGGCAAGCATCGCCTCGCGCTCGGCGCCCTTGCCCGCATGGAACGGCGACGCCGAGATGTTCAGCAGCACCGTCGCACCCGCAGCGGCGGCCTCGGACACCGGCTCGGGCACCCATACGTCCTCGCAGACGGTCACGGCCATGAGAACGCCGCCCAGTTCGGTATAGCCCTGCTCAGCACCGGGCGTGAAGTAGCGTCGCTCGTCGAAGACACCGTAGTTCGGCAGACGGCGCTTGTGATGGATCTGCAGCACCCGGTTGTTCCCCAGGAGGGCGGCGGCGTTGAAGAGCTCGTCGCCGACGCGGTCGACGAAGCCCACAAGCACGGCGTTGCCGCACGCGGCAGCGAGTTCCTCTAGGGCGTCTCGGTTCTCGTCGACGAAATGGTCCTTGAGCAGGAGATCCTCGGGCGGGTAGCCGGTGAGCGCGAGTTCAGGTAGCAGCGTGATGCCCGCACCGAGTGCCTGTGCCTCTGCTACCGCCGTCCTGCAGCGCCCCAAGTTGCCCCGGATGTCACCGACGGTCGTGTCTATCTGTGCTACGGCGACACGCATCGCGCTCCCGCGGACGAAGCTGACATCTGTGCCGAGTCTAACCGAACAAGGTCGCGGGGTTCATGAACACCCTCTGACCAGCGTCTTTGCGGGGATTGGCACCATCTTCGCTCGTACCGGACCCGGCGTCGCCTGTTCGAACCTCACACACGCGGTGGTCGACAGGACAGGGGACGCGCCCTCGAGGCACCGGCTGGAGCCGCATCCAGTACGGCCTTCGGGTGGCATTGTTGCCGGTGAAGGGACACCGTGTGAAGGTACGAATCGGGTTTCCGCACGCCGTTGCGTTGATACGCGCCGGCATCGCGGTCGCCGTCGTCGCGACCGCGCTCTCCTCGGCCCCCGCTCACGCGGGCGCCATCACCCGGGAGAAGATCCTCGAGCGCTCGAAGTCGTGGATCGCGCGCAAGATCCCCTACAGCCAGCACAGTTACTACCGTGGCTACCGGCGTGACTGCTCCGGCTTCGTGTCGATGTCGTGGGCTCTCGGCCGCTCGTACACATCGCGCACGATCGTGTCGCGAGCGACGAGGATCCCCATCTCCCGACTCCAGCCGGGCGACGCCGTGCGGGTGCCCGGCCACGTCTCTATCTTCGGCGGCTGGAAGAACAAGCGCGCGCGCACGTACTACGCGCTCGAGCAGACCACGTGGGGCAGCCACGCGAGGCGGCGCGTCCGCACGGTACGCGGCAACGCCATCGGACTGCGGCGCAAGGGCATCACGCAGGCCGCGTCGAGAGCCGCCGCCGCGGGATCGAATGGCTCACTCGAACGTGTCGCGGTCACTGAGATCCGCGCCGCCTCGAATCGCCGCACCAAGAATCTCGACGAACTCGGCGAGTTCAGCAGCATCGCCTTGGCGCTTGACGAGCGCTGATCCAACAACGACCCCGTCGGCGATGCGAGCCACGGCCGCGGCCTGCTCCGGCGTGGAGACGCCGAACCCAACAGCGACCGGCAACGACGTCGCGCCCCTCACGCGGCGGACCGTCTCGGCGAGCGCTTCCGGCAGCTCGGCACGTTCGCCGGTGATGCCAGTGGTCGACACGCAGTAGACGAAGCCCCTCGACGCCATGCCCACGCGTGCGAGGCGCTCGGGCGTCGACGTCGGCGCGGCCAGAAAGACCGTGTCAAGGCGATCACCAGAGACCGAGAGCCATGGGCCGGCCATGTCAGGCGGCAGGTCGGGGATGATGACTCCCTCGATACCCGCGGCGGCGATATCGGCCGCCGCGCGCGCCAGCCCCGCGCGCATGAGGGGGTTGAGGTAGCACATGAGCGCGACCGGCGGGCCGCCTTCGCCCACGCGCGCCCGGAACTCGGCGGCGATCTCGAGCGTCTCGCCGAGGCCGAACGTGCCGCCGGCCGCATCTCGTGCCACGGTCGCCGCGTCCACGATCACCGGACCGTCGGCGAGCTGATCGGCATAGGGCGCCCCGAGTTCGATGAGGTCGGCGCCCGCGCGCGTGACGGCCTCGAGCGCGTCGAGCGAGCGCTCGCGGTCGGGATAGCCCGCCATGAGGTAGGTCACGAGCGCTGGGCTACCCGCGCGAAACGCACGTCCGAGCCTAGCGGCGTCAGAGCTCAAGACCAGCCTCACGCACAAGGTCGATGTCCTTGTCGCCGCGGCCCGATAGCGTCACGACGACAGTGGCATCCTGGCCCAATTCCTCGGCGAGCCGGGGGAGCAGCGCTAGCGCGTGGCTGCTCTCGATCGCCGGAATGATGCCCTCGGTCCGGCAGAGCAGCTCGAAGGCGGCGAGCGCTTCTTCGTCGGTTACAGCTTCGTAGCGTACGAACCCCTCATCCTTGAAGTAAGCGTGCTCCGGTCCGACACCAGGGTAGTCGAGACCCGCCGAGATCGAGTACGCCTCGAGCGGGTTTCCCGCCTCGTCCTGGAGCAGGTAGCTGTAGAAGCCGTGCATCACGCCGGGCGAGCCCTTAGTCATGCTGGCTCCGGTCTTGTCCGTGTCTAGGCCTAAGCCGGCGGCCTCGGCCCCGATGAGCGCGGGAGCGCCCAAGACACCGCGCCCAACGACGAACGGGTAGAACGTGCCCACCGCGTTGCTGCCGCCACCCACGCAGGCGAACACCGCGTCGATCTTCGTGACCCCGCGAGCACTGAGCTGATCGATGATCTCGAGCCCGATCACGCTCTGGAAGTCACGCACGATAAGCGGATAGGGATGCGGGCCGACGGCGGAGCCAAGCACGTAGAAGGTGTCCTCGACGCGCTCGACCCAGTGGCGCAACGCGGCGGTGACAGCATCCGCGAGCGTACCGGCGCCCTTGTTGACGGGCACGACCTCGGCGCCCAGCAGCTTCATCCGGTAGACGTTGAGCGCCTGACGCCGGATGTCCTCGACACCCATGAACACCGCACACTCAAGACCCATGAGCGCAGCCGCGGTGGCGGTCGCGACGCCGTGCTGGCCCGCGCCTGTCTCGGCGATGACCCTCTTCTTGCCCATGCGAGTCGCGAGCAGACACTGACCGATCGTGTTGTTGATCTTGTGCGCCCCGGTGTGGCACAGATCCTCGCGCTTCAGGTAGACGGTGCGGAGCCCCACAGTCTTCGCGAGTCGCGTCGCGGAGTACAGCGGGGTGAACCGGCCCACGTAGTTGACGTTCAGGTCGTCGATGCGCGCCTGGAACTCCGGATCTTTCGAGGCCTCGTCGTACGCCTGCGCGAGCTCGGCGAGCGCCGGCATCACCGTCTCGGGGACGAACTGGCCACCGTACGGGCCGAAGAAACCGTTCTCGTCGGGTCCGGAGTAGACCTCATCAGCACGCGGGAAGAGTTCGCTCATCGTCCGTAGACCTCCTCATCAACGCTGCGGACGGCCGCACAGAACGCGTCCATCAGAGCGCGGTCCTTGACACCTGGCGACGTCTCCACACCGGATGATACATCGACACCGAATGGGCGCAGGATGCGGATGGCGTCCGCGACGCGCGCCGGAGTGAGCCCCCCGGCGACAACAATGGGAGCCCAGCCAGGGAGCTCGCCAATCGATCGCCATTCGAAGGATTGCGAGGTGCCGCCTGCTCGTTGCGGGTCGTACGTGTCGAGCAGCAGGCTGGCGGCGTGCCCCTGGTAGGGCTCAGCGTGTCCGAAATCGAATTCCGTGCCAACCGCGAGCACCTTGACGACCGGACGCGGCGCCAGCGAACACGCCTCGGGAGACTCCGCCCCAGAGAACTGCAGGGACGTCAGACCGCAGCGGGCAACTGCCTCACAGACGAAGCCCAGATCCGCATCGACGAACACACCGACACGCCCGACCGGCGGCGGCACCAGCTCACAGAGCGCCGCCGCCTCATCGATCGTCAGCCGGCGCGGCGACGGAGCGAAGATGAAACCGCACGCATCAGCACCGGCGTCGACGGCCGCAAGCACGTCCTCGGCCCTTGCCAACCCGCAGATCTTGACGCGCGTGCGCCTCACGCCGCACCCGAGCGAAGCGCCGTTCCGGCTCGTCTCACCTGACCTCCCTAGAGGTCGTCGCCGCAGAGCGTCGCACCCGCGGTGAAGTCGTAGTCCTCAAGCCCGCCTGCGTTGTACGCCTGGTACGCGGCAAGGTCGAAGTGCCCGTGGCCTGAAAGGTTGAAGAGAATGACCTTGTCCTCGCCGGCGGTCTGCGCCGCGAGCGCCTCGTCGACTGCCGCGCGGATGGCGTGGCTCGACTCCGGGGCAGGCAGGATACCCTCGGCGCGGGCGAACTGCACCGCAGCCTCGAAGCACTTCGTCTGGTCGACCGCGACAGCCTCGGCCTCGCCCTCGAAGACGAGTTGCGAAACGAGTGGCGAGTCGCCGTGGTAGCGCAGACCGCCCGCGTGGATACCGGCCGGCACGAAGTCGTGGCCGAGCGTGTACATGAGCATCTGCGGTGTCATGCCAGCCTCGTCGCCAAGGTCGTAGCGGTACTCACCGGCCGTGAGCGTCGGGCACGCCTTCGGTTCGACGGCGAGCAGCCTCGCGCTGCTCTTGCCCTCGAGCTTGCGGTGGTAGTACGGGAACGCGAGTCCGGCGAAGTTCGAACCGCCACCAACGCACGCGATCACGACATCGGGCTCCTCGTCGGCGAGCTTCATCTGCTCAATCGCCTCAAGCCCGATGACCGTCTGATGAAGGCACACGTGGTTGAGCACTGAGCCCAGCGCATAGTGCGTGTCGTCGTTCTTCATGGCGACCTCAACGGCCTCGGAGATAGCGATGCCCAGCGAGCCGGTCGAGTCCGGGTCCATCGCCAGCACGTGACGGCCGGCGTCAGTGAGCGTGCTCGGCGACTTGTGAACAGTGCCGCCGTACGTCTCCATGAGGATGCGGCGATACGGCTTCTGGTCGTAGGACACGCCCACCATGAAGACCTCGACGTCGATCCCGTAGAGAGCACCGGCGATCGACAGCGCGCTGCCCCACTGACCGGCGCCCGTCTCGGTCGAGATCTTGGTGATGCCCTCCTGCTTGTTGTAGTACGCCTGCGGGATCGCGGTGTTGGGCTTGTGCGATCCGGCCGGGCTCACGCCCTCATACTTGTAGAAGATCTTGATGCCGGACGGTAGGCCGAGCACCCGCTCAAGCTGCTTTGCGCGCAGAAGCGGCGAAGGCCTATACGTCTTGTACACGTCGATGACCGCACCCGGGATGTCGACGAAGCGATCCGCGCTCATCTCCTGCTTCAGACACTCCACGGGGAACAACTTCGCCATGACCTCGCCGATCTGGTCCGGCCCCAGCTCCGTCCCGTCCGGCGTGACCACCCGCGGCGGCGCAGGCGGGTTCTTGAGGTCGGGGATGATGTTGTACCAGGCCTCGGGAATCCTGGTCTCATCCAGCCCGAACCGTGTCTTGTCACTGCCCATCGTGTTCTCCTCCCTGCGAGGCCTACCGGCCCCCACGTGTCCGGCGGTCGGAACCGCCCGCTTCGCAGACCGCCGGGACGTCCCCCGAGGTCCTCTACGTCTATCGTCTCGGACGCTTCTCCACGCCCGTCAGTCGTTCCAGCACGTCTTCGGGAAAGTCCGCTCGCATGAGCGTCTCGCCCACCAGGACCGCATCGGCGCCCGCGGCCGACGCCTCCTCCACGTCGCGCCGCCTGCGGATCCCGCTCTCGGCCACGACGACCGCGCCCGAGCTCCTGGCCTCAGCGATGAGCGGCGCCACGCGCTCAGGCGTGACATCGAGGGTACGCAGGTTGCGGCTGTTGACACCTATGAGAGGCGCACGCAGCGCGAGAGCCACCTCTAGTTCGGCCGCAGAATGCACCTCAACGAGCGCCGCCATTCCCAGTGTCGTAGCGACGTCGAGGAACTCGCCGGTATCGGTTCCGAGCACGCTCACCATGAGCAGGACCGCGTCAGCGCCGTGCCCCCGCGCGGCGAACAGCTGCACCGGATCGACGACGAAGTCCTTGCATAGCACCGGGACGTCCACGGCGTCGGCGACGTCGGAGAGATCCGCGAACGAACCGCCGAAGAACCTCGGCTCAGTGAGCACGCTGATCGCCGCAGCACCGCCGTCCTGGTAGTGCAGCGCTTGCTTCGACGCTTCGCACTGCGGCGAGATCTCACCGGCTGAAGGCGAGCATTTCTTGACCTCGGCGATCACGGCGACGTCGGTGCGGTCTCGCAGCGCGGCCACGAAGTCGCGGCTGGGCCGCGCGACGCTCGCCAACCGCTCGCGGTCCGCGGGCCGCAGATCGCCGAACGCCACTGAGAGCGCCGCCCGCCTCGCACTGATCACGTTGTCCAGGTAGTCCGCGCTCATGTGTTCGCCACTCCGTTCGCTTCGCTGTTCTGAGCCGCCAGTTCCTTCGATACCCTGACGAGCGTCTCGAGCGCCGCAAGCGCCCGTCCCTCATCGATACTGCCTCGCGCGAGCGCGACCCCTTCCACGAGGTCACCCGCCACACCGGCCGCCTTGAGTGCCATCGCGGCGTTCATCAGCACAACGTCGCGCCGTGGACCGTGCTCGCCGGAGAGCACTGCTCGCACGATCTCCGCATTCTCGACCGCGTCGCCTCCGGCGAGATCCGCGATCGAGCCTCGCGTGATGCCCACCTCTTCAGGCGTGACGTCGTAGACCCGCAATGTCGAACCTTCGCCGGTACACTCCGCTACGGTCGTGGATCCGGATGCCGACACCTCGTCCATGCCTGGATGGCCGTTGACGACGATAGCGTGCTCGGCACCGAGCCGTCCCGCGACCTCGGCGAGCACCGGAGCTAGACGCGGCTCGTATACGCCCAGGAGCTGGCGCTTCGCACCCGCGGGGTTCGTGAGCGGGCCCAAGATGTTGAAGACTGTCCGAATGCCGATCTCGCGCCGGGGCACAGCGGCGTGGCGCATGCTCGCGTGCAGCGTTTGGGCGAACAGGAAACCCACTCCGGCGACCTCGATGCAGCGCGCCATCGCCGCCGCGTCGAGCGACAGGTCGACCCCGAGCGCCTCGAGCACGTCGGCCGACCCGCTCGAACTCGACACGGCGCGGTTGCCGTGCTTTGCGACGGGCACACCGGCGCCCGCCACCACGAACGCGGTGGTCGTCGAGATGTTGAAGGTGTGCAGTCCGTCTCCCCCGGTGCCGCACGTGTCGACGAGTCCCGCGACGCTCGGTCGCACCGGCGTGGCGCGCTCGCGCATCGCCCGCGCGAAGCCGACGATCTCGTCGACCGTCTCGCCCTTCATGCGCATGCCCGTCACGAGCGCGCTGATCTGCGCCGGTGTCGCCTCGCCGTCCATCACGAGCCCCATGACGCGGTGAGCCGCCTCTTCGGTGAGCGAGCCGCCCGCCGCGACGCGCGCAATCGCCTGGGTCACCGTCTCCACATGGGCGAAATCGCCCGCCGCCCGGGCCGCTCCTCCCGCGGCCGCGACGACCTGCGGGGCGCCACTCGCCTCTCCGGACAGCGGTACCTCGCCGGCAACGTCGAGGAAGTTCGCGAGCAACTTCGCACCTTCCGGCGTCAGCACGCTCTCCGGATGGAACTGCACGCCGAAGACGGGCCGCTCAGCGTGTTCGACGGCCATCACGACGCCGTCAGGAGTCGTGGCCTGCACGCGCAAGACTGCGGGCAGCGACTCCGTATCGACGCAAAGCGAGTGGTAGCGGGTCGCCGTGAACGGGTTCGGCACGCCGGCGAATATTCCGCTTCCGTCGTGCGTAACCTGGTCGGTCTTGCCATGCACCGGCTTGGGAGACCGGCAGATCGAGCCGCCGAACACCTCAGCGATGCACTGGTGGCCAAGGCAGACGCCGAGCACGGGCACGCCAGCCTCTGCTGCCGCCCGGATGACGTCGCGTGAGACGCCTGCATCATCGGGCGTGCCCGGTCCGGGCGAGATGACGATGCCCGTCGGGCCCAGCGCAACCGCCTCATCCGCGCTGATCGCGTCGTTGCGGCGCACGCAGACCTCGGCCCCGAGCGCCGCGAGCAGCTGGACGAGGTTGTAGGTGAACGAGTCGTAGTTGTCGACGACGAGGATCACGCGCTCACTGCCTCCCCCGCACTCATACCCGCTGCGAGCTCGAGCGCCGCGTGCAGCGCCTCAGCCTTGTGGAGGCACTCCTCGTACTCGCGTCTGGGGTCGGAATCCGCGACGATGCCGGCGCCGGACTGCAAGTACGCGCGTCCGTTCGCGAGCACCAAGGTGCGGATCGTGATGCACATGTCCATCGCACCGTCGAGGCCGAAGTAGCCCACCGTTCCGGCGTAAGGTCCGCGTGCGACGGGCTCAAGGTCACAGATGATTTCCATCGCGCGCACCTTTGGTGCACCCGAGACTGTACCAGCGGGAAACGTCGCCTCGAGCGCATCGACCGCCTCATTCCCCGCAGCGAGCGTGCCTGTCACGTTACTCACGATGTGCATGACGTGGGAGTAGTACTCGACCTCCATGAGTTCGTCTACCTTCACACTCCCCGGTTCGCTCACTCGGCCTAGGTCGTTTCGACCGAGGTCAACGAGCATCACGTGCTCGGCACGCTCCTTCTCGTCCGCGAGCAGGTCCGCGCGCAACCGTCCGTCGTCGGTGGCGTCGATGCCGCGCGGGCGCGTGCCGGCGAGCGGGCGCGTCAACACACTGTCACCCTCCACCCGCACGAGCGGCTCGGGGCTCGAGCCCACCAGCGTCACCGCACGCGTGCGCAGGTAGAACATGTAGGGGCTCGGATTGACCGCGCGCAGCACCCGGTAGAGATCGAGCCCGTCGCCCTCGTATGCGGCGCTGAACCGCTGCGACAACACGACCTGGAAGATGTCGCCGGCCGCGATGTGTTCCTTGGCCCGCTCGACGCTTGCGATGAACTCGTCGCGCGTCGTATGCGCGGTGAGCTCGACCTCCCTGCGAAGGCCAACCGCACCTAGCTCAGCACCCCGCGGACCGGCGTCGATACGCTTGAGGTAAGCATCGATGCGCCTGAGTGCGGCGTCGTAGGCGAGCTCCGCCGCCCCGCCCGGGCGCACGGGAGCGATGACCTGCAGCACGCGGCGCGCGTGGTCGAACGCGACCACGACGTCTGCGAGCATGAAGCAGAGGTCCGGCACGTCGAGTTCATCGGTGTCGTGGCGGGGAACCCGCTCGAAAGCCGACGTGGCTTCATAGCCCAAGTAACCCACGGCGCCGCCCACGAACAGCGGCAGACCCGGCACACGGGCGACCCGACCCGCCTTCAGGAGCCTCGACACGACCCTGAGCGGGTCGTCGGCGCGCTCGCCGGTCACCCCGCCGTTCTCGATGACTACGTCGTGATCGCTGGCGGTGACGACCTCGCGATCGCCCACCCCCAAGAAGCTGTAGCGGCCCAGCCGCTCGCCCGCGATGACACTTTCGAGCAAGAACGCGTGCTCCGCGCCCTCGGCCAGCGCCATGAAAGCACTGATCGGAGTAGTGAGGTCGGCGTAGACCTCACGCGCGACCGGGACCACGTCGTGGTCCGCGGCAAGCGCCACGAACTCCTGTCTGTTCGGCAGGATCATCCGGCCGTAACCCGTCCTTCCCGCACCGTGCTCACGCGGGACGGGAAAACACAAAGATCCCCCGTCCCCAAGGGACGAGAGACCTCTCTCGCGGTGCCACCCTTGTTGGCCGGACTCGAGAGCCCGACCCCCTCAGCCTGCGGTACTCCGGCGCTCGCGCCGTCCATACCCGGTCCCCGGTATCGGTGGGAGTCCGCCAGCACTAGTAGGAGTCGCCTCCGTTGTACCGGAGCCTCAGGGGCCCATTCCGCCGGTCAGAACGCGCCGGGATTCCACCGTCCCCGGCTCTCTTGAGCGTCGTCGCCGCCGTACTCTTCCCCGTCACAGGCGATGCTGTTCGGTTGCGCGGAAGTGTATACCCGCTCCGACCGGATGCGCAACAGGCAACCGCGCCCGAAGGATGCGTGCCTGGATGCGTGCCTGGATGCGCGAAAGATGCTGCCGAGTGATTTGGATGTCCTCGAAACATGGCACAACTGATGCTTATTAAGATGCCTGAAGAAGACGATGAGATCAGTAGGACAGGCAGCGGGAGGTGACAGACATGGTACGCAGGGAGATCTGCCCGCAGTGCAAGGGCAACCGCTTCATCACGGTCACCAGAAGCCCGCAGAAGGACGCTTGGATCAAGTGCCCGTCCTGTGGAGGTCAAGGCTACAGAGTGCGCCTCAGCAGCTGATCCGCGCGGCTTTCGCTATGCCGGGTCACCGATGCGCTACGTCTCGTCGGTGACCCGAGGCCGTGGCGCGACAGTCGCCGCTTGCGCAGCCTCCGCGCCGCCACCTATGGACCCATCCTCCGGAACCCACCCCCACACTCCGAGCACCTCGCGCAAGCGCTTCACGCGCCGCCACTCCGGATCGCTCTCGTCATCCGTCGAGTCACCCGTCCAACAGTAGAACAGGTCACCGAACGACTCGCCGGCGGCGCACACGTTGTTGTTGAGCCGGATCGAATGCTCGAGTGCCGAGAGCATCGCGTCGGGATCCTTCAGGTAGAGCATGCCCTCCGCGTCGGCCTTCTCCGCTGCGGTGAGCTGTGAGCGCCGTTGCAGGGCAGCGAGGATCTCTCCGGCCAAGATCACGGGGGCGAGTACCGGAAGGAACAGTGTCGACGCGGGCAGAGGCGAACTGTTCTTCATGCCTAACGGATCCTCACGGCGCTCCTCGAGAGCGTCACTGATCATCTTGTCCTCGATGTCGAGAGCGCGAATCCTGTGCGCCCGGTACCACTGCAGCGGCGCGAGCAGCGACGCGACGGCGGAAGACACCATCGTATCGCCGGACTCGAGGCGAGCGACGAGGTTCGCGAACACCGCACGCTGCTCGGCGATGCTCAGGCGCGTGATGAGGCCGGCCGTGACGCCCACCACGGGACGCCGCCTGAGGGCGGAGAACACGAATGCGTTCACGTTCGGCGTGTCGATGAGGTGCAGCGAGGGCGCCACGGGCATGCCGGACGCGATAGCCATGTCCTTGAGTGCCAGCTTGGCGTCGAGGTGCACGCCCTTGGGGACGAGTCCGGCTCCTAGGCGGCGCAGGAGCCAACCCTCGCTGCGCAGGAGCGCCCATGCCTCATAGACGATCGCCGTGACGAACCCCAGCGCCCAGAGCCGTCCGAACCCGCCGCCGAGCAGTAGGCCGAACGCGTCTACGAGCCACTGCGTCTCTTCGGCGCCTGAGAATATCGCACGCAGGATCAACGCGACGGCGCCGATCGCGGCGGCGACCATCACCGAGCACGCGATGGCGAAGATCACCAGGTAGATGACGAGCCGGAAGCGGTTCTTGTCCACCCTGTCCCACAGTGGCTCGCGCCGTCTCGGATCCGGTCTGCCGGCGGACGGAGTCGCCACGGAGGGGCTACTTGAATCGGGCCGCGAGTTCACGTGCAAGGTCGTCAGGGGTGAGCCCCCAGCGCTGCATGACGACGAGCAGGTGGTACACGAGGTCGGCCACCTCGTAGCGCACCTGGTCTGGATCGTTCGACTTGGCCGCCATGACGACCTCGGTGGCCTCTTCACCGATCTTCTTGAGCAGCGCGTCCTCGGCGCCGGTGAGTAGAGCCACCGTGTAACTGCCGTCCGGCAGCTCGATGCTGCGGTGGCGGATCGTCGAGAAGAGCGACTCGATGACGCGGCCGATGTCTTCGGGCGCACCGTACTGGATGAGAGTCTCCTCAGACTCGTCTCGAGGGTCGTATCCGTCGATCATCATGACCTCACTTCCCCGTGCCCGCGCGCCCGACCAGCGATTCGGCGTGCGGATAGAGCCGCCGGTAGAAGCACGAGCGCTGGTTCGTGTGGCAAGCGCCCGGCCCATGCTGTGTGACGCTGACGAGCAGACAGTCCGCATCGCAGTCGTAGCGGATCTCGCGCACATCCTGCGTGTGACCGCTCGACTCGCCCTTCATCCAGTACCTCTTGCGGCTGCGGCTCCAAAACCACGTCTTGCCGGTCTCGATCGTCTCTACGAGCGACTCACGGTTCATGTACGCCACCATGAGGACGTCCCCGGTGGCAGCATCCTGGATGACGGCGGGGATGAGCCCCGCGTCGTCGTAGGTGAGCTCGTCGACGCCGAGCAGGCTTTGTTCGCGATCGGTCATGCGTCAGATCCCCTTCATCTCGAGTTCGATGGCATCCTCTAGCCGGGCGTGTTGCGCAGTAGCCGTCTCCCTGTCCATCACGCGCCCGTCATCCACAACTGAGACCACTAGCCTACAACCTCACCGCGATCCCCGCCGCCGCCATGTGCTGCTTCACCTGCCGGACGGTGAACGTCCCGAAGTGAAAGACGCTCGCGGCGAGCACTGCGTCGGCGTCGGCCTCGATGACGACCTCGGCGAAATGGTCAAGCTCCCCCGCTCCCCCGCTCGCGATGACCGGCACGTTCACCGCCCCCGTGACGGCTCGCGTGAGGTCGATGTCGTAGCCCGTCTTCACGCCGTCGCAGTCCATGCTCGTGAGCAGGATCTCGCCGGATCCGAGCCGTTCAGCTTCTGCGGCCCACCTCACGGCGTCGAGCTCCGTGTTGATGCGACCGCCGTTGATGAAGACCTCCCAGCGCGCGGGGCTCGAGCCCGGCACGCGTCTCGCATCGATGGCCGTCACGATGCACTGGGCGCCGTAGATGCGGCTCGTCTCGGTGATGAGCTCGGGGTTTCGAACCGCAGCGGAGTTGAGCGAGATCTTGTCCGCGCCCGCCTTGAGCATCGCCCGGATGTCGGCCGACGAGCGCATGCCGCCCCCCACCGTGTACGGGATGAAGCACTCTTCCGCAGTGCGCGCCGCGACCTCAAGCATGCTGGGGCGCTCTTCGTGGCTCGCCGTGATGTCGAGGAAGACAACCTCGTCAGCGCCCCCCTTGTCGTAGACCGCCGCCATCTCGACCGGATCGCCCGCATCGGTGAGGTTCACGAAGTTGACGCCCTTGACCACGCGCCCTTCGAAGACGTCGAGACAGGGGATGACGCGCTTCGTCAGCATGGGCTCACGTCCTGCGCCAAAGCGAGGACACCGTCGCTCATCAGTACTCGCCGCGCGCGGCGCGGATCGCGTGCTTGAGCTTGAACGCGCCCTCGTAGAGCGCGCGTCCAGTGATCGCGCCCTCGATAACGTCGGGTCCGAGTGCCGCAAGCTCACGGAAGTCGTCGAGCGTGGAGACTCCACCCGAGGCGATGACCGCGAACCCGGCGGCGTCGGCCACCTGCTCGTAAGCGTCGACATCGACGCCGGTCTGCATGCCGTCGCGCGAGATGTCCGTGTATACGAGGTGAGTCAGGCCGAGATCCGCAAGCTCGGCAACGAGCTCCGCGGCGGGCGTTGCCGTACCCTCGCGCCACCCCTCCACCGCAACCATGCCTTCGCGGGCGTCGATTCCCGCCACGACGCGTTCGGGGCCGAAGCGCTCGACGGCCTCGCGCACGAAGCCGGGCGCGGTCACGAGCTTCGTGCCCACGACCATCCGGCCCGCACCCGCGCCCACGAGCCGCATCATCGTCTCGAGGGTGCGGATGCCGCCACCGGTCTGCACCGGGATCCCCACCTCGGCGACTATGCGCTCGATCACGTCTGCGTTTCCGGGCACGCCATCGCGTGCGCCGTCGAGGTCCACGACGTGGATCCACTCCGCACCTGCCTCGGCGAAGTCACGCGCTTGGGCTACCGGGTCCTCGCGGTAGACGGTGACGCGCTCATAGTCGCCCTGGGCGAGGCGTACGGCCCTGCCGCCCAGCAGATCTATGGCGGGAAAGACGATCACGACGACACCTTCCTCTCCACGATGGCACCGAAGTTCGCAAGCAGTCGAAGACCCATCGCTGACGACTTCTCAGGATGGAACTGCACGGCGAAGACGTTTCCACTCTGAACCGCCGAGGCGAACCGCACCCCGTGCTCGGTCGAGCCGATGACGACTTCCTCATCGCGCGGGATGATGCGGTAGCTGTGGACGAAGTAGAACGCGGTTGACTCGGGGATGCCAGCGAACAGCTCGCACTCACGGGGGTACTCGACGGTGTTCCATCCGATGTGCGGGACCTTGACACCGGAGGGCAGCCGCTCACACGCTCCGGGGACAAGCCCCAGCCCCGCCCACTCCCCGTCCTCGTAGCCGGTGTCGGCAAGCAGCTGCAGTCCGAGGCAGATGCCCAGAAGAGGCGTGCCTTCGCCCGCCTTGCGCAGCAGGACCTCCTCGCAGCCGCTGTCGCGCAGGTGCGCCGCCGCGTCGCGGAACGCGCCCACGCCCGGCAGCACGATGCCGTCCGCACGCTCGATGAGCGCTGGGTCGCCGGTCACGACCACGTCGGCGACGCCCGCGTGTTCGAAGCCCTTCTCGACGCTTCGCAGGTTGCCCATCGAGTAGTCGACGATCGCGATCACAGAGCGCCCTTCGTCGACGGCACGCCGCTCACGCGCGCGTCGATGGCGACCGCCTCGCGCAGAGCGCGCGCGACCGCCTTGAAGGCGGCCTCGATGAGATGGTGGCTGTTCTCCCCGGAAAACGAGCGCACATGCAGCGTGAGGCCGGCGTTGGCCGCGAGTGCGATGAGGAACTCCTTGGCGAGCGTCGTGTCGAACGTGCCCACGATCTCGATGGGCAGCTCGACCGCGTAGTGGAGCTGCCCGCGCCCCGACACGTCGACCGCCGCAAGCACGAGCGCCTCGTCCATGGGGACGACCGCATCGCCGAAGCGCGTGATGCCGGCCTTGTCGCCGAGCGCCTTGGTGACGGCCTGCCCTAGCACGATCCCAACATCCTCGACCGTGTGGTGCGCGTCGACCGCGAGGTCGCCGCTGGCCTCTATGGTGAGGTTGAACGTTGCGTGACGCCCGAGCGCATCGAGCATGTGGTCGAAAAACGGAATCCCCGTCAGAATGCTCGTCGTGCCGGTGCCGTCGAGGTCGAGCGCCACGCGGACGCGCGTCTCGCTCGTCTCCCTCGTGATCTCTGCGTTGCGGCCCATCGTCACTTCCCCCCGTTTCCGTTGTCCTCGTGACGCGTGGCGCGTGCCTTCTCACCGAAGTGCTCCGACGCACGTCGCGACGTGAGGATCTCGTCGAGCGCGTCGAGGAATCGCTGGTTCTCCTCGGGCGTGCCAACCGTGACGCGCATACAATCCTCCAGTCCCGGAGCCCGCGAGAAGTCGCGGACGAGCACCGAGTGGTTGTGAAGCAGGTCGCGCCAGACCGCGCTCGCGTGCTCCACGCGGAACAGCACGAAGTTCGCCTCGCTGCCGAACACCTTGACGTCATGCATGAGGTCCAGCCCGTGCGCGAGCGTGTCACGGCCGCGGATGATCTCGCTGATCGACTGCTCGAACGCGACGCGCTCGCGGAACACCTGGCCGGCAACCCACTGCGAGAACGCGTTGATCGAGTACGGCTGGCGCACCTTCATGAGTTCCGTCACCACGTCGGCGTGCGCAAGCAGGTAGCCCACCCTGAGCCCCGCGAGCGAGAACGCCTTCGAGAACGTCCGCAGCAGCACCAGGTTCGGATGGCGCAGCATGTGAGGGCGCATCGTGTGGCGGCTGAACTCGAAGTACGCCTCGTCAACTAGCACGATCGCGTCTGTCGCGTTCAGGAGCTCGATGAGGAAGCTCTCATCGACAAGGTTGCCGGTTGGGTTGTTCGGATTGGCGATCATGACGATGTCGATGTCGCCTTCGGCGACGCGTGAGAGCACCGCCGGCTCGTCAAGCGAGAAGTCCGCGAGCCGAGGAACGCGGATGCACTCGGTCCCCGTCGTCGCCGCGTCGATGCCATACATGGCGAACGTAGGAGGGCAGTCGAGCATCGCACGCCCCGGACCACCCCAGGCAAGCAGGATGTTGAAGATGAGCTCGTCTCCCCCGTTGCCCACGAGCACGTTAGCGGTCTCTAGCCCGTTGGCTTCCGCTATGAGCGCTCGCAGGTCGCTCGCCGTGGGGTCCGGATAGCGGTTGAAGCGGAACTCGGACAGGCGCGCGGACAGGCGCGCGATGATCTCCGACGGCAGGTTCAGCGGGTGCTCGTTCGAGGCGAGGTTGACGTCAGCGCGCACCTCTTTCGCCTCGTAGGGCACGAGCCCGTCGAGCCCGGGACGCGGCTCACGGAAGCTGTTCACAAGTCCTCACCCGCCCCGCTACCGGCGGCGCCCCGCTCGGCCTCGATCGCGTCGATGCGCAGTGAGACGGCGCGCGCGTGGGCCCAGACCTCCCGGGTGGCGAGCTCGATGACGGCGGGTCCGTCGAACTCGAGCGCGTCGTAGGAGTACGACAGCACGCTCGACTTCTTGACGAAGTCGTCCACGGACAGAGGACTCGAGAAGCGGGCGGTGCCGCCGGTGGGAAGCACGTGGTTCGGACCGGCCACGTAGTCGCCCACGCTCTCGCAAGTCCAGTGTCCAAGGAAGATCGCACCCGCGTTGGTGATGGAGCCGAGCAGGTCGAACGCGTCGGCGCACTGCACCTCGAGGTGCTCCGGCGCGATCAGGTCGACCGCGTCGAGCGCGGCGACGATGTCGGGACAGACGATGGCGATGCCGTTGTCGACGAGCGAGCGCTCGGTGATCTCACCACGCGGCGACTCAGCGATCAACACACGGAGCGCCTGTTCGACGAGGTCCGGCAGATCGGGGTCGGTCGTCACGAGATAGGTGGCGGCTCGGGGGTCATGTTCGGCCTGGGCCATGAGATCTATCGCGACGAACGCGGGCTCAGCGGTCTCGTCCGCGAGGACGAGCACCTCGCTCGGACCGGCGAGCATGTCGATCCCTACGTCGCCCATGACGAGCTTCTTCGCGGCGGTGACGTAGGCGTTGCCCGGGCCGGTGACCTTGTCCACCTTCGGGATGCTCTCGGTGCCGTAGGCGAGCGCGGCGATGGCCTGCGCGCCACCCACGCGGTAGATCTCGGTGACGCCGGCTTCCGCAGCCGCCGCGAGTGTGTAGGGGTTCACGCTGCCGTCAGGTGCAGGAGGCACGACCATTGCGATCTCGGGGACGCCGGCGACCTGGGCGGGGATGGCGTTCATCAGCACGCTGGACGGGTACTGCGCGCGTCCGCCGGGCACGTAGATGCCCACCCGGCCGATAGGCGTGACCTTCTGGCCGAGCAGTATGCCGCCCTCCTGGGCGGTGAACCATGACTGCTGCACCTGGCGCTCGTGGAACTCCTCGATCGCGGCAGCGGCCATCGACAGCGCGTCGAGGAACGCCGGCTCGCACTGCGCGACCGCGGCCTCGATCTCGGTCTCGCTCACTCCCATGTCGCCGAGTTCGACCCTGTCGAGCTGCAGCGTGTACTCCCGCAGGGCCGCGTCGCCGCGCGCGCGTACGTCGTCGACGATGCGAGCGGCCACACCAAGCACCTCGGCATCGACCCCGCCGCTGCGGCCGAGATCGGACTCACTCAGACGCTCGCCGGGTGCAAGCACGATGCGACGCAACATGACTAGCCTCGATTCTTCGCGGTGAACGCGGCGGCCGAGGGAGGCGCCGCAGACGTGTCTGCCTCCGATTGTACCGACCCCGCCGACAGACCGCTCGCTAGTCCGAGCACGCGTGGGTCCGTCCGCACGGCGACCGAATTGGCGACGAAACGCGCAGTCGACGGCAGCACGTCCTCGATGACGCGCAGCCCGTTGTCCCGCAGCGTGGTCCCCGTCGCCGTGATGTCGACGATGACATCGGAGATCCCGATGAGCGGTGCGAGCTCGATATTGCCGTGGAGCTTGACGATTTCGACCTGCACGCCGCGCTCCGCATAGTGGGCGGCCGTGATGCGCGGGTACTTCGTCGCGACCCTCAAGACGCCCACCTGCGCGTAGCGCTTCGCGAGATCGTCGTCGTCCGCCGGACCCGCTACGACGAATCGGCACCCGCCGAAACCCAGGTCGAGCAGCTCGACAACGCCGAGGTCCGCCTCGATGAGCACGTCGCGCCCGGCGATGCCGCAGTCGGCTGCGCCGTAGGCGACGTAGACCGGTACGTCCGTGGGCTTCGCGATGATGAACTCGGCGTCGGAGCCTGAGACGATGAGTTGCCGTCCAGGGCTCGCAAGACAGGCGACGTCGAGACCGGCGGCGGCGAGCGCCGAGACCGAGTCCTCGAAGAGCGCGCCTTTGGGCACGGCGATCCGCATGAGTCCGTCACCGCGGCCGCGTCCCCTCGCCGCGCTCATCGGGCCTCCACCGCCTCGAGGCCGCGCCGCGCGGCTTCATCCGCGAGCGTTTCGCCGGTCATTCCGGCGGCGAGCACGGCGCGCCGGCCCGCAGCCCGTACCCGTGCCGCCTCGGCGAATGCCGCGCGCGCCTCTCCGCCCACGAGTATGGCGGCGGGGCCGATCTCGACGACGGCGTCCTGCTCGGCAAGCGCGACGGTCACCCGCTCAAGCCCGAGAGCGAAGCCGACCGCCGGCGCCGGAGTGCCGTAGGCGGCGAGCACGCCATCGTAGCGACCCCCTGCGCCGAGAGGGACGCCGATGCCCGGCGCATACGCCTCAAGCACGATGCCCGTGTAGTAATCGAACGCCCGGGTTATCCCGAAGTCGACAACGATCCGTTCCGTCACTCCCAACTCCTCGAGCAACTCCCACGTGCACGCGAGCTCCTCGAGAACCCCGCCGCCGCCGAAGGGCGTGACCGTATCGTGGCACCGCGCGATCGCCTCGCCGCCCCCTCGCGTGGCGACGACGTCGCGCAGCGCGGCGCCGACTTCCGGGACGACCCCGCCCGAGCGCGTGAGCGCATCGAAGGCCACCAAGTTGCGGTCGTGGGCGGCGGCAAGCACGGCATTCCGCCATGCGACATCGCCACCCGCGGCGTCGAGCAGCGCGAACAGGGGCGCCACGTCGCCCAAGGCGACGGTGAATTCGGGCAGGCCGAGCGCTTGGAGCGTCT
Source organism: Actinomycetota bacterium (assembly GCA_037445775.1). Lineage (GTDB taxonomy): Bacteria > Actinomycetota > Coriobacteriia > Anaerosomatales > PHET01 > JBBUX01. The sequence continues at coordinate 22,847 of JBBIJX010000013.1, forward strand.
CCACCATCACGGCGATGACCTCCGCGTCGGCCACCGCACCCGCAGCGTCCACCAACTCGATGCCCACCTGGGTGAACTGGCGCGCCTGCCCGCGCAGCGACTCGTGCTCACGGAAGACCTCGCCCGCATAGCGAAGCCGCTTCGCACCGGGAACCTCGCCCATGCGCGACGCCACCATCCGGGCGATGGGAACCGTCATGTCGGGGCGAAGCGCCAGAAGGCGCCCGTCGCTGTCGAAGAGGCGGAACGCGGTGGCCTCGAGATCACCTGCAGCGTCTGTCAGGGTGCCGTACACCTCGACGGCAGGCATCTCGACGGGCTCGTAGCCCCACGCGGCGAACACACCGGCCGCAGCGGCTGAGAGCACCTCGCGTTCCGCGGCCTCGCGCGGTAGCACGTCGCGGAACCCCCGGGGCGTGACTGGTCTCATGAAGCGTCGGCTCCTCGCGTCAGCGGGCGGCATCTCGCCGCCCGCGCGTAGTGGTTCTGCCTCTACGCCATCACTCTATCACAGTAGAGTGCTAGAGCGCAACCTCCGCACGCCACTGCTTCTTCTGCGGCCGTGAAGGACGCGTGTCTGTGATCGCGTCGACGCCGAAGGTGTGGCGCAGCTCGGCGTAGAGCCCGCTCGCGTCGGCGTTGACGCGCTCGGGGATCGCACACACGATGGTGCGCGCCTTCTCCGCGTCCCACACGTGCAGCTCCACGACATCGGAGCCGGGATAGTGCGTCAATGCGCGCTTGAGGGCATCGACCCTGCCGTTCACGAGCGCACCGGCATCGGTGTTGACGATGACCTTCGTAGGCTGCTTCGCGAACACGGTGCCGTCGAAGGCCTCGACCTCGGCCACGATGAGCTTCTGCCCACGGTCGTCGACCTCGTACTTCGCGCGCATGCGCACGACCGCCTCCTCGTTGATGAGGTCGCGATACGCCTCGAGCGTGGATGGGAAGAAGACCGCCTCGATGGCACCATCTAGGTCCTCGAGCGTGGCGGTCGCCATCAGCGAGCCCTTGCGCGTGGGCTTGCGCGCGATGCCTAGGAGCATCCCGGCGAACCAGCACGTGCGCCCGTTAATACTCTCGTCGATATCGCCGAGCGACACGTCCGCTGCCGCCCTGACCGCATCCTCGTTCGCCCGCAGCGGGTGGCCCGAGACGAATATGCCGAGCATCTCCTTCTCGAAGCCCAGCTTGAGGCGTTCGTCCCACTCGATGCCGTCTGGAGGCGAGACCTCCTCGGTGAAGCCGTGGTCTTCGGCGGCAAAGAGGTCGAACATCGATACCTGGCCGCTGTCTTGGTCCTTCTGGCGCTTGGCGGCAGCCTCGAGCACGCCGTCGTCGACCACGCGCATGAGCTGCATGCGCGTGTAGCCCGTCGAGTCGAACGCACCGGCCTTGACGAGCGCCTCGAGTGACTTGCGGTTGAAGCGCGTGGTATCGACCCGGTTGCAGAACTCGTTGAGTGAGGCGAACCGGCCGCCGCGCTCCCGTTCCGCGACAATCGTCTCGACCACGCCCTGCCCGATGCCCCTTATGCCCTCAAGACCGAACCGGATTCCCTCGTCTGCAACAGGCGTGAAGTCGCGTCCGGAGGTGTTGACGTCGGGCGGCAGCACGGTCATGCCCGCGCGGTTGCACGCGCTCACGTAGCGCACGATCTCGTCGGTCTTTCCCGCGTACCTCGTGAGCACCGCCGCCATGTACTCGAGCGGGTAGTGCGCCTTCAGGTACGCGGTCTGGTAGGCGACGATGGCGTACGCGGCCGCGTGGCTCTTGTTGAACGCGTACGCGCCGAACTTCTCGATGTCGGTCCACATGCCCTCGACCATCGAGCGGTCATAACCGTTCGCGACAGCACCTTCGATGAACTCGGGCCTGAGTTCGGTCATGATGGCGGCGACCTTCTTCGACATGCCCTTCCTGAGCTTGTCGGCCTTGCCGCCCGAGAAGCCCGACATGAACATGGCGATGCGCATGACCTGCTCTTGGTAGACGAGCATGCCGTACGTCTCTTCGAGGATGGGCTGGAGGCGCTCGTCGTAGTAGGTGATGGGCGTGCGGCCGTGTTTGCGGGCGACGTACTCCGGAATCGAGTCCATGGGTCCGGGGCGGAAGAGCGCCACCACCGCGACGATGTCGGCGAAGGACGTGGGCTTCAGATCGCGCAGCGTTCGCTTCATGCCGCCGGACTCGAGCTGGAACACTCCATCGGTGTCGGCGCGCTGCAGCAGCTTGAACGCGGTCGCGTCATCGCGTGGGATGGCGTCGACGTCGATGTGTTCACCGTGGTTGCGCTCGATGCTTTTGACCGCGCCAGCGATGACCGAGAGCGTGCGCAGCCCGAGGAAGTCCATCTTGAGCAGGCCCAGCTCGGCGACGGTGGGACCGTCGTACTGCGTGACGGTGCTGCCGCCTTTCGAATCCCGCTTGATGGGCAGGTGGTAGTGAAGCGGGTTCGGGCAGATGACGACGCCTGCAGCGTGAACACTCTCGTTACGCGTGATGCCCTCGATCGCCATCGCGGCGTCGAGGATGCGCTTGGCGTCGGCGTCCGTCTCGTAGGCGGCGCGCAGCTCGGGGTTGGCGATGACACCCCCGTCGCGATCGCCCCAGATCGCGCCCGCTATGGTGATGTCGAGGGGCATTGCCGGAATCATCTTCGAGATCTTGTCTGGCACGCCGAACGGGTAGCCGAGCACCCTGCCCGCGTCACGGATCGCCGCCCGGGCCTTCATCGTGCCGAACGTGATGATCTGACAGACCTTGTCGTCGCCGTACTTGTCGCGCACGTAGTCGATGACGCGGCCGCGGCCCTCGTCATCGAAGTCCATGTCGATGTCGGGCATCTCGGTGCGGTCCGGGTTCAGGAACCGCTCGAACAGAAGCCCCTGTTCGATCGGGTCAAGGTTCGTGATCTTGAGCGAGTAGGCGATGATCGACCCCGCGCCGCTCCCCCTCCCCGGACCCACGTGTACGTCATGCTCACGCGCCCAGCGCGTGAAGTCGGCGACGATGAGGAAGTACGGCGCGATTCCCTTCGGGCCGACGATCGAGAGCTCGTAGTCGAGACGCTCGAGCGCTTCGGCTGGGACGGGGTCGCCGTAGCGCTCCTTCAGCCCCTCGAGGCAGAGTTCTTTCAGGTACGTTTCGTCTGTGTGCGACGCGGGAACGCCGAACACCGGCAGGATTATGCGGCCTGTCTCGATCTCGACGGTGCACTTCTCGGCGATCGCGAGCGTGTTCGCCCGCGCCTCCTCGTACTCCGGGAGTGCCGCCGCCATCTCGTCAGCGTCCTTCATGAAGAACTCATCGCTCGAGAAGCGCATGCGGTCAGCCTGCCCGACCGTCGCGTTCGTCCCGATACACAGCAGCAGATCCTGCGTGGCGGCGTCTTCGCGCGCGAGATAGTGGATGTCGTTCGTCGCGACGAGCGGGAGGCCCAACTCGTCGCCGAGCGACGCGATAGCGCCAGCCAGCTGGCGCTGCGTAACGCCGTTCTCTCCTACGATGCCTTGATCTTGAATCTCGAGGTAGAAGTCGCCGGGGGCGAAGGTCCGCGCGAAGGTCGCGGCCCACTCACGCGCTTCCTCGGGGTGGCCGAGCTCAATCGACTTCGAGACGATGCCGCTCATGCACGCCGACGTACCGACAAGGCCCTCCGAGTAGCGCCGCAGAAGCTCGAGGTCGACCTGGGGCTTGTAGTAGTAGCCCTGCACGGCGGCGTCGCTCACGAGCGCCATGAGGTTGCGGTACCCGAGGTCGCTCTTCGCCAGCAACAACAGGTGGTAGAAGTCCCGCTTGCCGCCCGAGAGCACGCGCTCGGGCGTGAAGTAGACCTCGCACCCGATGATCGGCTTGACGCGCCCGGCGCCTACTTTCGGGTCCGCGCACGCCTTGTAGAAGTCGACCGCGCCGTACATGTAGCCGTGGTCAGTGAGGGCAAGCGCGGGCATGTTCAGCTCGACCGCGCGCATGACCAGGTCCTTCACGCGAGCCGCCCCGTCGAGCAACGAGTATTCGGAGTGAGTGTGCAGGTGTACGAACGACACGGGGTTCCGCCCTACCCGTCGCCGCGTTCGGGCAGCCGTCCGAGTACCGCGCGGTACCCATCCGCCCCGTAGTTGAGCGCCTTGCTCACGCGCGAGATCGTCGTCGCCGAGGCCCCCGTCCGCTCCTGGATCGCCGCGTAGTGTTCGCCCGAGTCAAGCAGGCGGGCGACCTCGAGCCGGCTCGCCATCTCCTTGAGCTCACGCACCGTGCACACGTCGACGAGCAGTGCGTACGCCTCGTCTGCGTCCCTGAGTGCGAGGAACGCCTCCAGCAGCTGCTCCACCTCGCGCGTGCGCAGGCGGTCTTCACCCATCGACGAGGCCCCCTGACGACCGTTTGAACCACAAGATATCGCGGTGAGGATAGCACGCACCTCCGACATAGTGTGCCTGCGGATAGCCGAACGGCACCCGCGCCCTGACGAGCGGCGACCCTCTTCGACGTCAGACGACGGTGTCCGGGAGAGCCTCGGCGACAAGTCCCTGCGGCTCGGTTGCGCTGTTCAGGGAGTCACGCTTTGCGCGGTCTATCGAACGCGCGACGGGCAGGCTCCCCAGGGCCACGAGCGTCACGCATACCCCACCCGCGATCAGCACCGGCTGCACGCCCCACAGCGACGCCAGCCATGGCGCGAGCGCGAGCGGGATGAGCTCTCCGACGCTCTTATGGTATTGCGCGGTACTCACGACCCGGCCGACGTAGTCGTGCGGCGCGTCGAGGTGCAGCAGCGTGCGGAGCAACGGGTCCGCCGCCCCGATTATCAGCCCCCACACCACCGCGCCCACGCCGATGAGCCACAGATTCGTCGTGCCCACGTAGCCGATGGAGCCGACGCCCATGAGCGCGACGACGAACCCTGCGCCGCGCGCTGACAGGACTCCACGCGGCAGTCGCGGCAGCAGCCACGCGCCGAGAACAAGGCCCACGCCGAAGACCGTGTTCATGTAGCCGATCCATTCGAGTCCTACGTCAACGGCGTCGCGGTAGAAGAGCGGCTCAAGCGCCGCGAATGCGCCGAAACCCAACCACGCGACCGTGCCCAGGAGGATGACGTAGCGCAAGGGCCGTATGCCGTAGCTCACCTTCAGGCCGTCGCGGACTTCGGCCAGCGGGTGACGCTCGCTCGGGTGCCCGGGCGTCTCGTCGATGCGGACGAAGTAGGCGATCGCAGACGCGACGAGTGCGCAGACGACCGCCGCCACGAAGACCGCGGGCGTGCCCGCCGACTGCGCGAGGAGTGCGCCCATCGCCGGTCCCAGCACGAACCCGGCGGAGCCGGCGGCCTCGATGCTCGCGTTCGCCCGCTCGAGTTCGTCAGCGCCTTCGACGATGAAGGGCGCGAACGACGCACCAGCGGTGAACGCTGGAATCCCGGCGAACGAGAACGCGATCGCCGCGAACACGAAGGCGGGGTACGACGAGGCCGCCGCCGCCGCGAGCGCGGCTGGAACCGTGAGCAACTCGGCGCCGATGAGCACTTTGCGGGGGCCGATACGGTCGATGAGCACGCCGGCCATGATCGTCCCGATCATGCCGGCGACGGCGTTGCCGGCGCTCATCAGGGCAAGCTGGCTCGCCGTCGCCTCGAAGACGTAGGCGGCGGTGCCCCAGACGCCCACGAAGAACGCCGCGGAGCCCCCCGCGCGTGACACGAAACGCGTGGCTATGACGAGGTTGAGGTTCTTGTTGCCGAACACGCAGGTGCTCCCGATCCGTACGCGATACGGCCTGCCGTATGCAGAAATCCGACAATCGCATACAGTACCACGCCACATACCTCCGCGTGGCGGCGGACGGGTCGCAAGCGCGGGTCGGCTGAGGGCGCCCCGCAGGGTGCGTCGGCTAGCAGGGCTCCCCGACCGAGTTGACGAGCGAGCCGACCCCGGCGATCCGCACCTCGACCGTGTCCCCATGGTGCAGCGGTCCGATGCCGCCGGGAGTGCCGGTGAGGACGACGTCTCCGGGTACCAAGGTCATGACGTGGCTTGCGAAGCTCACGAGCTGGTAGGGATCGAAGAGCATCTCGCTCGTGCGGGCGGACTGTCTGAGCTCCCCGTTCACGAAGCACTGCACAGCAAGATCAGCCGGGTCGACGTCGGTCTCGATCCACGGCCCGATAGGGCAGAACCCGTCAAAGCCCTTTGCACGAGACCATTGCCCGTCGCGCTGTTGCAGATCGCGCGCTGTGACATCGTTCGCGCACGTGAAGCCGAGTACGTTGTCTGCAGCTTCTTCGCGCGATGCGCGATGCGTCCTGCGGCCGATCACGACGCCGAGCTCTGCCTCGTAGTCCACTCGGCCCACGCCGTCAGGCAGCGGAATCGTGCCGAGCGGCCCGATGATCGCCGTCGGCGGCTTGAGGAAGATGACCGGCTCATCGGGCATCTCGTGCCCAAGCTCAGCGATGTGCGCGCGGTAGTTAAGCCCCACGCAAACGACCTTGGTGGGCAACGTGGGTGGCAGCAGGCGCGCCTCATGCAGCGCAAGGATGCCTTCCGGCTCCCATGCCGCAAACGGCTCATCGCTGATGAGGGTGACCGTGTCGTCATCTGCGAGTCCGTATCGGCAGTCACCCTCCCAGAGCACCCGGACGACTCGCATCTCGCTCTCCCGGACACGCGTGAGGGGATCGACACTGTATCGATGTTCCATGCGCGGCGTACACCTCCTGCCCCGGGGCGCAGCGAATCGGTGAGTGGCGAGGGTGAGGAGGCTTGAAGATCAGTCGTGCGCGCCTTGGTCCTCGGCCTTCATGAGGCCGTACTCGACCGAATCGACGAGCGCCTCCCACGAGGCCTCGATGATGTTCTCCGAGACACCAACGGTGCCCCAGGTGCGGTGATGGTCGCCTGTCTCGATTATGACGCGCGTGACGGCGCCCGTGCCCTTCGTGTCGTCGAGCACGCGCACCTTGTAGTCCTCGAGCGTGATCTGCTCGAGCGCCGGGTAGAAGCGCTGGACCGCGATGCGCAGCGCTTTGTCGAGCGCGTTCACGGGGCCGTTGCCCTCGGCGGTCGCGATGTAGCGGTGACCTTTGACGTGCACCTTGATGGTCGCCTCGGTCATCACGCGGCCGTCCTCGCGCTTCTCGGCGATGACGCGGAACGACTCGAGGCGGAAGAGCGGCTCATAAGTACCCAGCCGCTTCTGGAGCATGATCGCGAGCGAGGCGTCCGCAGTCTCGAAGCTGTACCCGCGATACTCGAGCTCCTTGATCGAGTCGAGGACTTCGGCGGCAGTATCGCCCGAGAGCTCGATGCCCAGCTCGGCGGCTTTCATCGTCAGTGACGCGCGGCCCGCGAGCTCGCTCACGACGATGCGCGCCAGGTTGCCCACCGTTGCCGGATCGATGTGCTCGTAGGCCTCGGGGAGCCGCGCCGCCGCGCTCGCGTGCACACCTCCCTTGTGAGCGAACGCGCTCGACCCTACGTAAGGCTGGTGAGGGCTGGGGGCGAGATTCGCCGTCTCGGCGATGAAGTGGCTGACCTCAGTCAGCAGCTTGAGCTGCTCGCGGCTCACGCAGTCGTCCCCCATCTTGAGCACGAGCGCCGGGATGATGGCGAACAGGTCCGCGTTGCCGGCCCGCTCGCCGTAGCCGTTCGCCGTGCCTTGGACGTGCACGCAGCCGGCTTCGATCGCGATGAGCGAGTTAGCCACCGCGCATCCGGCGTCGTTGTGCGCGTGTATGCCGAGGGGTACGTCGAGCGCGAGCGAGACCTCGCCCACTGCGCGCAGGACCTCGTGCGGCATCGTGCCGCCGTTGGTGTCGCAGAGCACCACTACGTCAGCCCCGGCGTCAGCGGCCACGCGGCAGACCTCAAGAGCGTAGCCGGGGTTCGCCCGGTAGCCGTCAAAGAAGTGCTCCGCGTCGAAGAAGACGGTGCGCCCGTGCGACTTCAGGTACGCGACCGAGTCGCGCACCATCGCGAGGTTCTCCTCGAGCGTGGCCTGCAGCGTCTCGGTCACGTGCACGTCCCAAGCCTTGCCGAATATGCAGAGCGCCTCACAGCCGGTCCCCAGGAGCGCCTTGAGTCCCTCGTCTTCGGATGCGGCCACGCTTCTTCGGCGCGTCGAACCGAACGCGGCGATCTTCGCGGTCTCAAGCTCTAGTTCCCGGGCGCGCTCGAAGAACTCGATGTCCTTCGGGTTCGAGCCGGGGAAGCCTCCCTCGATGTAGTGCACGCCGAGAAGGTCGAGCTTGCGCGCGACGCGCAGCTTGTCCTCGACAGACAGCGTGAGCCCCTCGCGCTGCGTGCCGTCACGTAGTGTGGTGTCGTAGATCGTGACCACCGTCGACGCTCTCCGATCTGCGCTCTCAGACCCGGTCGAGCCACTCCTCGTAATCGGGCTCCTCGCCACGCACCACGCGGAAGTATGTCTCCTGCAGATCCTTCGTGATGGGGCCCGGGGCGCTCAGATCGTAGCCGTCGACGCTGCGCACCGGCACGACCTCGGCAGCCGATCCCGTCATGAAGAACTCATCGCACGTGTATAGGTCGGTCCTGACGATGGACTCCTCGAGCACCGGGTAGCCCAGGTCGTCGGCGATGACCATGATCGAGTCGCGCGTGATGCCTTCGAGGATGCCGTCTGAGACGGGCGGCGTCGAGATCACGCCGTCGCGCACGACGAACAGGTTCTCGCCGGTGCCCTCACAGACCTTGCCCTCTTCGTTGAGCAGTATCGCCTCCATGTACCCGTGCCGGTTCGCCTCGATACGGGCGAAGCTCGAGTTGAGGTACTGCCCGCACGCCTTGATGGCAGGCGGCGTCGCGTTGATGCCGCGCTGGCGCCAGCTCGACACCCCTACGGCCACGCCCTGTGTAAGGCTCTCCTCGCCTAGATACGTGTCCCACGGCCACGCGGCGATGAAGAACTGCACGGGCGCGGGCATGGGATCGAGTCCCATGATCCCGTATCCACGGTAGACGACCGGGCGGAGGTAGCAGCTCGCGAGGTTGTTCCGCCGGATCAGCTCGCGCTTGATCTCCATGATCTCGTCGGCGGAGTAGTCCACGTCCATGTAGAGCATCTTCGCGCTGCGCAGCAGTCGTTCGGCGTGATCGCGGGAGCGGAAGATCGCCGGACCGTCGGCGGTCTCGTAGCACCTCTCGCCTTCGAAGACGCCCGAGCCGTAGTGCAGGGCGTGCGTGAGGACGTGTACCTGCGCCTTGTCCCACTCGACGAACTCGCCGTCCATCCAGATCCAGTCCACGGTCGGCAGCGACATCACGCACCCCTTTCGTCAAGGCCCGGAAACAGGTTCTGACAGTGTAGCGCTCCGGAGGCGTAATGGGGCGCAACGTCGTGATGCGACTCGCGGCGTGTGAGGGCGTCAGGGCCTCCGAGCGAGTTCGTCGCGGGCTGTCTGAAGCGTCGCGGCGAATCTCGGGTGCGGGTCTTCGACCAGTGTCGCGACGTCCAGATGCGCGCGCGCCTCATCAGTCCGCCCAGCGCGGGCCAGAAATGTCGCGTACTCGGCGCGGGCGATGGGAAAGAGCTCCCAGCGCCTAAGCGTCTCGAGGAAGGCGCCCTCGACCGCCTCGTCAGGCGCACCATAGAACCGCAACGTGCGTGCGTGCTCTAGTGAGACGAACGGGTCGCGAGAGTCGAGCTCGACCGCCCGTTCTATGGCGACGAGATCCGGCTGCCGCATCGCGACCGTGGGATCGGCCACGGCAGTCCACCCCCAATGTAGCGAGGCAAGATGCGCGAGGTGCGCGTCGAACGGCCACCACACCGTCGCGGCCTGCGCGAGCCCGACCTTGGCCGGCGAAACATCGGCGCCGTGGTCCTCGAGAGCAAGGCGAGTGGCTGCGTTGCCGGCCATCGCCAGCGCGACCAGAGCGCCTGCGCCAATCAAGACCCAGCCGACGGTACGCGGCACGCCCGTTCCGGAGCGCTCTTCACCACGTCTTAGGGAGACACCCACGACGTATCCGAACAGTGGCAGCACCTGCAGCGCCGCCGGCGCGGTGAGGAAGACCGCCACCGCCCCAACCACCGCGAACACACCAGGTGCGACGTCCCGTCCGTCCCGAAAGGCACGACGCCATCGCAAGACCAGCTCCACGAGGGCCCACGCGAACAGTCCGAGTCCAAAGACACCAGTCGAGACGAGCACCCAGACGGCGAGGTTGTGCGGGTCGACCGAGCCTGGACGGAAGATGAGCGCTCCCCCGTCGCGAGCCAGTTCGGGCGTTGTGACCGCGACACCACCCGCCGTGAAGCCATCCGGCCCGTAGCCCACAAGCGGCCGACCGGCGGCCGCGAGCGCGGCGGTGCGCCACATCCTGGGTCTCTCGCCAAGCGTCTCGATGCCAGCGGTACCGAGCACCTCGCCGCGTGCGAACGTGAAGGCGCCGAGCGCCACAGTCACCACCGTCAGCGTGATCGCCGCCAGCTTGAGCGCGCGGGATAGCCCGGACCGGCTCACGAGCGCCCACAGGAACCACCCCGTCGCCGCGAGCGCGGCGGTGCGCGAGCCCGCCGCCGCGAGGGTGATGACGGCCGCGCCCGCGAGCCACAGGCGGTGCCGTCGCTCCAGGCGCAACCCCCCGGGATCTTCGGCCAACACGAACGGCAGGAGGATGACGATCGCCTCACCGAGGTAGGTGGAGTTCGGGAGTGTGCCACGCGGACGCGCTCCCAAGGCGAGTTGCGCCACCGTCGCCGCGATCTGGACGAACACCGCGACGGGAGCGGCCAGCTCTAGAGCTCTTCGTGCATCGTCCCCGAAGCGAGCCGCGGCGGCGGCGGCCAACGTCAGTCCGACGAGGGTGAAGAGGCCGAGCAGGCTCGTGACCTCACCCACGAGAGAGGCCCACACGCGACCTGAGACCAGCGCGCACAGCAGCGCCCAGCCCAAGAACGCTGCCCATGCGATACCCAGGCGGTCGCGAGGAACAAGCGCGTCCGGCCTGCTGGCGAGCCCTAACACCGCGACGAGCGCAACCAGACCCATCGTGATCAGCGCGCCGTCGACGGCGTTGGCTTGCTGTCGAGCACCAACCGTCACCACGAGCGCCACCACGCAGAGTGCGAGCAGCGCCACCAGCGCCTGCGGCAAGGCGCGCGGGGTAGACACGGCCGACTTCACACGCATCCCCATCAGGCCCTGAGCCGCTCCGCAACGAGATCGCCCATCGCCGCCGTCCCTACGAGACGCTCCGCAGAAGTCGCCGCGTCGGCGATATCGCGCGTGCGCCAGCCGTCGGCGAGCACGCCCTCGATCGCAGCGGCGAGCTCGTCGGCAGGTTCGTGCATCGCGAAGCTGTGGCGCAGCATGAGCTCGACGGAGAGCAGCATCGCGAGCGGGTTCGCCACGCCCTGCCCCGCGATGTCGGGGGCGGATCCGTGACTCGGCTCGTAGAGCGAGGTCCCGTCGCCAAGCGACGCGCTCGCGAGCATGCCAAGCGAGCCTGTCAGCATCGATGCTTCGTCAGAGAGGATGTCGCCGAACATGTTCTCGGTCACCATCACGTCGAACTGCGCCGGCGTGCGGATGAGCTGCATCGCGGTGTTGTCGACGAGCTGGTCGACGAGCTCCACATCGACGAACTCCGCCGAGTGCAGCCGGTGCACGACCTCGCGCCACAAGCGCGACGTCTCGAGCACGTTGGCCTTGTCGACACTGTGGACACGACCCCGACGGGTGCGGGCCGCCTCGAACGCGGTTCGCGCGATACGCTCGATCTCGAACTCGCGGTAGTCCATCGTGTCGTAGGCGCGCATCCCCGCTCCGCCCCCGGTCGCCGCGCCCTCGACGCCGGTCTCACGCGCCCGGGCGCCGAAGTACAGGCCGCCGGTGAGCTCGCGCACAATGAGCATGTCGACGCCCTCGAGATACTCCGGCTTGAGTGAGGAGGCGTCGCGCAATGCGTCGAATACCTTGACCGGCCTCAGGTTCGCGTAGAGCCCGAGCGCCTTGCGGATGCCGAGCAGCCCCTGCTCGGGACGCGGCTTGGCCGGGTCCGTCGTGTCCCACTTCGGACCCCCGATCGCGGCGAGCAGGACCGCATCGGCGCGACGCGCGGCCTCGAGGGTGGCATCCGGGAGCGCCGAACCCGTCTCGTCGATCGCGATACCGCCGAGCAGGGCCTCCTCGTAGACGAAGCCGACGCCGTGTCGCGCGCCGATCGCATCGAGAACCTTGACAGCTTCGGCGGTGATCTCGGGGCCGATGCCGTCACCGGGCAGCAAGCAGATGCGGTGCGTGCTCAACGTGCTCACGAGCGCAACTTCTCCTTGACCGCCTCGATGAGTCCGCCACGCTCGATGATGTCCTTGATGAAGGGTGGGAACGGCTGTGCTTGGTATGTCGCACCCGTCGTCTCGTTCGTGATGGTTCCTGCGTCCGCGTCTACGCTGACGCGGTCGCCGTCGCTGATGCCGTCGACGGCCTCGGGCGCCTCCATGATGGGAAGGCCGGTGTTGATCGCGTTTCGGTAGAAGATGCGTGCGAAGCTCTTCGCGATGACCACCGACACTCCCGCCGCCTTGATCGAGATGGGCGCGTGTTCACGGCTCGATCCGCAGCCGAAGTTCTCGAGGGCAACGATGATGTCGCCCGCTTCAACCTTGCCCACGAACCCGGCGTCGAGGTCCTCCATGCAGTGCTTCGCGAGCTCGGCCGGGTCGCTCGTGTTGAGGTAGCGCGCGGGGATGATGACGTCGGTGTCGATGTCGCGCCCGTACTTGTGGGCGGTGCCGGTGAAGTTCATGGTTCTGTGACCTCCGCTGTCCGTGATGCTGCCGAACACGCGCAGCGTGAAGGCAGGATAGCAGAGGCGCGGAGGAGCTGGAGCGCACCTCCCCGGCCGCGATTCTCACGTCGCGCGCGGCGTCACCGGTCCGTGTGGCACACCGGGCAGAACGGCCGGGCCGGGTTGTCCGCCGGCGCGTGGCATGAGCAGGGCGAGGCGAAGCTCCTGCCCGTGCCGTGCGACTCCTTGAAGCCGGGGCCGTGCGACGCGAAGTTCCCATGACACGCTCCGCAGTCGGCCTCCTCGTGACACTGCTCGAAGCAGAGCTCCTTCTTCTCGAACGCCGCCGCCATCGCGTGTCCGACTTCTTCGAACTCCTTGGTGTGCGGCATCCGGATCCCGTGGCACGCGTCGCATGGAGCGAGGTCGTGGCATCCACCGCAATCGACACGGGGACTCGCACTGACGCGGCCGAGAATCCTGCCCGATCCCGCTTCGCGCCGCATCACGCCGGGATCGGTCGTGTGGCACGTCGAGCACTCTGACGACGCGGTCTGCGCGTCGTGGCAGCTCAAACACCTGTTCATGCGCCCGGCCGGGCGGTCCGCCGACTCGTCGTGACCGGTCGCGTGGCAGTCGGGACACCCCAGACCGGACGCGACCGGCTCGGCGTGCGACATGCGAACCGGGATGTCCGATGAGACCCGCACACCGTCAAGGATCTCGGCATGACACGAGAGGCACCCGCGCGAACCAGCGGGCGGGTACGGATACGCCACGCCCGCCGAGTGCCCGAGCACGTGGCCGAAGCGCGGACCGAGGAATGCGAGTCGCAGCCCACCCGGCGGCTCGTGACAAGCGACGCAGGGAGCACCGGTGTGTGCGGGTACGACAGCGCCATCGGTGACGGTGACGACCACGTCCGTGTGGCACGCTTCGTAGCAGATCCGCTGCGATCCCGAGTAGAACACGACGACAGCCGCGCCCAGGACCAAGAGGCCGAGTACCACGACCGCCGTCATGACGCGGTGCGCACGTCCGCCGGTCGATCCCTCGCTCACCTCTCCAGCGCAGAGATCGCCGGATTCGGGCGCAGACTCGTCCGCGGCTGGAGAGGCCTTCGATACGCCATCCTGCAGCGAGAGCGCCCGGAGCGCCACCACCACGACGATCATCAGCCCCACGATGCCTACGACCGCGAGCAGGAAGAAGGCCGCCGTGAGGTTCGCGCCCGGGTTCGCGATGATCTCGCCGAGGCGCGCGAGGAACTCGGCCGTGTCGAATGCGGCGGTCTGCGTTGCCGCGGCGCTCATGGCGTCGCCCCCGGAGGCGACACGGAGCCGGCGCCCCCCGGGTGGACGTGGCGCTCATGGCACCATTCACATCCCCGCTGCTCGTGACAGCCCAAGCAGGTCTCGTCCGTCATCGACGTGGCGATCGACGAGTGCTCCTGAAGGAACTCCCCCGGGTGCGGCATGGGCATCGTGTGACAACCGTCGCAGAACTCGGTCGTATCGTGACAGACACCGCACCGGTCGCGCCCCAGCGAGAGTGCCTCGCGCCCGTGCGTGACGCCGAACGTCGCCGGATGCGGCATCACGAGGCCGTGACAGCCGACGCAGCGTTGCGGCTCGTGGCAAGTCTCACACAGCGACAGGTCGCCCATGCCATGCGTCTGCGGCCAGTCAGCACCGTGCGTGACTTGCCACGGCCCACGGCTCAACCCCGCAGCCTGGCGCTTCCCTTCGTGGCACGTGTCACAGTCCGTGGGAGCCTTCTGCTGGAGGTGGCACCTGACGCACTCGTCCATCCACGGCCCCTTGTGCACGCGCGTGCCTTGTCCGTGGGCGGCCGCCGCATGGCAGACTCCGCACCCGGTGGGGCCGCAGACCTCGTGCCGGACGCGTATCCCGCGCGCGGTGGTCACGCCCGACATCACGGACTCGTGACAGCTCAAGCAGCCGACGTCGCTGACGCTCGGAGCCGGACCCGCGAGCGTCTTGATGGTGAGAGCGCGCGGGTACATGCCGAACACCTCGGATCCCTTGAATCCGGCAGCACTGAGGACGTCGGGCGCGTGACAGCCGTAGCAGGTCACCTGCGCGTGGGGAGACTCCGCGTAACCGTCGTACGCCGGGGCCATGGCGTGACAGCTTCCGCATGCCGCCGGACGTGACGTCAACACCACCGCAGCGGCGAGCAGGACCACCGCAGCGCAAGCGGCCGAGATCACGATGATGGGTGTTCGCTTCACGGGGCCCCTTCGCGTCGTCGCCTCAGCCGCACCAGGATTCGAGCAACCAGTCTTCCAGCACAGGGCGCTCTCCGCAAGGAATCGGGTAGGCGGGCCGGGTCGCCCGACCCGCCTCCCACACCACCGGACATGCGGGCCCGCATCCGGCG
>JBBIJX010000014.1:0-35044 GCA_037445775.1 Actinomycetota bacterium
GAGCTCGGCGACGCGCATGCGCACGCGCGGCTGCGCGTTCGCAGGCACCGCGAGGCCCAACTCCGCCGAGTAGCGCAATGCGCGCTCGGCGTCGCCGTACACCGTCGCGACGAGCACCTGTGCGATAGCGACGCGCTGCTCAGGCGCGGTACGCCCCACGATGCCGAAGTCGAGATAGCAGATGCGCCCCTCAGCGGTGACGAACAAGTTCGCCGGGTGCAGGTCCGCGTGGAACCTGCCCAGCTCCAGCACCTGTCTGAGAAAGACGTTAGCGCCGTGCACGGCGAGCGCTCGCGCATCGATGCCGCGCCGGGCGCACTCGTCAAGCTCGGTGAGACGCCAGCCGTCAATGAACTCCGTGGTGAGCACCCGCCGCCCGGTCAGTGGCCAGACTACACGCGGCACCACCATGAGCGGATCGTCACGGAAGTCGAAGCCGAAACGGTCCGCCACGCGCCCCTCGTTGCGCAGGTCGCACTCGGAGTGAAGCGAGGCTGCGAACTCATCGAGCAGCCCTTCTATGTTGAGACGGGCGAGCGTTCCGGCCTTCGCGAGTCGCGCCGCGACAGGACGCGCTGCGGCAACGTCAGCCAACACCGCACGCTCTACACCCGGGCGGACTACCTTGACGGCCAACACGGCGCCCGCTGGCAGCATCGCCCCGACCACGGGCCGGTAGTCGCGCCTGAGTACAGCACGGTGCACCTGCGCTATCGACGCGCTCGCAAGCGGCTCATCGTCGAACTCCGCGAACAGTGTCTCTACCGGCGCGCCGAACTCCGTCTCGATCACGGTCCGGATCGCAGAGGCGGGAAGGCAGTCGACGCTATCCTGCAGCTTCTCCATCTCGAAGACGAGCTCAGGGCCGAAAAGGTCCGGCCGAACACTCACGATCTGGCCGAGCTTGATGAACGCCGGCCCGAGGCTCTGGAAGGCCTCACGCAGCTCACGCGCGCGAGCAGCGCGACGCGCGCCCACGCCGACGTGCAGTGAGCCGCGGACGAAGGCGCCGGCGAGCGTCCCAGCGATGCGCGCCCCGCGCGGCATCCGGCGCTACTCGCCAACCGGACGCGCCGCGCCAGCGTCGAGCGTGGCCTGGAGCGACTCGAGACGCCCGCGCACCTCAGCAACCTCGAACCGCAGCTCATCGAGCGCTCGCGCGACGTCGGTGAGTGAGCCGGGCGCCGTGACCTCACCAGCGGCGAGCTCGGCCTTCAAGCGCTCCTTCTCCTGCGCGATCATGGCGGAGAGCCCGTCGACGAAGGCCTCAGGCCCCGAGCTCATATCGCCAGGTTGCTGCGTAGAGCCGCGCTCGACGGCGGCCTTCCAACCCTCGTCGGCAGTCTCGTGGACGAGTGCCCACGCGGCCATGAAGCGCATGAAACTGTCGTTGTCCGGCATTCATTCCCCTTCCCTAGACTGCGCGGCGAAGCAACCGCATCCCGTTGAGTATCACCAGAAGCGACACGCCAGTATCGGCGAAGACCGCCATCCAGAGCGTAGAGTGGCCCGCGAGCGCGAGCGCGAGGAATATCGCCTTGACCGCTATGGAGAAGACCACGTTCTGCATGATCACCGCCACCGTTCGCCGTGACAGCGAGAAGAAGCCGGGGAGCCTCTCCAGGTCGTCGCGCATCAGGGCGACGTCGGCGGTCTCGAGAGCGGTGTCGCTGCCGGCGGCGCCCATCGCGATGCCGACGTCGGACGCCGCGAGCGCGGGAGCATCGTTGACGCCGTCACCCACCATCGCGACCTTGCCGAACACGCCCCTGAGGCGTGCCACCTCCTCGGTCTTCTCATGAGGGAGCATACGCGAACGGTACTCTGTCGCCCCGGCCTGCTCGGCGACCGCATGCGCGATCCGCTCGTTGTCACCCGTGAGCATAGCGAGGTGCTCGATGCCCCCTTCGCGAAGCTTGCGTAGCACGGACGGAGCCTCCGGGCGAATCGCGTCCTCGAGCCCTATGAGCCCGACCCCTCGTGCGCCCGACACGAGCGCAAGCACCGTCATCCCGGCGTCCTCTAGCGCGAGAACCCAGTCTCGCGCCGCGGCGTCGAGCGCGCCCGTTTCGTCTGCGCACGCGGGGCTGCAGACCTCATAGCGCACGCCATCGACCGTACCGTACACACCCCGGCCGGGTACCTCGCCCGCGTCGGACGCGAAACCCGCCGCGGTGTCACCGGCCGCCTCGACCACCGCGCGCGCCAGCGGGTGATTCGAGTTCGTCTCGAGCACCGCGGCGAGCCGCAGCACGTCGTCGACGGATGCATCCGAGAGCGATATGACGCGCCCCACCGTGGGGCGGCCCTGAGAGAGCGTGCCCGTCTTGTCGAAGGCGACCGCTCGCACCCGCGCCCCGATCTCGAGGAAGGCTCCGCCCTTCACGAGCACACCGTCTCGCGCCGCCCGCGTGATCGCTGACACGATCGCGACCGGCGTCGAGATGACGAGCGCGCATGGGCACGAGATGACGAGCAGCATCAGCGCACGTCGGAACCACTCAGCCTGCGGTACCCCGAGCGCCACACCGCCCACGGTGGCCGCCAGCCACGGCACGAGCGCGACGGCGAGCGCAAGCCAGAGCACGACCGGGGTGTAGACCCGGCTGAAGCGATCGACGAAGCGCTGAGAGGCCGCCTTCGACGCTTGAGCTTCCTCAACGAGATGGATGATCCGTGCGAGCGTCGAATCCCCCGCTATCGCGGTGACCGTCAGCTCCAACATCCCGTTGGTGTTGAGCGTCCCGCCAAACACGGCGTCGCCGACGGACTTGTCCACCGGTACCGACTCTCCAGTGATCGCCGATTCGTCGAGGGCGGAAACCCCAAGCGAGACGAGCCCGTCCAGAGGCACTCGCTCGCCCGGTCGCACCACGATCGTCTCGCCGACGAAGACGTGAGCGGTCTCGACCTCGATAAGCGCACCGGCGCGACGGACGCGAGCCACGGCCGGGGCGAGTTCCATCAAGTCGCGGATCGAGCGCCGCGTCTGTTCGAGTGCGCGCGACTCGAGCAGCCCCCCGAGCGCGAAGAGGAAGAACACCATCGCGCCCTCGCCCCATTCGCCCAACGCCGCCGCACCGAACACCGCGACTGACATGAGCACGTTCATGTCTAGCACCCGCACGCGCACCGACAGCAACGCCCGGCGCCACACCAGCATTCCGCCGAACACGATCGCGACCGCGAACGAGACGTTCGCCGGGGCGGGGATGCCGAACCACGTAAACACTCCACCGATCAGCATGAACGCCCCGCTGCCCGCCGTCGCGATCGCCGCGACGTGACGATCGATCCAGCGGCGCTCGGGAGCCGCGTGCGCGGCCACGCCGGCTTCGTCGAGCCTGCTGATTCCGTGGCCCGTGGCTTCCACAGTCCGCATGACCTCGGCTGTCGGATCGAGCGCCGGGTCGTGCTCGATCAGCAGTGTCGCACTCGCGAAGTTGAGATCCGCCAACAGGACGCCGTCGACCTTGCTCACCGCCGCGCACACGGCGCGCGCGCAATCGGGTCAATCAAGCCCAGTAACGCGGAGAGCCACGGACGTGCTCATCGGCGCTCCTCAGACGCGTGCGTGATGCCGGTCGCTATGAGGGCCCAACAGAGACCCGCGCCTATCCGCCCATGCCGAACTCATCCATGAGCGGGTCGAACGTCTCTACGTTCCAGTCGATACCGAGCTCGGTTAGTGTCGCGTAGTACGACTCCTCGCTGTACTCGGTGTTGAGGATGTGGAACCGCGAGCCATTCAGGCCCACGCAGAATGCGCAGTCACGACAGTCGATGCACTGTACGCAGTCGATGATGCTGTCCGAGTTGTGGCAGTTGATGCAGTTGCGTGAGTTGTATACGTAGTTGCAGTTGCGGCACGCCTCGACGTTGAAGCAGCCGTAGTTGTTCGCCGCGTCGCGGTCGTGCGTGTGCTCCGACTTGAGCCGCGTCCACTCGCGGTTGAGTTCCTCGCGATTCATCGTCATCCCCTCTGTGGCACGAACCCCTGCGCGAGACTCTAGCACGTGCCGGCTCGCCGGACTATCAGCGACGCCGCTTCTTCACGCCGTGCGCGCTCCCCTTGCGCGCGCCTTGCCTCAGCCGTGAGAGCACCTCATCGGTGTCAGCCCCCTCGATCTGAGCGCGGAGCTTCACCACCTGGTCGCGGAGGCGGGCCGCCTGCTCGAAGTCGAGCGCCTCGGCCGCTGCCGCCATCTCGTCCTCCATCGACGTGAGCAGCCGCAGCGCCTCACCCTTCGGCAGCTTCCCGAGCTCCCGTGCCGCCTCGGCCGCGCTGGTCGTCATGGTCTCGCCCTCTCGCACGTACTGCACGATGTCGGCGATCGCCTTGCGGATGGTCTTCGGCTCGATATTGTGCGCGGTATTGAACGCGACCTGCAGCTCGCGGCGCCGGTTCGTCTCCTCGATCGCGAGTCGCATCGAGTCCGTTACCGCGTCCGCGTACATGATGACCTGACCGGACACGTTGCGGGCCGCTCGTCCGATCGTCTGGATGAGCGAACGGAAGTTCCTAAGGAAGCCCTCCTTGTCCGCGTCGAGGATCGCGACGAGCGAGACCTCCGGCAGATCGAGCCCTTCGCGCAGGAGGTTGATGCCTACGACGACGTCGATGACGCCCTGCCGAAGCTCACGCAGGATGTCGACACGCTCCAGCGTCCCGATGTCCGAGTGCAGGTAACGCACCTTGACGCCCTGTTCGAACAGGTAGTCCGAGAGGTCCTCGGCCATCTTCTTCGTGAGCGTCGTGACGAGCACACGCTCGTCTCTGGCCACCCGCTCCTTGATCTCGCCCAGAAGATCGTCGACCTGCCCCTTCACAGGCCGAACGACGACCTCGGGATCGATGAGCCCGGTGGGCCGGATGATCTGCTCGACGACCTGCTCGCTCACCCTGAGTTCGTAGTCTCCCGGGGTCGCGGACACGTAGACGAACTGCGGCACCCGCTGCTCGAACTCGTCGAAGCGCAGCGGGCGGTTGTCGAGCGCGCTGGGAAGCCGGAACCCGTGTTCGACCAGCGTGATCTTGCGGCTGCGGTCGCCCTCGTGCATGCCGCGGATCTGGGGCACAGTCACGTGCGACTCGTCGATTATGCAAAGGAAGTCGTCCGGGAAGTAGTCGATGAGCGTGTTCGGCGGCTCACCCGGCTCGCGGCCGTCGAGGTGGCGCGAGTAGTTCTCGATGCCGCTCGTGAAGCCCATCGTCTCGAGCATCTCGAGGTCATAGTTCACCCGCATCTCGAGCCGTTGGGCTTCGAGAAGCTTGCCCGCCGCCCGCAGCTCGGCGAGCCGCACCTGCAGCTCTTCGGCGATGGTCTGGAGCGCGTGCTCGAGCTTGCGCTTCTCGGTCACGTAGTGCGTCGCGGGCCAGATGGGAATCGACTCGAAGCGGTTGAGCACTTCACCGGTGGTCCTATCCACCTCCGCGATCGACTCGATCTCATCGCCGAACAGTTCGACCCGGACGGGGTGGTCGGCGTAAGGCGGGAAGATGTCGACGACGTCGCCGCGGACCCGAAACGTCCCTCTGTTGACGTCGAAGTCGTTGCGGTCGTACTGGATCTCGATGAGGTCGCGCATAAGCTGCTCGCGGTCGTAGCCCTTGGTCACATCGAGGAAGGCCGCCATACCCGCGTAGTCCTCTGGCGAACCGATTCCGTAGATGCAGCTCACGCTCGCGACCACGACGACGTCACGTCGCGACAGCAGCGCCGCTGTAGCGGCGTGCCGGAGTTTCTCGACCTCCTCGTTGATGGTCGCGTCCTTCTCGATGAACGTGTCGGTCTGCGGGACGTAGGCCTCCGGCTGGTAGTAGTCGTAGTAGCTCACGAAGTACACGACGGCGTTGTCCGGCATGAACTCGCGAAGCTCGGCAGCGAGCTGGGCGGCGAGCGTCTTGTTCGGCGCCATGACGAGGGTAGGCTTCTGCACGCCCTCGATCACCTTCGCCATCGTGTACGTCTTGCCGGAGCCTGTGACGCCGAGCAGCGTTTGGTGGCGAAGATCCCTGCGCACGCCGTCCTCGAGCTCAGCGATTGCCTTAGGCTGGTCGCCGGCGGGCTCGAACGGCGCGGCGACACGCAGCGGGCGGCTCACGCCCTGTGTCTGCGGAAGCGCCACGCGTCTGCCGTCACTCACCTGTTCGTCCACCCTTTGAACGCGTCCGGATAGAGCGCCTCATAGCGGTCCTTGCCGCGTGAGACCTTCAGTACGAAGTGCTTCGTCGCCGGGAAGCGGATCCTCTCACGGATATCGCCGCCCTCGGCGACCCAGGAGTCCACGTTCGCCAAGCCCGCATTGTACGCAGCGAGAGCCGGCTCGACCTCGTGGTAGCGTTCGACGAGGTAGCGCATGTACGCGGCGCCATACTCGATGTTCGTCGCCGGATCATCGAGTTCGTCAGGCGGATACGCCTTCGCATCCACCGTTCCGCGGCGCGCGAGTTCGCGGGCGGTCGACGGCATCACCTGCGTCAGTCCCTGCGCACCGGCCACCGACTGCGCGCCCGCGTCCCAGTCGCTCTCCGCTTCGATGATAGCGGCGATGAGGTAGGGGTTCACGCGGTGCCTTATGGCGGAGTCGAGGATTTCGTCCCGGTGTTCGAGCTGGTAGTAGCGGCGCTGCCACGCGTCCGGTCCGCGCAGGAAGAGGAGGCTGACGCCAGCGAGTGTCACCACGACCCCAAGGACGATCCAGCGATAGAGCGGGCGGGCGATGCGCAGGCTCATCGCGTGGCACCCGGTTGGCGAAGCACCTCATCCGCATAGCGCCTGAGCGCATCGCGAAAACGCGCCGCGTCCCCGTCGTTGACGATCACATGGTCGGCGAGAGCCTCCCGCGCAACATCATCGGCCTGGCAGGCGATGCGATGCCGGGCATCGGTCTCGTCCATCCCTCGGGCCACCGCACGTGCCACCCGCTCCTCAACGGGCGCGCTGATCGCCAGGATGTCGTCCGCGAGATCACCAAGCTCGGGCACCTCGGCGAGGAGCGGCACCTCGAGCACGATGGCGGCTGGAGGCCGCTCGCCCGCGACAGATGAATCGAGGCGGCGGCGCGTCTCGGCGACCACCAGCGGGTGGACGATGGCGTTCAGTCGCTCCGCGCTCTCCTTGCAGCTGAACGCGATCTCGGCGAGCGCGGCTCGGTCGAGCGAACCGTCGGCGCTGAGAACTCCGGGACCGAACTCGCGCACGACCCGGGCAAGCCCCGGAGTCCCCACAGCGAGGACGTCGTGGGCGATCTCGTCGAGCGAGTGGACGACTGCGCCGCGTCCGACGAAGTACGCAACCGCTGTGGTCTTGCCGGCCCCGAGGCCACCGGTGATGAGCAGGATTCTCATACGCTCTGCGTACCACACCAAACGCAGGTATGCACCCCAATTCCGCAAGATCGGAGCACGCGCGCCCAGCCTGTCAGATCTCGTAGTCGACGACGATGCGACCGTCGCGTACCTGCGCGACGAACTCAGCGATCGCCACGTGCTCAGCGTGTGCCTGGTAAACGTCGAGCGCCTCGCGGCTTTCGAACTCGGAGTACAGCGCCACGTCCGCCGAGGAATCCGTTCGGCTGATGTCGATGCCCACCTCGAGCCTCAAGAGTCCCGGTATGCGTCCGTTCAGCTCTTCGAGCCTCGCCTTCATAAGCGCTGCGTTCTCCGCGCCTGACCGGCCGGCCGCGTGCGGCCTCAGCGTGAACAGCACGATGTGCTTGATCATGGGCTCACCTCCTCGGAGCCGGGCGTGCGACGGGGGCTCGAGCCTCATAGCCCGAACCCCCGTTGTCGATACATCCTGGAATCAGTCCTGCTTCTCGGGCTCGCCCTCAGAATCCTCCGCAGCGACCTCATCGGCGTCGGCGGCGACATCGTCAGTTAGCTCCTCGGCGGAAGCCTCTTCGACCTCGGCATCCTCAGGAACAGCGACGATCTCGATGACGGCATCGGCATCGGCTTCGCCGTCGGTGTCGACCGTCACAACGGCCTCGTCCACGGCGGCCTCGTCCACGGCGGCCTCGTCCACGGCTTCGTGGCCCTCGCCTTCCTCGCCCTCGGGGGCCTCGGTGGCCTCAGGCGCTTCGCTCCCGCCACGGATCTCGATCTCGAAGCCAAGCGTCTCGGCCGCAGCGCGCATCGACAGCGAGATCCGGCGCCTCTCCTCGTCGATATCCATGACCTTGACGTGAACCTTGTCGCCCACGTTCGCGACCTGGTCCGGCGTCTCGACGTGCCCCTTCGCCATCTCAGAGATGTGCACGAGGCCTTCGATACCGTCGCCCAGCTCCACAAACCCACCGAATGGCACCAGCTTGGTGACCGTGCCCTCGATGATCGAATCGATCGGGAAGTTCTTGACGAGCTGCTTCCACGGATCCTCGGTGGTCTGCTTCAGGCCGAGGCTGATGCGCTCGCGCGAGAGGTCGACGTCGAGTACCTGCACGTTTACCGGGTCGCCCACCTTGACGACCTCGGACGGATGGTTCACGTGGCTCCAGCTGAGCTCAGAGATGTGCACGAGTCCGTCGATGCCGCCCAGGTCGACGAAGGCTCCGAAGTCGACGATGCTCGAGACCGCGCCCGGAAGGATCATCCCCTTCTGCAGCTTGCCCAGAATCTCGGCGCGCTCGTGCTTGCGGCCCTCCTCGAGCACCACTCGGCGTGAGAGCACGACATTGTTGCGGTTGCGGTCCATCTCGATGACGCGCGCCTCGAGGCGGGTGCCGGTGTACGTCGAGAGGTCCTTGACGCGCCGGAGGTCGACGAGTGACGCCGGCAGGAAGCCGCGCAGACCGATGTCCACGATCAGGCCGCCCTTGACGACCTCGATGACCTCGCCCTCGACGGTCTCGCCGGCCTCGAACTTCTCCTCGATCTTGCCCCACGCGCGCTCGTACTCGGCGCGCTTCTTCGAAAGGATCAGACGCCCGTCCTTGTCCTCCTTCTGGAGAACCAGCGCCTCGATCTCGTCGCCCACGCTCACGATCTCAGACGGATCGGCGTCCTTGCGGATGGACAGCTCGCGGGCCGGGATCACACCCTCGGACTTGTAGCCGATGTCGAGCAGCACCTCGTCGCGCTCGACGCGCACGACCTTGCCGTTCACCAGATCGCCGTCGTCGAAGTCGGTCAGTGTACCGTCGATGAGCGCTTCCATCTCCTCGGCGGTGTACTCGGTCTGCTCGATGACCGTTCCGTACTGTTCCTGCTCCTGGTCGCTCATTGCGGTTGGACCCCTTTCACGCTCGGGGCCCCGGCGTTCATGTCCGTCGCCTACAGGGTCGTCGTCGCCAACAGGGCTGCTCGATGCCTACAGGTGCCTTACATGTCCTCGGGGGCCTGCATTCGTCCCGCACCAGCTTGTCCGGTGCGCCAAAGGCGCAGTATAGCGCGTGCGGTCTGCGATTTCCAGCGCACACGCACCCGGGCGTATCCCCTCACTGGCCTGCGCGCCTACTTCGCTTCGGCCCAGTTCGGCCCGCTGGCCACCGACACGTCGAGCGGTACGCTCATGTCATACACGCCGCCCATGGCCTCGCTGACCATCGCGGACAAGCGGCCGACTTCCCCGGGCGGTGCTTCGAAGACGAGTTCATCGTGCACCTGCAGGACCATGCGGCTGAGGTAGGAGTCCGCGCGCAGCCGCCGGTCGACCTCGATCATCGCGAGCTTCATGATGTCTGCGGCGCTCCCCTGCATCGGGTGGTTCATCGCCGTACGTTCGCCGAACGACCGCAGGTTGTACGTCGACGACCTGAGCTCCGGGATTCGCCGCTTGCGCCCGAACATCGTCACCGCGAACCCGTCGCGGTGCGCCGCGGCGATCGTCTCGTCTAGGAACGCGCGCACTTGCGGGTAGGCGGCGTAGTAGCGATCGATCATCGCCTGCGCCTCGGCGTTGGGGATTCTGAGCGTCTCGGCAAGCCCGTGTGCGGTCTGACCGTAGATGATGCCGAAGTTCACCGCCTTCGCCTTCGCCCGCATCCCCGGCTCGACATCCGCGACATCGACGCCGAACACGCGCGCGGCCGTCGCGGCGTGAAAGTCCGCACCGCTCGTGAACGCTTCGATGAGGCCGGAGTCGCCGGAGAGGTGCGCGAGGATGCGCAGCTCGATCTGACTGTAGTCCGCAGAAACGATGACATCGCCGGAACGTGCTGGCACGAACGCCGAACGGATTCTTCGCCCCAGATCGGTGCGAACAGGGATGTTCTGCAGGTTCGGGTTGCTAGACGAGAGCCGACCCGTGGCCGCCACCGTCTGGTTGAAGCTCGTATGCAACCGCCCGTCGCCGCCGAGCATCTTCGGCAGCGCGTCCAGGTAGGTGCTCGTGAGCTTGGTGAGCTCGCGATACGAGACGACCTTCTCGGCGATCGGGTGCAGCGGTGCCAGGGTGGCGAGCACGCTCGCGTCCGTCGAATACCCGGTCTTAGTGCGCTTCTGCGGTGGCAGACCCAGCTTCTCGAAGAGCACCTCGGCAAGCTGTTTCGGGGAGTCGATGGTGAACTCGCAGCCAGCGATCTCGTGGATCTGCGTGCGCAGCCCGTCGATGCCGGCTCTCGTCTGCGTAGCAAGCGCCTCGAGCACTCTCGTGTCGATGCCCACACCCGCGCGCTCCATGCGGGCCAGCACCGGCACGAGCGCCATCTCAATATCGCGGAACACCGCACCCGAGCCGTCCGAATCGAGCCGCCGCTCAAGCTCTGCGGCAGTGTCTGACACCGCCCGAGCGAGCGAGACGGCAGCGGGCAGATCGTCAGTGGCCTCGGTAAGCGGGCGGCCTAGGTAGTCGGCGGACAGGCCGGCGACATCGTAGGAGGACCGGTTCGACTCGAGCAGGTAGGCGGCGATCCCGACATCGAAGATGCGCGCCGCGTCGATGTCGAGCGCACGCGCATCGCAGGGCGCCGACTCGTCCGGCGGGCACAACTCCTGGAGCAGTGCCTTCGCGTCGGCCGACGCCACACGCCCGCTTCCAAGCAACTCCGACAGCACGGCTGGCGCGTCCGGCTCGCCGAACAGCGCGGTAGCGTCCGGACCTGCGACGGCGACGTCGCGTGTGTCACAGAAGAGCGTGTCGCCCGTCTCACCGAATGCGATGCCGAGCCACGATGTCTCTCCCGCATCGATCCAGCCGCGGACTCGCGTTCGGGCCGCGTCGCCCGTCAGGAGCGCCTGCGGTAGTCCGGCGACGGTCGCGTCGCGCATCGCGTCGACGCCGGGCTCATCGCCCGTCTCCTGTGCACCCCAGGCGGGCCCCCGCAGCGCAAGCACCCGCTCAAGCAGGGAGGTGAAGCGCAGCTCAGAGAACGCGTGTGCGATGCGCCCGGCGTCGAACCCGCCAAAACGCACGGCGCCCAGGTCGAGTTCGAGCGGCACATCACACGCGATCGTCGCGACGGTGCGACTCGCGCGCGCGGCACCCTCGTGTTCGGCGAGGTTCTGTCCCACTTTGCCGGCGATGCGCCCGTCCCGCGCCGCCTCGAGCACCGCCTCGAGCGTGCCGTGCTCCTGCAATAGCTTGGCCGCCGTCTTCTCGCCGATGCCCGGCACCCCCGGGATGTTGTCGCTCGTGTCGCCCTTCAGCCCGAGGTAGTCGGGCACCTGGACAGGAGTGACCCCGTAGCGCTCGACCACGTCTTCAGGCCCCATGATCACGATGTCCGTGATCCCTTTGCGCGTGGTGACAACCTTCACGTGGTCCGTGACCAGCTGGAACGCGTCACGGTCACCGGTCACGAGCAGGACGTCTAGTCCCGCCTGCTCGCCGCGCCGGGCGAGCGTACCCAGAATGTCGTCGCCTTCCCAGCCGTCGACCTCCACGATTGGCACGTCGAGTGCCTCGAGAAGCTGCTTGACGGTGGGGAACTGCGCCTTGAGCGACTCGGCCGTGGGGGGCCGGTGCACCTTGTACTGCTTGAGCGCCTCGGTGCGAAACGCGGGCTTGCCGCGGTCGAAGGCGACGATCACGCCAGATGGCCTCAAGTCCTGCACCATCTTCACAAGCATCGAGACGAATCCGAACGCGGCGTTGGTGGGCCGACCGTCCGGCGCGGTCATGGACTCCGGGAGCGCGTGGAACGCGCGGTGGATGAGACTGTTGCCGTCGATGACGGCGATGGTGCCTTGAGACATCGAAGCGTGGCCTTTCGGGAAGGAACCGGAGTGTGGTGCTCGCCCACAACCGAGTGTACCCGAGGCGCTGACGAGGGGATCCCACATGAGCTTCTTCAACTGGGCGGCGCCGCTCTTCGGGCGCGGTGCGCGCGTAGTCGCTTGTCACGGCCTCAAGCGTTCCAGAGATACCCAACGTTGCGCACGGTCTCAAGGCGGCGCGACAGCTCCGGTCCGATCTTCGCCCGCACGCGCCGCACGTGCACGTCGACCGTTCGGGAGCCGCCGTAGTAGTCACTCCCCCACACCCGCCTCAGCAGCGCCTCGCGCGAGTATGTACGACCTGGATGCGTGGCAAGGAAGGCGAAGAGCGCGTATTCGAGGTAGGTGAAGTCGACCGGCGCCCCGTCGACGTTGGCTTGGTACGTAGCGAGGTTCAGCGTCAGGTTCTCGACGCGCACGATCTCGTCAGATGAGACCTCCTCGCCCGGCCACAGCAGATTGCGCGCACGCATCGTGAGCTCAGCGGATGAGCCACCGCGGACGAAGAAGTCCGATCTGACACGTACCGGCAGCCGCAGGCCCGAAAGCGCCTCGGGCTCCACGATGACGAGGAGGCGCGTCTCGCCGCCTTCAGCGAACACGAACTCCGCCGCCGTAAGTGCGCTTTCTGGGACGCGCCCACCGTCGATGACGACCAGGTGGGCGTCGCGCTTGAGCGCCTCTTCGGCGATGCCCGCAAGCGGCGACTCGAACATCACGAGGTCGAGAACCTCGAGCGTCGAGCGTACCCACCCCGCCGTCAAGTCGTCGTCAGACGCGATGATCACGCGCTTCATGTGCATGATTCTAGCGCTCCTTGTGCGCCCCGGCGCGGTGCCGAACGGACGGCGCCGAACGCGGTCTCCCGCGCTCGGCGCCGTTGCCGGTCTCCGTCGATTCGGTTGTTAGATGACGCTCAGGTAGCGGTCCATCTCCCACCGGGTGACGTGCTTGATGTACTCGGCCCACTCGGCCTTCTTGTTCTCGGCGTAGAAGGCGTGGATGTGCTCGCCCAGGATGTCCTTCATCGCCGCGGAGCCCTCGAAGAGCTCGATCGCCTCGCCGAGGTTCTTCGGCAACGTCTTGATGCCGGCGGCCTCGAGTTCGTCGTGGCTCATCTCGAAGATGTCGTTCGTGGCCTCAGGCATGAGCTCCAGCCGCTCCTCGATGCCCTTGAGACCGGCGCCCAGCATCACAGCGAAGGCGAGGTAGGGATTGCAGGAGGGGTCCGGCGAGCGCAGCTCGATGCGGGTGGCGGCCTCCTTGCCCGGCTTGTAGAGCGGCACGCGGACCATCGCCGAGCGGTTGCGCTGCGCCCACGAAACGTATGTGGGGGCCTCATACCCCGGCACGAGACGCTTGTACGAGTTCACGAGCGGGTTCGTGACCGCGCAGAACTCCGGCGCGTACTTGAGCAGACCGGCGATGTAGTGCTTCGCGACCTCCGAGAGGTGCGCGGGGTCGCCGGCGTCGTAGAACGCGTTGCCGTCCTTGGTCCACAGCGACTGGTGTGTGTGCATGCCCGAGCCGTTCTGGCCCTCGATGGGCTTGGGCATGAACGTCGCGTAGACGCCGTTGGCGTGCGCGATCTCCTTGACCACGAGGCGATAGGTCATGACGGCGTCGGCCATCGTGAGCGCGTCCTGGTAGCGCAGGTCGATCTCGTGCTGAGACGGCGCGACCTCGTGGTGGCTGTATTCGACGGGGATGCCCATCTTCTCAAGCGTGAGCACCGTCTCGCGCCGCAGGTCGCTCGCGACGTCGAGCGGAGTCAGGTCGAAGTAGCCGCCCTTGTCGAGAATCTCAGTACCCTTGTCGTCGGCGAAGTAGAAGAACTCGAGCTCGGGGCCGACATACATCGTGTAGCCCATGTCGGCAGCCTTCTTGAGCATGCGCTTGAGAGCGTAGCGCGGATCGCCCTCGAACGGCGTGCCGTCGGGCTTGGTGACGTCGGCAAAGAGACGGGCTACGCCCTGCTCCTCCGGCCGCCACGGGATGACCTGGAAGGTGCTCGCGTCCGGGAACGCCACCATGTCGGACTCCTCGATGCGGGTGAACCCGTCGATTGAGGAGCCGTCGAAGCCCATGCCTTCGGCGAACGCTCCCTCGAGCTCGCTGTCGGTCACAGCGAAGGACTTCAGCACGCCGAGCACGTCGGTGAACCAGAAGCGGATGAACTTGATGTCGCGCTCCTCCACCACCTTGAGGACGTAGTCCTTGTCGAATGCAGCTACCATTCCGAAGACCCCTTCCTTTCGGTCACCGGCCGGTCGGCCTACTGCCGCCCGAGTCATCGCGAATCCATGAGATACACCATACGGCCCACCGTGTTTCGACGGTGTTACGGCTTCCGCGCACGCGTTCAACCCCGTACCCGAGAGTGCCCGACTGGTACAATCCCGCTATTGTCACCCCGGTTGAGGAGCGTGGCTTGCGCGGATCAGAGACGCTCTCTCAAATCGTCCCGATCGCGCTCGCTGTGACGCTCGCGGCTCCGCTCGTCGCGCCCGCTAACCTCAACCCGGCCGTCTCGCTCGTGGTCGGGGCGCTCGTCGCGGCGGCGCTGGGTGCCCTCGCCCTGTCTCGCGGGCGCGACCGCCTGCGGACCTCATCCATGGTCGCCGTGGGCTCCGTGGTCGCGCTCGGCGCCTGGCTCACAGTGAGCGCGCTGCGAGCGGGCAATCCCGAAGTCTCGTTCATGGGCACGCTCGCTCAGCATACTGGCGCCGCGATCTACCTCGTGGCGGGCGCGTGGGCGCTCTCGGCGAGCCGGCTCGGCTCTCGGAGGAGCCTGCGCACCATCTGTGGCGTTGTCGCCGTGTCCGGGGGGCTCTTCGGCGTGATGGGTGTAGTCGAAGCGGCGACGACCGGGGCGCGCGGATGGGGGGCGGCCGCAGGCCCGTTCGAGAACTCCTCGAGCCTTGGCGCGTTCCTCGCGGTGTCGCTGTTCGCCGCAGCGGCGTGGTGGTTCGCGACGCGATCGACGGCAGCGCGTGTAACGGCCGTATCCTGCGCGCTCTCCGCCGTTTCGGGCCTCGCGGCGACCGAGTCACGCGCCGGCGTCACCGGCGTACTCGTCGGGCTCATCGTCATCTCTGCGCTCCGGCTCCCGATGGGGTTGCGCACCGATCGTCGCGTGCTCGCCATCGCCTTCCCCGGCACAGCGATCGTGTTCACAACCGGACTCGTCGCGGCGGCCGCGGGCAAGCTGCCGTCCGCGCTGACCGCGCTTGTAACGTCGATCGGCACGGACCGTGACGCGATCTGGCGCTCGGCTGCGGCCCAGTTCGCCCAGGCGCCCGTGTTTGGATCAGGTCCTGAGCAGTTCTCGGCGTGGGTCACATGGTCGTTCGTCGGCGGTATGCTGCGCTACAACGGCACCTACGATCCGCACAACGTGCTCATGGGCATCGCGCTCGGCGGCGGCATCCTCGGCCTGGCACTCTGGGCGTTCGCAGCCGGCGCGACTGTGTGGGCCCAGGCCGGCGTGCTCGAGCGGACCGGAAAGCCGCGCGCGCTCCTGCCGGTGGTCGCCGCTCCAGCAGCACTGATCTCGGTCGCGCTATTCGCGTGGCTCACGCCGGCCGCCGTGATCGCCGCAGCCGCAATGACCGGCGCACTCCTCGCGGTCGACCGCCATCCCGGCGACGGCGCGACCGCCGCCGACCCTGAGGTCGGCGAACGGGAGCCGTCCGCGACCCTTCCCGTCCCGTCTGTCCGCCATGTGCTTACGCTGCTCACAGGCAGCGTCGTCGTCGCATGCGCACTGATCACCATCGAAGGCTTGCGGATGCTTCCCGTCGAATGGAGCTACACACGCCTCGCAGCCGACGCGCCCGCCACAGCGTACGCGGCGCTGTACGCCGAATGGCCGGACCCCTCGTACGCGGCGTCGGCCCTGGGTCGAGAACTGGACGCGTCTTCTGGAGGCGCGGTGCCCGGTTCGGGCGCGCGAGCGCTTCGCGCAGAACTCGCGATCCCAGTAGGTCACGCCGCCTACCACGTCGACCTGGCGATGAGCGAGATCTTCGTCGCACAAGACGCGCTCGTAGCCGGAGAGGACGCGTGGGAGCGCTTCGAGCAGGCGATCGAGACGGGGGTGCGCGCGGATCCCGCGTCGGGCATCTGGTACACGATCGGCGCCGCACAGGCGAATGCGGAGGGCCGCACCGCCGAGCGCGACGAGTACGCGCGCGCGGCGCTCGAGCTCGACCCCGGCGCCGCCGAGCGCGCCTACCTCGAGTCGCTCGGCACGTCACCCTAGAGCGCCCGGGCCGGTACTTGGCCGGGCCCTACACGTATGTGTAGAGCTTCCCGTAGGGTCTGTGGCTCACCGGCACGAGCTTCGTGAAGGGCTCTGACAGCACCTCGCTCAGGTCGAACCCGACCGCCTCGCAGTACTCGGTGAGCAGTGGTGTGAGCGCCGCGATCTCCTCTTCGGTCGCTGCAAACACCCCGCACTCCTTGCCGCACTGCCACGGCTCGACCTCGCCGCGGAGGTAGATCTCGCCGCCGTGCATGCCGGTGCCCACGTATCCGCCCACGAGCGGCCCCGTCAGCCGCGACTCCATGCCCAGCAGCACGAGCAGTCCGCCCGCCATGTACTCGCCGAAGAAATCACGCGCCTTGCCGCCGCACACGACGATGGGGCGCTGCCCCTCATAGGCCTTCATGTGGATGCCCACCCGGTAGCCTACGTCGCCCTTGACGAAGACGCGCCCGCCGCGCATGCCGTAGCCGAGCACGTCGCCGGCCGAGCCGTGAATCGTGACCTGACCGCCGCTCATCGTGTTGCCCACGCCGTCCTGCGCGTTGCCGAACACCTCGACCGCCGGTCCGTCCATGAACATCGCAAGGTCCTGGCCTGGCGTGCCCTCCACCGCGATCGTGAGCATGGAGCCCTTGAGGCCGGTCCCGATGTA
The DNA here is from genome assembly GCA_037445775.1 of Actinomycetota bacterium. Taxonomy (GTDB): domain Bacteria; phylum Actinomycetota; class Coriobacteriia; order Anaerosomatales; family PHET01; genus JBBUX01. Next base: position 17,083 of record JBBIJX010000014.1, read on the forward strand.
GCGCTGGCCGTTCACGCTCGTGAGGCGCACCTTCGTGACGCCGTTCGCGAACAGCTCGCGCACCTTCTCGTTCACCTGCCGGTAGTACACGCCCAAGCAGTCGATCGTCGCGGTTTCGCCGTCGACGGTCACCTGCGGCTCGATCGCCCGGTAGCCCTCGATCGGGCCGGTCGCTGTCATGCTCACCATCTGTGGCCCCTCCCTATCGTCCGGCCGGCTTGACGCCGAGGATCTCGCAGGTCTGCTGGTCGAGGCCGATCGCACGCAGCCTCTCACGGCTCCCGCGCAGCGACTCGATGGCGTTCACGCCAAGCGCGCCCAGGATCTCCTGCAGCTCGTGGCTCCACGCATGGATGAGGTTGGTGAGCCGCTCGGCGCCCCACTCGGGGTCGATGCGACGAGTGAGCTCGGGCTTCTGCGTGGTGAGCCCCCAGCTGCAGCAGCCGGTATGGCAGCCCTGGCACAGATGGCACCCGAGCGCCATGAGCGCCCCCGACCCGATCGCCACGACGTCTGCGCCCAGAGCGATCGCCTTGGCTGCATCGGCTGACGAACGGATCGAGCCCGCGGCGATGATCGATGCCTGGTTGCGGATACCCTCGTCGCGGAGGCGCTGGTCGACGACGGCCACCGCGATCTCGACCGGGATCCCGATGTGATCGCGGATGATGCTGGGCGCAGCGCCCGTGCCCCCACGGAATCCGTCGAGGTAGACGTAGTCGGCCCCGGCGCGCACGATGCCCGACGCGATGGCGCCCACGTTGTGCACCGCCGCGATCTTGACGCCCACCGGCTTGTAGCCGCTCGCCTCCTTGATGGAGTAGATGAGCTGGCGGAGGTCCTCGATCGAGTAGATGTCGTGGTGCGGTGCCGGCGAGATCGCGTCGCTACCCTGCGGGATCATGCGGGTCGTCGAGACTTCCTTGTTGATCTTCTCGCCCGGCAGGTGGCCTCCGATGCCCGGCTTGGCACCCTGCCCCACCTTGATCTCGATGGCGGCGCCGCGTTGCAGGTATTCGGGCGATACGCCGAAGCGACCCGAAGCCACCTGAACGATGACGTTGTCCTGGTAGGGATAGAGGTCTGCGTGCAGGCCGCCTTCGCCCGTGTTCATCAGCGTTCCCAGACGCTCGGCGGCCATCGCGAGTGACTTGTGCACGTTGAGCGATACCGACCCGTAGCTCATGGGCGAGAAGATGATGGGCGTGTCGAGCTTGATGTTCTTCTCGAGCCCCGCCGACTCAGCGAGGCGAAAGCCGCCGTTGCCGTCGGATTCGACCGCGACCGAGTCGCTCTTGCGACCCAGGTACGTGCGCAGCTCCATGGGCTCGCGAAGCGGGTCGATCGACGGGTTTGTGACCTGGCAGGCATCGAGCACGAGGTGGTCGAAGATGTTCAGGTATGGCTTGTCGTTACCCATGCCCGTAAGCATGACGCCGCCGGACTCGGCCTGACGCCAAACGTTCTTGCGCAGCTCCGGTGACCAGTTCATGTTGTCGCGCAACGCGAGATCGTTCTTCTTGATCGTGATGCAATGCGCCGGGCAGTACGTGACGCAGCGGTGGCACGCCCGGCAGCGCTCGTCGTGCGGGATGGGGCGCTCGTTGAAGTCGTAGACGCTCCAGCCGCACTGCTGCACGCAGCGGCCGCACTTGTGGCACTTGTTGTAGTCGATGTCGACCCGGAACTCAGGCTGGATGAGGCTCGTAGGCATCTCAGCTCACCTCCACGAGGGTGTCGCAGGTGTTCGCGACGCCGGTGACGGCACGGCTCACTTCCGCGGGGCTCAGGTGCAGGTCACCATGGATGGGCCAGTCCACGCCTTCGATGCGTGCGATGACGGGCTCACCGGCCTTTGGCGCCCACACGTCGTCCGGCGCGTCGAGTACCTCGCGCATCGCGCTCTCCTCGGAGGCGACCATCAGAACGGAGCCCTGGCGTGCGGCGACGAGCGGCCGGAGCTTGATGCGGTCGTTGAGTGCGACCATGCCGCCGTTAAAGCCGAGTACGATGGCGAACGGACCGTTCAGCATCCCGGGGCCGTAGACCGCGCGCAGCGAACGCATGACCTCCTGCTCGTCAACGGGCATGCGGTCGATCTCGCTCCACAGCGGGCTCGCGAGCGCCTTGCACGCTAGCGACAGCGGCAGCTTGTGGCGGCGGAGCATCAGGTCGAACAGGTACGCCGCGACCTCGGTGTCGGTGCCCATCGTGCACTTGTAGCCGAACGCCTCGAGGTAGCGCGAGTTGATGCCGTAGCTCGAAATCTCGCCGTTGTGCACGATCGACCAGTCGAGCAGCGTGAACGGGTGCGCCCCGCCCCACCAGCCCGGCGTGTTCGTCGGGAAGCGGTTGTGCGCGACCCACGTGTGGCCGGCGTACTCCTCGATCTGGTAGTAGTGGCCGATCTCCTCGGGGAAGCCCACGCCCTTGAAGGCCCCCATGTTCTTGCCGCTAGATGCGACGAACGCACCATTGACCGTCGAGTTGATGAGCATGACGACGTGCACGACGTAGTCCTCGGGCGTCATCTCGAACTCGACAAGCTTGAGCTCGTCTGGCGTGAGGAAGTAGCGCCACAGCAGCGGGGCATCGGTGATGCCCTTGACCGCGCGCGTGGGCAACGGTTCGGCGAGGTCGACCGTGAAGTGCCGATCGAAGATCGCCTCTGAGTCTTCCTTCGCGGTCACGTCCGCATACATCATGTGGAAGCAGAAGTGGTCCGGGAAGTCCGGGTAGATGCCGTAGCCGGCGTAGCCTCCGCCAAGGCCGTTGCCGCGGTCCCGCTGCACCGCCATCGCAAGGATCGCGTTCTCCCCGCTCATAAGCCGGCCGGACTCGTCGCAGATTCCCATCAGGCCGCACATGGTGTCAGTCCCTTCCTTCGTCGCAGGCCGCGATGACCGCATCGCACCCCATGAGTCGCGTGATCACGTCGCCGCCGCCCTCCGGCAGAGGCCCGAGGCCCAGCTTCTTGCGCGCACTCTCCTTCGGCTTGCCCAGCGCGCCGGTCTCCATGAACGTCCGGTAGCTCGCGGCTATGGACTCGGGCGCCGCGCCGCGCCGCAGTGCGAGTTCCTTGAGCGTACGAAACGTCTCGGCCATGCCGATATCGGAGTGGCACATCTCGAGGCACGTGTAGCACTCGAGGCACTTCCAGATCTGCGGGTTGACGAGCACGTCCTCGATGTCGCCGTCGAGCAGCTGGTGGATGAGTTCGTTGGGCTGGAAGGTGGGGTCGACCTTGCAGACCGGGCAGTCGTCCTTGCACGCGCGACAGCTGTCACACGTGGAGAGCAGCGCGACATCGAAGTCCTGGGCGAGCCTCGCCTTGTCCGCAGCCCGGCCCTCCCACTTGTCGAGAAACGGCTGGACGCTCACGCGGTGCATCGAGAGGCCCAGCTCGTCGGGCGTGCGCCCGTAGGCGAGGCCGATGAGCTCGGAGAGATAGAGTACCGGCATGTTCACCGGCTCGTTCGCGCGCTGAAGCGCGGCCTGGTTGAGGTCGAACTGCTGGAAGCACGACGGGCATACGACGACGAGTGCGTCAACGTCGTGGCGCTCGAGGTCGTTGAGCTTGCGGCGGTTGAACGCGAGCGACGCCTCGCGCTCGCCCACGCGATCGAGGTAGCCGCCGCAACACTGCATCTTCGTGGGGTGGTCGACTACGTTCGCGCCGAGCGCGCGGACTATGTCTTCGACCTTCGTGGGATGAATGGGGTCGTCCCACGTCACGGCCGGCTGCGGCCTGAGCAGGTGACACCCGTAGTGGACGGCGATGTTCATCCCCCACAACGGCTTGACCGCCTTGCTCGCGATGAGGCCCGCCCCCATGTGGTCCGCGAGCCACTCGGCGAAGTGTACGACTCGAAGGTGGCCCTCGTAGCGCAAGCCCTCGGTCGCGAGCCGCTCGTTGATGCGGTCGCGCTCGCGCCAGTGCGTCGCGAGGTGGCTCTGCGCCTCCTTGAACGTCGAGTAGCAGCCGTTGCACGGCGTGACCACGTCGAGTCCCGCCTTCTCGACCAGCGCGAGGTTGCGCGCCGCCGCCGTGAAGAACGAGTCCGGGTCGTTCGCCTTGACGAGCGTGCCCTCGGGGCAACACGTGTGGCCAGCGAGTTCTTGGATACGCGCTCCAGCGTCGTCGAAGACGAGCCGCGTCGACTTCTCGATGAACGGGAACCGCGCCGGGATCGTGCACCCCCAGAAGACCGCGAACTCCTTCATGTGGCCATCGCCTTCCTCACATCGCATACCGCCGAACAAACGAAAACGCCCGCCAAAGACCGGTCCGGTCCTGGCGAGCGTCATTGCTCGGATATCTCGTTCGGCACGACGGTGTGCCGTCCGGGGAGTGTACCACGCGTTCGTCGATGTTTCCATACCGTGAACGTGGCGTGTGGGGCACGCCACCGAAGCCGGGTACAGTCGATGACACGAACACAGGCCGAACTTCGCCGCGTGTGCGCAACATAGTCACGGGAGGTCTCACAGTGTCAGCGCTCCGCCTGTTCGCCATCGGGCTGATCCTCGTACTGGCCACGATCGCGTGGATGATTCTCGCCGGCTCCATCCAGGTCCGGACGAACGACACGACGGGACGCCTCGGCGAGAAGGTGGGCGCGCTTTGGGGCGTGCCGCAACTCCAGCCGGCGCCGACGTTCTCCTACACCGCTGGCGGCCGGTCAGGCTCGCTCGACGTCACCGGGACCGACATCACCGCGGATTTCGCGCTGGACACCCGCCGCAAGGGATTGCTGTGGTATGCGACGTACGTCATCGACTTCGACGCCACCTACCGGGTGAGCAACCCCGCCACATCCACCGCGAACTCACGCATGGTCTTCGAGTTCCCCGACGCGTCGGGCATCTACGACGGCTTCTCGGTGACGGCCGACGGCGTCGAGGTGCCGGTCACCTACGATGCGGGACGCGCCGTCGCGTCGTTCAAGATCGAGCCGGGAGCGACCACTTCGCTGACCACCGGCTACCGGACGAACGGCATGGACGAGTGGTCGTACGCGCCGAGCCCCGGCGGAACCGCAGTCGTCAGGGACTTCCGCCTCGAGATGACGACCGACTTCGACGACATCGACTACCCCGGTGACGGCGTCTCACCCACGACGAGCGAGCGTACGGACGTCGGCCGGAAGCTCGTGTGGGACTACGACAGCGTCGTCAGCGGCCGCCACATCGGGCTCGTGATGCCCAAACCGGCCAACCCCGGACCGCTCGTCGCGCGCATCACGCTCTTCGCGCCCGTCGCACTGCTCTTCTTCTTCGCATCGCTCATCCTGCTCATGGCGACCCGCGACGTGCGCCTGCATCCCGTTCACTACGGCTTTCTCGCCGCAGCGTTCTTCGCGTTCGATCTCCTGCTTGCCTACCTCGCCGACCAGATCGACATCAACGCGGCGTTCGCAATTGCAGCGATAACGTCAGTGGCGCTCGTCGTGGGATACCTGCGTGTCGTGGTGGGGCCGAATCGCACCCTTGTAGAGATCGCGATCGCTCAGCTCATCTTCCTTGTGCTCTTCAGCTACAGCTTCTTCTTCGAGGGCATCACCGGCCTCGCGATCACGATAGGCGCGGTACTCACTCTCGCGTTCTTCATGTACCGGACGGCCCGCGTCGACTGGGAGGCGGTGTTCCCGCCGCGGCGGATCGCCGGACGCGTCACCGCGCCTGCGGCAGACCACGAACCGGGCGCACCGTTCGACGAGGCGGACTAGAGCGCCGTCGCGGCGGCGAGGATGCCGACGGCCGCGACTCCGACAAGCGGGGTCCGCAGAAACAGCTCGAGGGTACCGCTCACCCCTGCGCCTCATGGGCGATCAGCACAGCCTCCGCGACGTCGCGCAGGGACTTGCGCTTGTCCATCGCGAGCTTCTGCAGCCGCCGGAACGCCTCAGGCTCGTTGATGCCCTGTTTCATGAGCACCCCCTTGGCGCGCTCGACGACCTTGCGCGTCTCGAGCCGCTCGGTGAGGTCGTCAACTTCGTCGGCAAGCTGGGACGCCTCGGCGAAGCGGGATATGGCGACGGCCATGGCCGGGATAATGTCTGCACGGCTGAACGGTTTGACGACGTAGCCCATCGCGCCGGCGGCGACCGCCTCCTCGACATGTCCCGACTGCGAGAATGCGGTGACCATGACCACAGGGGCGACGCGCTCCTCGCCAAGCACGCGTGCAGCCTCGAGTCCACTCACCCCGGGCATCTGGATGTCGAGAAAGACGACGTCTGGCCTCATGGCGCGGGCGATCTCGATGGCCTCGGCGCCGTCTCGCGCCTCGCCGACGATCTCGTGACCCTCGTCCTCGAGCATCTCGCGCAGGTCGAGCCGGATGAGCGCCTCGTCTTCTGCGATCACGACACGCATAGGTCAGACACCTCGGTCCTCACGTGGCACGGGGATGCGCACCGACACGGTCGTGCCGTGCGTCCCCGAGAAGGCGATAGTACCGCGCAGGTCGTCCTCGACCACGGTGCGTACGATGGAAAGGCCGAGCCCGGACGAGGCTGCGGGGTCGAACCCCGTCGGCAGTCCCACGCCGTCGTCGGCCACCTTCATCAGCAGCTCACGCTCGTCGCGCCGCATGGTCACTGTCACGGTTCCGGGTCCAACGCCAGCGAGCCCGTGAGCGATCGCGTTATGGACGAGTTCAGCGAGAGCAAGCGCGAGCGACGTTGCCGCGCGGGCGTCGACGAGCCTCGTCTCACCCACGGTTCGCACGTCAATGTGCGCGTTCTCGCCCATCAGCCCCTGAGCGACGAGGTTCACGATGCGGCTCGCCGCCTCGGCGAAGTCGATGCGCTCCTCGTCACCAGCGGCCAACAGGTCGTGCACGACCGCCATCGAGGCGATGCGCTCGTTCGCCTCTGCGAGCGCGTCACGCGTCTCGGGGTTCTCGGCGCGGCGAGCCTGGATGCGCAGGAGCGACGCGATCGTCTGCAGGTTGTTCTTGACACGGTGGTGTACCTCGCGGATCGTCGCGTCTTTGACCTTGAGCTCAGCCTCTCTGCGGCGCGTCTCAGTGCGGTCGTCAACGAGCACCAGCACGCCTGCGGACAACGCGATGGAACGGTACGCGAGCACCCGTTCCCCTATCTCGGTCTCGACGGCGATCGCCGCACGCGTCCCCACCACCGGCGCGATGCCAAAGCCGCCACCCGGCAGGGCGGACGCGCTCAGCCCGACAACTGGACCCGTCACTCCGGCGAGGCGCATCGTGTTCACGGCGTTGGGCGAGGCGTAGACGATGACGCCGGCGCTGTCGACGCGCATCACTCCGTCTCCGGGCCTGCGCTCTGTGCAGAACAGCGATCCATCGCGCACGTCGGTCAGCGGGCCGTCGGCGAGTGCGCCCAGGAGCTCATCGGCGGCCTGCATGAAGGCGACCTCCATCGCACCGGGCGACGCCGTGACCTGCTCGGCGCGATCGAGGACGATGACCGCGTCCGCAGGGACGCAAGAGCCCACCGGGCGTGCGATCGTCTCGTAGGCGATGCCACGCGCCGTGCGCGGTTGTCTCGACGTGACGATCACCCCCTCGTTCCATGCCTCGAACGCTTCGGACTCGTCGGCAACGCGCAGCCGAGTGCCCACCCGCGTGAACGCTACCGGGGCGAAAGCTGTGCTCGGGCGCGCGTCGGCGACGACCCGCAGCGCGCCGCCCTCAGAGGGAAGCACAAGCGCGACGTCGCCATAGGCGAGGTCGGCCACGAGCTGCAGGTTCGCCGCGATGTTCGCAAGATGCGCGTCCAGTTCGGGCAAGGAGGTCTCACTGCACATGGCTTCAGTATAGCGATGCGAGCGTGCGCGGCTCCGCAGCCCCCTCGCTCACGGTATACTCTTCCGCGCGCGCCACGCCCGGGTGGTGGAATGGCAGACACGGAGGTCTCAAAAACCTCTGGGGGAAACCCCGTGTGGGTTCGACTCCCACCCCGGGCACCACTGGCTCACTGCGCGTCCGGCTCGTCTTACGCGACGCTTGCGCGCGATGCCCGGGCCTCGGCCGCGGCGCGCCCGGAACGCGCGTAGAGCGACGGGGCCACGGCGAGCGCAGCGGAGCCGATCAGCCACGCGACCGCGATCGACGAGCGCCGCGACACCCACCCGAGCGCCGGCTGCCCGACCGCGCCTCCCACGTCTTCGAAGAGGGCGCCGAACGAGAGTACCGTGGCCCGTTCGCGTGACGGAATGTGCGCGTTGAGGTAGGTCATTCGCACGGGGTCGTAGAGCCCGATGATGAAGCCCCACGTGAGCCACAGCACGATGGCGACGGCTGCGGGCACAACGCCTGCCGCCCCAGCCAGCAGACCCACGAGCGCGATGCCAACCGCCACAACGAAGTCGCACGCCGCTAGCACCACGAGCACGTGCGCGGGATCGCGGCGCTTGCCGTCGGTGCGCATCACCCGGCCCACGATAGCGTTGCCGATCATGCCCGCTGCGGAGAACCCCGCCTGGACCGCACCGAGTAGCCAGATGCTCCGGTGCCCCAACAACTCGAGCAGGTAGGGCTGCCATGCGAAGTTGCCGTACATGTAGAAGAGGCCCGCGACACCCGAGACCCACAGCATCGGACGAATCACGGGACTCTGCCAGCCGTGTCGAATCCCGGCCCGCAACACACGGCGAGTCTCCAAGCCCAGCTCGCGCAACCGGAGCCGCCGCTTCGAGAACCCGGCATCGTGAACGAGGGCGAAGGTGATGGCGAACGCCACGCAGAGGAGAGCGCCCCGGGCGACGAACGGCCATGCGAGATCGACTTGCCCGAGCAGTCCGCCGGCGAGCGAGCCGATGAGCATTCCAGCACCCGAGGACAGACGTCCAGATGCGAAGTGGCGCTCCTTGTGTCCTTCATGGCCCGCCGCATCGAGCGCGTCGACGAACCATGCGTCGAGAGCGCCGGTGTGAAACGCCCATCCCAGACCGAGGCCGGCGCTCGCCAGCATGAAGCCGCCGATGCCTAGGCCGACGAGCGGTGTGACCCAGTACAGCAGCGTGGACACTAGCAGCACACCTATGCACAGGAGCACGGAGAAGCGTCGGCCAAGCGTGTCCGCCAGAACTCCCGTGGGCACCTCAAAGATGAGCTGCGACAGCGGGATGACCGCGTTGACGAGGGTGACCTCGAAGATGTCGAGACCGCCCACCTCCATGAGGAAGATCGTGCCGATGCCCCAGATGAGCGAAGCAGCGAGCGTGAGAGCGCCAGTAACCGACACGTAGGCGGCGGTGACGGTCCGCGGGGTCTGCGCCGCGCGAGAGGTCACGCCGAGTCGCGCATCATCGTGCCGGCCGCCCGCTCCGGGTACTCAGCGTCACCAGCGAGGTCTGCGACCGGCTTAGTCACGTGTCACCACCATCGTCCCTATAGGCACCTGCGGAAAAAGCTCGAGCACGTCGCGGTTGTACATCCTGATGCACCCGCGCGACGCCCGCGTGCCGATGACCCACTCCTGATTCGTGCCGTGAATGGCGTAGTTCGTGCGGATGAACCTGGAGCCCGCCTGTCTGAACATGCGCATCTTCCGGGGGCCGTACACACCGGATGAGTGGTACTTCGCGTCGATGCGCCACACGCGGTTCGGCGTTGTCCAGCCCACCTTGCCGTGAGCGATGGGATAGACCTTGATGAGCGTCCCGTTCTTCACCCATGAGAGCGTGAAGCTCGACTTGTCCACGACCAGGTAGTTGCGCCAGGGATAGGTGAACGGAGTCGGACGCGGCGCGAAGAGCACGTCGCCGTCGATGACGAACGCGTCGACGTCGATGCCGGTACCCGTTGCCGCGTCGACACCGCTCGGCTCGCCGAGTGCGCGGATCGTCACCGTGTGCGTCCGGTCGCTCAGACCGGATGCCGCCCAGAGCACCGCGCTTTCGCGGGCCGGACCGGGAGCTCCACCCACGGTCGCAACGCGCTTCCCGTCCAGGTAGACCGCTGCACGTCCGTGATCTGGAGACGTGCGCCCGAGCCACGCGAAGGAGGTACCGCGAAAGCGCACGGTCACACTGCTCCGCGCTCGCGAAGTGCGCAACGCCGAGTCGCCCGACGCACTTGCGGATGAGCGGCGCGTCCACCCGCCCGTGAGGTGGATCCGCGCGTCGTCCTGCTGGATGGTGCGCGCGCCCGCCTTCGGTGAACGCAGCACCGTTCCCTCCACGTCGAACGCGTCTATCGAAACCACCGTGCCTACCGAGGAGGCCTCTGCGGAACCGAGTGCGGCAACGACAAGCTTGTGAGTGCCGCTTGGGATCGGACCCGAGATCCAGACCGTGGCGGGGCTCGTGGGCTCAGGCGCGTACAGCGAAACGGTGGCCACCGGCTCGCCGTCGAGCGTCACCCGCGCTTGGCCCCCACGCGGGCCGCGCGGTGCCACGAGCGAGACCCCCGTGCCGTCGAAGCGAAGCGTGACACGCGCGCCGGACCGTGTCGCAGCGCGCCGACTGTGACCCGAGGCGCGGACGTCCCAGCGGTAGTGCCACATTCCCGAGAACTCGAGCCGACGGTCGTTGTCCTCCACACGTACCGCCCCGGCGCCGGACGGTTCGGGAACGCTCGTAACCGGGGTCGCGTCTACGGATCCGGTGGCCTCTATCGCCCTCGCGGTCGATGGCGCCACCGCCGCCGGTACCGCCAGCGTGCACGCCAGCAAGACGGCCACGACTGCGCTTCGCGCTCCACCCATCGACAACCCCCCTCGCTCGAGGCGCCCCCTGTCGGCGATTATCCCACGAAAGTCCATCGTCACTGATGCGAACACATGTTCGACATGCTGGGTTTGAGGTGCTACGCTCCGCGTGTGCCCTCATCGAACAGGAGTTCGCCCCATGACAACCGAGCCCTCGCAGCCGGCACGCGCCCACACCAGTCTCGGCTCCCTCCTCGCGGACCTCAACGAAGAACAGCGCGGCTGCGTCACTCACGAGGGCTCGCCGCTGCTCATCGTCGCCGGTGCGGGCACCGGTAAGACGGCGACCCTCGCTCACCGGGTCGCGTGGCTTGTCGCATCCGGCGCCGAGCCAGGCCGAATCCTCCTCCTCACCTTCACGCGACGCGCGGCAGGCGAGATGGTGAGGCGCACGGAGTCGCTCTTGGGTGGACTCGACACGCGAGGGGGGTCCGGCGCGCGCATCTGGGCCGGCACATTCCACTCGGTAGCTTCACGGCTGCTGCGCATCCACTCCCGCGACCTGGGACTAGAGCCGGACTTCACGATCCTTGACCGCGCTGACGCCGAGGACATCATTCACCGTTGCCGCAGCTCCCTCGGTCTAGGGCGGACCTCGTCACGCTTCCCTCAGAAGGCGACGTGCCTCGACATCTATTCGCGCTGCGTCAACGCCAGCGAACCGCTCTCCGAAGTGTTGCGCGCCCGGTTCCCTTGGTGCCGCCACGCCGAGGACGACCTCGCGCGACTGTTCAGCGCCTACACCGACGCCAAGGAGTCGCAGCGGGTGCTCGACTACGACGACCTGCTGCTCTTCTGGCGCGGTCTGCTCGCCGACCCAGCCGCCGGGACGCGGGTCAGGGAGCGTTTCGATCACGTGCTCGTCGACGAGTACCAGGACACGAACGCCGTCCAGGCGGACATCGTTGCGCTGCTCAGGCCCGACGGCAGCGGCGTCACCTGTGTCGGAGACGACGCGCAGGCAATCTACTCGTTCCGCGCCGCGACGGTCCGAAACATCCTGGACTTCGCGCACATCTTCCCCACAGCCCTTGTCCGGACACTGGAACGGAACTACCGCTCCACGCAGCCGATCCTCGATGCGACGAACACCATCATCTCGGAGTCCGCCGAACGCCACGAGAAGACGCTCTGGACCGCGCGCGAGGGCGGCGGACGACCGGCGCTCGTCACCTGCCGTGACGAGTCCGCGCAGACGGACTGGCTCGTCGAGCGCGTCCTCGAGCACCGCGAACGGGGCACGGCGCTCAAAGAACAGGCCGTGCTCTTTCGGGCGCAGCACCACTCGGCCGAACTCGAACTCGAGCTCACGCGACGCAAGATCCCTTACCGCAAATACGGCGGGTTGCGGTTCACCGAGGCGGCACACGTCAAGGACTTGGTCGCGTTCCTGCGTCTTGCGCAGAACCCGCGTGACGAGACGGCCGCCCTCCGCGTGCTCGGTCTCGTGCCCGGCATCGGCCCCAAGACGGCTGAGGCGCTCGTGAGACGTCTCGCGGAGGGCGGGGGCGACTTCGAGACATGGGTGGGCTACGACGTCCCTGAAGCCGCGCGCGGAACATGGTCCGGCGTCGTCTCGCTGATGCGTTCACTCGTTAGCGCCGACAACGACCTCCCCGCACAGGTGCACGCCGTCCGCAGCGTCTACGCACCGCTGCTGGAGGCTCGCTACGACAATGCGACGTCGAGACTCGCGGACGTCGAGCAGATCGAGAACTTGTCTTCTCGCGCCCCAGACCGTGCCGCCCTCCTCGCCGAGCTCGCCGTCGACCCGCCGTCGTGGACCGGCGACCTCGCCGGGCCCCCGGTTCTCGATGAGGACTGGCTCGTACTCTCAACGATGCACTCCGCCAAGGGTCTCGAGTTCGACGTCGTCTACGTCATCCACGCTGCGGACGGCAACATCCCCTCAGACCTCGCCACCGGCTCCGCCGAAGAAGTCGAAGAGGAGCGACGTCTCTTCTACGTGGCGTGCACGCGCGCGCGGCGCCACCTTTACGTAACCCACCCGCTCCGCTACTACAAGGCTGGCAATCGCGCGACGGACCTTCATGGCTACGCGCAGCGCACGCGCTTCATGAGCGACGAAGTGGCGGGACGATTCGCCACGCTGACCGCTGGCTCGACAGAAGCAGGTGCCGCCGAAGCTCCGCTGGAAGGCGTCACGACCGCTCAAGTGCGCAGCGGCATCCGGGGACTGTGGGACGCCAGCGCACCCGCACCAGCGCACGATGCGCTCGGCGGATGACGCCGCACCCGGGCAGCGCGAGCCGGAAGCTCAGTCGCCCATGTGATTGCAGCCGCGCGGATGCGCCAGGATGTAGTCGGCCGCGTCGGCGCACGAGTCCGTGAAGTACAGGAGCTCGAGGTCGGTCCCGTCGATCGTCTTGTTCGGCACGAGGGTCCGCGAGAGGAAGTCGCTCATCTCGTGCCAGAACTCCGTTCCCATGCACACGAGAGGGAACGGATCGATCTTGCCCGTCTGCATGAGCGTGACGGTCTCAAACACCTCATCGAGCGTCCCGAAGCCGCCGGGCATGGCGACGAACGCGCACGACATCTTGACGAGCATGACCTTGCGCACGAAGAAGTGCTCGAACTCGACGTATTTGTCGAGGTAGTCGTTGGGCTTCTGCTCGTTGGGCAGGTGGATGTTCGCACCGATCGATAGGCCGCCGGCCTCGCGACACCCGCGGTTCGCGGCCTCCATGAGCCCGGGTCCCGCTCCGGTCATCACCGCGAAGCCCTCCTCCGCGAGGCGCCGCCCGAGGTTGCGGGCGAGTTCGTAGAACGGATGCCCCTCGTGGAGACGAGCCGACCCGAAGACCGTCACCACAGGGCGACCCACGTCAAGCAACTCGAGCCCCCGCAGGAACTCGAGGAATACGCGGACCGCACTCTCGACGTCGTCGCTCCGCTTACGACCGTGTTCGAGGAACGAGCTCTCGGCGCCCTTCAGCTGGCGAAGCACGGAGTCTTCCGGAAGGAGGTTCCTGCGGTCCTTCATCTCGCCCTCCCCACGTGGTTGCGGCTACTGGCGCGGCCCTACGGCTCGATGATGACCTTGACACACTCGGATGCGTCAGCGACGAGGCGAAATCCCTCGCCGATAGCGTCGAGCGGCAGGCGGTGGGTGACGAGGTCGTCGACGGCCACACGCCCTGAAGCGATGAGGTCGCGCGCGGTCTTCAGGTCGCCCGGAGCGGCTCCGTAGGACGTCCGCAGTGTGACCTCGCGCCGCCACAGCTCGTTGAGGGGCATCGGGTGGTTCTCGCCGGGTGCGGGCACCGCGAAGATGACGAAGGTGGCCCCGCTGGGGAGGCACGAGAGTCCTTGGTCGATCGCCGAAGGCGCTCCGGTGCAGAGGATCACGAGGTCGGCGAGCTCGCCGTCGTTCGCCTCGCGGAGCAGGTCCGGCAGTGTATCGCCCGCGGCGGCCGCGTCGAACGCACGCGTCGCACCGCTCTTGAGCGCCCAGTCGAGGCGGAAGCCGCTAACGTCGGTGGCGAAGACCCGTCCGGCGCCCAGCGCGAGCGCGAGCCGGATGTGCAGCAGCCCGGAGATGCCGCTGCCCATCACGAGCACGGTGGAGCCGGGACGCACACCCGCGCGAGTCTGGGCGCGCGAGACGCACCCGAGCGGCTCGACGAACGTGCCCGCCTCGTAGCTCACGGCGTCGGGTAGCTTCAGGATTCCGCGGTCGGTCTGGAGCGGGGGAACGCGAACGTATTCGGCGAACCCGCCCGGATCGAAGTTGGTGGTGTGGAGCGTGTGGCATGCCGTGTGGTACCCCGCGAGACAGAGCGGACAGGCGTTACAAGGCACGTGGTGTGAAACCGCGACGCGATCGCCCACGGAGACACCGGTCACGCCCTCGCCCACCTCGACGATGTCGCCCGCGACCTCGTGGCCCAGGACGAGCGGGGCCTTCGGCAGGCGATACCACTCGAGCACGTCGGAGCCGCAGATGCCCGAAGCGCGCACGCGAAGCAGGACCTCGCCCGGGCCGATCGCGGGCACGGGCCGCTCTTCGACGCGTACGTCGGAGTTGCTGTAGTAGACGCCCGCGCGCACGTCAGATCTTGCGGGAGTCGTCGGCTGCGACCGTCGCGCACCCCACGCCGGGGCCGGTGATGCCCGTGCAGGCCTTCTCGTCCTCGTAGACGGCGTAGGCGTCATCGACCGACGCACCGCCGTGGACCACGGCGTTGACCGCCTTGATCATCCCGAGGGGGCTGTCGGACTGGAAGATGTTGCGGCCCATGTCCACGCCCGCGGCGCCGCCGTCCATCGCCTTCCACGTCATCTCGAGCGCATCGCGCTCCGGGAGCTTCTTGCCGCCGGCCATGACGATGGGCACGGGACAGGTGCCGGTGACGCGCTCGAAGTCGTCGCAGTAGTAGGTCTTGACGATGTGCGCGCCCGTCTCGGCGACGATGCGGCTGGCAAGCGCCAGGTAACGCGCGTCGCGCACCATGTCCTTGCCTACCGCGGTGACCCCGATGACCGCGATGCCGTAGCGCTCGCCGTCGTTGACAAGCCGCCCGAGGTTCGCAAGTGTCTGCGCCTGGTGCGGCGCCCCGATGAACACCTGACATGCCATGCCAGCGGCGTTGAGCCGGATACACTCCTCCACGTTGGTGAGGATGGTCTCGTTGGAGAGGTCATCCTCGAGCACGCTGCTGCCGCCCGAGACACGCAGCACGATGGGCGTGTCCACGCTCGACGGGATGTCGTTTCTCAGGACGCCGCGCGTGAGCATGAGCGTGTCGGCGTACGGCGCGAGCGGCACGACCGAGTCGCAGCAGCGCTCAAGGCCCGTTGTGGGGCCGAGGAAGTAGCCGTGGTCGACGGCGAGCATGACAGTGCGGCCATCGGTAGGCTTCAGGATGCGCGAAAGGCGGTTCTCAAGTCCCCATGACATGGCGGTTCGACCTCTCGTGTCGTGTTCGGGCACGGTCGCTAGTGTAGCGCAGGGGGACGCGCGACGGCGGCCGCGGGCGTGACGCTCTGCTGGCCGCTTCCGACGGGTGAGCGGTCGGGCCTACCCGCCCTCCAGTTCGCGCCGCACGTCATCCTCAAGCTCTGGCAGGAGCTGAACGTTGCCCCACACGATCTCGTCGTCCACGAGCGCATAGCCATGAATGAGCTGGTTTCTGAATCCGATGACGGCACGTGCGTGCGCGATGCGGTCAACCAGATCCGGGTCAGCCTTGCGCCCTTGGTTCAATGCCTCGCCGATTATCTCGAACTGCCGCTCAACTGCAGAGCGGAGCTTGGGATCGGCGAGGTAGGTTTCGAGCGTCTCGCCGCGGACGAACATCTCGATGGCCTCGGACGCGGCGAGCACGTCTGCGAGACAGACGCGCGCATCACGCGGCCTCATAGAGCACCACCTTCGTGCGCTCGATCTCATCGGAGAGATACGGATTACGAATGGCCGTCGAGACCATCACGTCGACGGGCATGCCCATGATTGCCTCAAGCTCAGCCGAGAGCGCCGCGTACTCTTGGGCCTTCATCCGCGGCTCGAGCGGAGCAAATGTCACGAGGACGTCGAGGTCGCCAGGAACGACGTCACCCGAAGTCTGCGTCGCCGAGCCGAACAGCGCACCGGCGATGACGCGATGCCTGCGACAGGCGTCCTCGATCGCTGCCAGGTAGGGATGCACGCGTGGGTTCACGCGTTGGGCGATGGGCGTCGTGTCGTCAACGGTCGCCACGTCGTGCCTCAGCAACTTGCGCTCAGCGTCGACAAGGGGAAGCACGAGGCCGACAACAACCGAATTCGTGCGGTCAAGTTCATGCAGCATCGCACGGCCAGCCGAGACGCGGCTCACCAGACCAGCGTCCGACAGTCGCGTGAGGACTCGAGTCGCACCCGCATGGCTCAACCCCGCGACAGCGGCGACTTGGCGACCGGTGAGGGGGCGCTCGGCCTCGGCCAGCGCACGCAGAACGCCGATGCGACCTGGGCCTGCGAGCAAGTCCTCGAGATTGTGGATACTCGTACTCATGCTATGGATACTAGCATATCCATTAACGCGTTCACAGGTCTGTTTCACTCCATCGCCAAGATGCGGTCGAGCGAACTTCGAGGCTCGATCGATCATCACGTCACGTCGAATGCCTTACCGCAATCTCGACCTGTGACCAGAACGACATCAACTTGTCCGAATTGATACTGTCAATGAATCAGTGGCCCATTCGTTCCCACTTGGCATCACACCCGCCCTTGATGTAGTGATCTCATCCCTGTGTCGCTGACGATGTGAAACTCACCCCCTACTGACGATTCGAAATTGACCCCCTGGAGCTGGAGTTGGACTCAATCGCGAAGTACTGGAGTGTCTGGTCGTAGGATTCGCCTCGCTGTCTCGCTACCGTTAGCAGGCGTGCGCGGACGGACGCAGGAACATTCTTCATGTCGCGTCGGCTCATTCCATCGCCTCAAGATACGGCCGAACGATCTTCGAGACTCGGTCGATTTCCGCGTACCTCATGATCTGGGTCTGCGTCGCCTTGCGGCTTCGAACGCTCTCTCTGAGCGCCTCAAGCGCGACATCAAGCCCCACCTTGTTCCTGAACTTGAAGCAGTCCGCGACGGTCTTCGCGGGATTGAACACCTTCACGGAAGTACCGTCGATCGAGTGCTCCTCGACCCCCGAGGTGAGCGCGGCGCCGGACATGCGATAGACGCGAACGGGCGGGTAGTCGAGTTGCGGCTGCCTGTCCTTGCTCCCGATTGCGATACTCACCCCCGACGGGATCTGGGTTCCGATTCCGTGGAAATCGAGCGCGCTGACAAGACAGAGGATGGCGCCCGGCACCCGCTCAGCAAGCGCGACTACGTCGTACTTACTCGGGGCCTGGAGCTCAGCAAGGCGATACACCCCTCGGGAGAGTCGCTCGATGAGTCCGGAATCGCGCATGCCGTAGAGCGTCGAGTAGTGAACTCCTCGATCTGCGACCTCACGCGTCCGAAGCGTGCCGCCACTCGCCCTGAATACTTCAGTGGCGTGACGAATGGCATTCTCTGAAGGGAGTCTCTTCATGAGGCCTATTGTGATAGATATGTCGGAGTTTGTGAACATTCTCCGACGTATTTATCACATCGAGTCCGATGCGCACTGCGATCTCGACGTCAGGTCAGAAACCATATCAACATGGCCGAATTGATACTGCTAACGAATCAGTGTCCGTTCGCACGCTTCCACGTGGCATCACGCCCCGGGCGGTTCGCGCGCCGGGACGTGGTGTATGAG
>JBBIJX010000015.1:0-30754 GCA_037445775.1 Actinomycetota bacterium
GCTCTACAAGCTCAATGCCCGCAAGAACCCGAGATGGAAAGAGGAGGTGGAGGCATCCGATCTCGAGTACATTGATTCTGAGGCAACGAATCAGTCCCTCGAGTACCTCTTATTCTGAGGCATCACGCGGACACGCGTCCGGGCGTATCCATCCCCGGCTCGCCGGGCTGCGCGGACCGTCACCGCGTCACGCCCCGCCGTCATCCTCGCCCTGTAACCACACGTCGTCCGGGTAGGTCACCGCATGAAGTGTGAGGCCGTGCGCCGGAGCGGTTGGACCCGCCGCAGCCCGGTCGCGGGCCCCGAGAGCGAAGGCCATCCACTCAGGCGGCCGGCGGCCGCTCCCTATCTCCACGAGCGAACCCGCGATCACGCGCACCATCGAGTGAAGAAACGCGTTGCCCACAACGCGGATAACGAGGCACGTCTCACCCAGGTGCTCCTCGTGCCCGATGTCGATGTCGTCGATACGGCGGACCGTGCGTTTGTCGAGCGCGGATTCCGCGACGCAGAACGAGCGGAAGTCGTGTTCGCCCAGAAGGGTCGTGGCGGCGGCGCGCATCGCGTCGACGTGGAGATCGCGCGTGACATGCCACACGAAGCGCGCGGTGAAGAGCGGCGCATCCGGTCCTGCCGCGATGCGGTAACGGTACTCACGGGAGGTCGCGTCAAACCTGGCCGAGAAGCCGGCCCGCGCTCGTCGCACGCCGCGCAAGGAGATTCCGTCACCGCTCAGGGCGTCGAGCGAGCGCCTCAGCACCTCCGGCTCGGGCTCGCTGCCGTCGGCGAAGAAGCTCACCACCTGGCCGAGCGCGTGCACGCCGGCGTCGGTGCGGCCCGCCCCGGTGGTCTCGACAGGCCGCCTCAGCGCGACCTGAAGCGCATTCTCGAGACGTCCCTGTACCGTGACGGGTCCGTCTTGGCGCGCGAATCCGGCGAACCCAGCGCCGTCATAGGCCACGGAGAGCGCGATCGCGTGGCTCCACTCGTTCTTCTGCCCGTCGCCCACGGCAGCCTCCTCACTCACAGCGCCACCGCGATCACGGTAGCGACGAGCGCCGCTGTCGCCAACACCGCCCAGTCGAACGCTTTCATCCGCGGATCACGAAGGCGCGTGCGGCCAGTGCCGGTGTAAGCGCGCGACTCCATCGCAACGGCCAGGTCGTCGGCGCGCCGGAACAGCCGGACGAACAACGGCACCAGCACCGGCGCCCACGCGCGTGCGCGACGCACCGGTCCGCCCTCACTGAACCGGGCCCCGCGCGCCGTCTGCGCGACCACGATGCGCTCGGCCTCTTCGGCCGTCGTCGGCACGAACCGCATCGCGATGGAGAGCATCATCGCCGCGTCGTCGGCGGGGAAACGGAACACCCTCAGCGGGCGCATGAGCAGGGAGAACGCGTCGGTGAGCGCGACGGGTGATGTCGTGAGGGTGAGAAGCGACGTCCCCACAACGAGCACGAGAATGCGTGACGCGAAGAAGAGCCCCCGGGCGAGGCCCTCGCCGTCGAGGGCGACCGGGCCGACGCTGACGATCGCCTCGGGCGTGGCCAGACGCAGCGCGTTCGCCGCCACGGTGAATGCGAGCAGCCATGCGACCGGTGCAAGCCCGCGGGCGACGAGCCGTGAAGGCACGCCGGAGACGGCCACG
This sequence comes from Actinomycetota bacterium, assembly GCA_037445775.1. Lineage (GTDB taxonomy): Bacteria > Actinomycetota > Coriobacteriia > Anaerosomatales > PHET01 > JBBUX01. Next base: position 1,652 of record JBBIJX010000015.1, read on the forward strand.
GCAGAAGCGACGAACGCCGCCGTGACGATCAGACCCCCCCACCCATCCGCGGCGAACAGCGCCACTGTCAGGGCGGCAGTCACGCCGATCTTCGCGCGAGCGTCGAGACGGTGCGCGGGTGAGTCGCCGGGCACGAACTGCCCGAAGGGAACCGGCACGCTCACGAGAGCCACCCCGTCGCAAGGGCGAGAGAGCGCGCCGCCGCCTCGGGATCGAGCGTATGACCCAACGAATCCCCAGCGCGGTCCGCCACGAGCATCTGCACGGCGAGCACGTCGGGCGCGATCAGCCCCGCGCGTTCGAAGGGGCGCGGGTCCGCGATGAGGCTGGGTGCGTCACCGTACCAGGCGCACTCCCCGTTCATAAGCACCAGCACCCGGTCGGCGTGGCCGAGGAACTCCTCGGCTGAGTGACTGACGACGACCACACCGGCCTTCTCGCGGACGGCGACGAGCAGCTCACGCACCGCCTTGCGGCCGTCCGCGTCGAGTCCAGCAGTCGGCTCATCCGCGAGCAGGTAGGCGGGCTCCATCGCAATGACGCCCGCGATCGCCGCGCGGCGTGCCTCACCGCCGGATAACGAGAACGGCGACCGTAGGCCGAACTCGGCCGCGGGCAGGCCTACCGCATCGAGTGCCCTACGCGCCGCGTCGGCGGCCTCTTGCGGCGTAGCACCCAGATTCGCTGGTCCGAACGACACGTCGTCGAGTACCGTTTCCGCGAACAACTGCGACTCGGCGTCCTGAAACACGAGGCCCACTGCCCCGCGGGCGCTCTGAGCCGTGAGAGGCACGGCATCGACCGACACGGCGCCGGTCTGAGGCTCGAGCAACCCGGCGCAGACGCGCAGCAGCGTCGACTTGCCGGACCCGGTCGCGCCGATTATCAGCACGAGTTCCCCCGCTTCGACGGTGAGACTCACTTGCGCGAGGGCGCGCGTAACGACGCTCGACGCCTGGCCATAGGTGTAGCCGATGTTCTCCAGTCTCAGCGCCACAGGGCCTCCGCGACCTCGCTTGGCGTGTATCCCACGCCGTCCAGCGGAACGCCGAGCCCGCCAAGAGCGCGCACCAGCCGTGACAGATCCGGCTCCTCAAGCCCGAGGGACGTCATCAGTCTCGGATCGCGGACGAGCGTCGCAGACTCGCCGCCGAACGCGACGCGCCCCGCTCTTAGCACGACCACCCTGCTGCACGCCGCTGCCTCAAGCAGGTCGTGCGTAACGAGCAGGACACCGCGCCCTTCACGTGTCAGGCGCGCGATCACGTCGCGTACCTCCCGCCGCCCGTGAGGGTCGAGCATCGAAGTCGGTTCGTCGAAGACGAGGTAGCGCGGGCGCATGGCCAGCGCCCCCGCGATCGCCAGCCGCTGCTTCTGGCCACCGGAGAGCAGGTGCGGCTCGCGCCGCTCAAGCCCGGTGAGCCCCACCGCTGCGATCGCGTCGTCGACGCGTTCGCGTATCTGGTCACGCGGCAGCCCGAGGTTCTCCGGTCCGAATGCCACGTCGTCTTCTACCGAGGTCGCGACGATCTGATCGTCAGGGCGCTGGAACACCATGCCCACGGTGGTGCGCACGTCGCGCACCCGCGCGGGATCCGACGTGTCGATGCCTTCGACGGTGACGCGCCCCGTCTGCGGGAGGAGCAGGCCGTTCGCAAGCCGCGCGAGCGTCGACTTGCCCGAACCATTGGCGCCGAGCACCCCGATAGACTCCCCCGGGGCCACCGATAGCGTCACTCCCTCAAGCGCGGGCACACTCGACTCACCCGAGCCGTAGGCGAACCCTACGTTATCGAAGCGGATCACACCGTCCTCCGCAGGCGTCATCGGGGATGTGAAGAGGGCTCCCGCAGGAGCCCTCACATGGTATCGCTCAGGACACGATGAGTCTCACGCCACCCTAGTCGACGAGCTCCAGGATGACCATCGGAGCGGCATCACCCTTGCGGGGGCCAAGCTTCAGGATGCGTGTGTACCCGCCGTCACGGCCTTCGAACCGCTCGGACTCGGCGAATATCTTGGCCACGGTCTCCTTGCTGCCCAGCGCGGCGATGGCCATCCGCCGCGAGTGGACGTCACCCTTCTTTGCCCAGGTGATCACCTTCTCGACGAGAGGGCGGACCTCCTTGGCGCGGGTCTCGGTCGTCTTGATTCTGTCGTTCGCTAGTACCGCCATCGCGAGGCTCTTCAACATCGCCTTGGTGTGCGACGCGTCGGTGCCCAGCTTGCGGCCCTTCTTGAGGTGTCTCATCTCGCGTTACTCCTACTACGGCTTCAGGCCCAGGCCCATGCCCTGGAGCTTGTCCTTTACCTCTTCGATCGACTTCGCGCCGAAGTTGCGGATGTTGAGCAGGTCCTGCTCTGAGCACTCCGTCAACTGGCCGATAGTATTGACCCCCTGGCGCTTGAGGCAGTTGTACGAGCGGACTGAGAGATCCAGCTCTTCGATGGGGGTGTCGAACATCGTCTCGCCCTCGTCGACGACAGCCGCGAAAATGCCCTCTTCGGGCAACGGGGTCGTGGCCTGCTCGGCGAAAAGATCCGTGTGTTCCTTGACGATGGTGCCTGCGCGCGCCACGGCGTCGCCCGGGTCAAGCGCGCCGTTCGTCTCGAGTTCGAGCGTCAGCTTGTCATAGTCGGTCCGCTGACCCACACGCGTGTTCTCGACGACGTAGGTGCAGCGCACGACCGGCGAGAAGAGCGAGTCGACATTGATGACGCCGATAGGATCGTCCGCGCGCTTGTTGCGGTCGGCTGACACGTATCCGCGCCCGACGCCGATGCGGATCGCGAGCTCGAGGCGCCCCTTGGCGTTCAGCGTCGCGATGACATGATCAGGGTTGACGAGCTCGAACTCTGCGGGGACCTTGAGGTCCGCGCCAGTGACGGTCGCGGGTCCCGAGACGGACAGGGTCGCGACCGCGTCACCAACGCCGGTCTCGTTGTCGCGGAAGACCAGACCCTTCACGTTCAGTACGATGTCGGTGACGTCCTCGCGGACGCCATCGATCGATGCGAACTCATGCTGTATGCCCTCGACGCGGATCGAGGTGGCCGCCGCGCCCTGCAGCGACGACAGCAGCACGCGCCGCATGCAGTTGCCCAGCGTGTAGCCAAAACCCCGCTCGAGCGGCTCGACCACGTAGCGCGCAACCCGGTCGTCGATCTTCTCGACGGTGACCTGCGGCCTCTTGAACTCAGTCATCAACAAGCCTCCCTGGCTGTTTGGTCTGCGTCTACTTCGAGTAGAGTTCGACGATCAACTGCTCGCGAACTGGCGCGTCGATCATCTCGCGGGTCGGCAGTGACAACACTGTGCCCTGCAGCTTCTCGATGTCGACCTCGAGCCAGCCCGGCACCTCGATCTTCTCCGACGCGATCAACGCCGTCTTGATGACGAGCAGGTCCTTGGCCTTCGGCCCCACGGCTACGAGGTCGCCGGGGCGCACCCGGTAAGACGGGATGTTGACGCGCCGACCGTTCACAGTGAAGTGGCCGTGACGCACGACCTGGCGCGCTTCGTCGCGGGACTTAGCGAAGCCCAAACGGTAGACGACGTTGTCCAGACGGCTCTCTAGCAGCCTGAGCAGGTTCTCGCCAGTGATGCCCGATTGGCGGCTCGCCAGCACGTAGTAGGAGCGGAACTGCTTCTCGAGCAGACCGTACATGCGCTTGGCGCGCTGCTTCTCGCGCAGCTGCACGCGGTACTCGCTGTCACGCGGACGCTTCTTGCCGGCCTGGCCCGGCGGATACGGACGACGCTCAATGGCGCACTTGTCGCCGTAGCAGCGATCGCCCTTCAGGAAGAGCTTGATCCCTTCGCGGCGGCACAGACGACAGTCCGCCCCGGTGTAACGTGCCATGTTCAGTCTTTCCCTTCAGGAATCGGCTACACGCGGCGGCGCTTGCGAGGCCGGCAGCCGTTGTGCGGAACAGGGGTGCAGTCCTGGATGCTTGCGATCTCGAGACCTGCGGCCTGGAGCGAGCGGATCGCGGTCTCGCGACCCGAACCAGGACCTTTCACGAAGACCGACACCTTGCGCAGACCGTGCTCCTGGGCCATCTTCGCAGCCGCCTCGGCGGCGAGCTGCGCGGCGAACGGCGTCGACTTGCGGGAGCCTTTGAAGCCCACAGTGCCTGCCGACTGCCAGGAGATCACGTTGCCCGAGGGGTCCGTGATGCTCACGATAGTGTTGTTGAAGGTGCTCTTGATGTGCGCCTGGCCCACCGCGATATTCTTGCGCTCGCTGCGCTTGAGGCGGGTGCGTACGTTCTTCTTCTTGGCGGCCATGCGTCTACTTGCCCTTCTTCTTGGCGCCGATCTGGCGGCGCGGACCCTTGCGGGTGCGTGCGTTCGTATGGGTGCGCTGGCCGCGGACCGGGAGGCCCTTACGGTGGCGCAGGCCGCGGTAGCAGCCGATCTCCATGAGACGCTTGATGTTCTGCGCCACCTCGCGGCGGAGGTCACCCTCGACCTTGAGGTTCTTGTCGATGTACTCGCGCAGACGTACGACCTCTTCTTCCGTGAGGTCGCGGACGCGTGTGTTCGGGTTGATGCCCGCCTCACGCACGATCAGTTGGCTGGTCGTGAGACCGATGCCGAAGATGTAGGTCAGGCCGATCTCTACGCGCCTATCGCGCGGAAGGTCGACTCCTGCGATTCGGGCCACTCGTGCTCCCTCCTAGCCCTGGCGCTGCTTGTGACGCGGGTTCTCGCAGATGACGAGAACGCGGCCATGGCGCCGGATCACCTTGCACTTGTCACACATCTTCTTGACGGAAGGACGTACCTTCATCGTTTCAGGTCTTCCTCTCGGTGGTTCTCAAATCTATCTCCACGCCCAGCCGCAGGCGTTATCTGTCATGCGCAGCGCCCCGATTCCTAGAGCGCCCGGTCTTACTAACACGCCGCCGGGAGTGTCCATTGCCCCATCGGCTACTTGTAGCGATACGTGATGCGTCCGCGGGTCAGATCGTACGGTGAGAGCTCGACGACGACCTTGTCGCCGGGCAGGATGCGGATGTAATGCATCCGCATCTTGCCTGAGATGTGCGCGAGCACCTTGTGGCCGTTGTCGAGCTCGACGCGAAACATCGCGTTGGGCAGCGGCTCGACGACCGTACCCTCGAGTTCGATTGCGTCATCCTTCTTGGCCACGAAGTGGTGGCTCCTTCCAGGGGTCTGAATCCGCAAGTGAAGATAGTACCGCACCAGCAGTCCACGCGTCCAGGGAAATCTCCGCCGTGACGTCGTGGGCGCGGCCAACCCGGTCCCTCGCGACGCGCGCGGCCATCACTCGTCCTCGGTGGTCAGCACGAGCGGTCCGTTCTCCGTCACCGCGACCGTGTGCTCGAAGTGGGCAGACAGCGCGGAGTCCGTCGTCACCACCGTCCAGCCGTCGGCGAGCGATGTCACGGCGTCGCCGCCGGCGTTGATCATCGGTTCGATCGCGAATACCATGCCCGTCTCGAGGCGCGGTCCCGTACCCGCGACACCAAAGTTCGGCACGTTGGGGTCCTCGTGCATCGAGCGTCCGATACCATGTCCCACGTATTCCCGCACGATACCGAATCCAGCCGCGTCAGCGACTGCCTGGACTGCGGCGCCGATGTCATTCAGGCGCCCCCCTGGAACGCACCGCGCGATGCCCGCGTCGCGCGCCGCTCGCGTCACGTCGAGCAGGCGGCGGGCCTCATCGGCCACAGCACCCACGGCGAACGTCGACGCGGTGTCGCCGTAGTACCCTTCGAAGACCGCGCCCACGTCGACGGATAGCACATCGCCTTCCCTGAGCACCACGCTCCGCGACGGGATTCCATGCACCACCTGGTGGTTGAGCGACGTGCACAGAGTGGCAGGGAAGCCACGGTAGCCCTTGAACGCCGGCGCGGCTCCCGCGTCGCGGATGACCGTCTCGGCGATCTCGTCGAGCTCTGCGGTCGAGACGCCCTGACGGACCGCCTCTCCCACAGAGCGAAGAGCCCGGGCGCTGATGCGTCCGGCCTCACGCATGGTCTCGATCTCTGCCTGCGACTTGCGGATGATCACACGGCGACCGCTAGCCCTCGAGGATGAGCGAGATGTCCGAGAACACGTCGTCGATCGGACGGTCTCCGTCGACGGACTTGAGCAGCCCTCTCGCCTCGTAAAACGGGACGAGCTGCGACGTGATCGCATCGTAGTCGTTGAGTCGCTTCGTCGCGGCCTCGACGGTGTCGTCGTCTCGCTGGTAGACCTCTCCGCCGCAAGTGTCACAGGCGCTCGGGTCAGCGGGCATCTCGCCCAAGACGTTGTAGATGCGCCCGCACCCGCGGCACTGGCGCCGCGAGGTGAGCCGGTCCATGAGCACGTCTCTGTCGACCTCGATGGAGATGACGGCGTCGAGCGCCTTGCCCATCGAATCGAGCGCCGTCTCGAGCGCCTCCGCCTGCGGAAGTGTACGCGGGAAGCCGTCAAGCATGAAGCCACCCTCGCAGTCAGGCTCTGAGAGGCGGTCCCCCACCATCGCGATGACCACTTCGTCGGGCACGAGCTGCCCGGCGTCCATGTAGCGCTTCGCCTCGACGCCGAGCGGGGTTCCCTGGCTTACGTTCGCGCGGAAGATGTCACCCGTGGAGATGTGCGTTAGCCCGTAGCGCCCGACGATCTTGGCGGCCTGCGTGCCCTTGCCCGCGCCCGCGGCGCCCAACAAGACGATGTTCATCCCTTCACGACCTCCCGTTTGGCGCTACTACTTGAAGAAGCCGTCGTAGTGACGCATCTTCAGCTGGCTCTCGACCTGGGTCATCGTCTCAAGCGCGACACCCACCATGATGAGGATCGACGTACCGCCGAACTGCTGCACAAGCTGGTTCTGCGTGACACTGAAGACTATCGAGGGGATGACCGCGATCGTTCCCAGGAACAGCGCGCCTGGCAGGGTGATGCGGTTCAGCACGTTCTCGATATACCGCACGGTGGTGGCGCCAGGACGGACACCCGGGATGAAGCCGCCACTCTTGCGCAAGTTGTCGGAGAGGTCGATGGGGTTGAAGACGAGTGCCGTGTAGAAGTAGGTGAAGAAGACGATGAGGATGAACTCAAGGGTCCAGTTCACCGGCCCCACCGTTAGTGCGTTCGCGGCGCCCTGCAGCCACTGCTGGTTCGGGAAGAAGTAGACGAGCTGGCTCGGGAAGAAAAGTAGCGCCGAGGCGAAGATGATCGGCACCACGTTCGCGCCGTTGATCTTCAGCGGAATGTAGGTGCCTGAGCCGCCGTAGACCTTGCGGCCCACGACGCGCTTCGCGTACTGGACCGGGATCCGCCGCTGCGCGCGCTCCATCGTCACGATCGCGGCGATGATGAAGAGCACGATCACGATCATCACGAGCGTGAACAGGCCGGTTCCGAAGCGGAACGACTGCACGATGGCGATAGGGAACTGGGCCACGATGCTCGTGAAGATCAGAAGCGACATGCCGTTGCCGATGCCGCGCTGCGTGATGAGTTCACCGAACCACATTATGAGCGAGGTGCCCGCGATGAGCGTGATGACGATGACGGCGTTGGTGAACCAGGCCGGAACCTCGCCACCGGCTCCTCCGAGCGCGCTTCGGAACACCGTGAGCAGTCCGAGCGCCTGCAACAGCGCGATGCCGAGCGTCATGTAGCGCGTGATCTGCGTGATCCGGCGCTGTCCGGTCTCGCCCTCCTTCTGCCACCGCTCTATCGCAGGGATGACTCCCTGGAGCAGCTGCATGATGATCGAGGAGGTGATGTAGGGCATGATGCCGAGCGAGAACACAGCGAACTGCTCAAGCGCTCCGCCGGAGAACAGGTTCAGCAGCCCGAGCGTCGCGACGTTTTCGACCTGGCTCTGGATTATGTCGAGGTTCACGCCGGGCACCGGGATGAAGCTTCCCACCCGGTAAAGCCCGATGATCGTCAGCGTGAACAGTATCTTTCGGCGGAGCTCCGGAACACGGAACGCGTTGGCGATCGCGGTTAGCACAGCGTCTCTACCGTCCCTCCTGCAGCCTCGATCTTGGCCTTCGCCGAGCCCGACACCTTGTCGACCGTGACCGTGAGCCGCTTCGTGAGCTCCCCGTCACCGAGGACTTTGACGGACTCGTTGGCGGACTTGAGCACGCCCTTCGCGAGCAGAGCCTCGCCGTTCACAACGTCGCCATCGGCGAACAGCGAGTCAAGACGCGACACGTTGACCACCGCGTACTCGACCCTGTTGCGGTTCTTGAAACCCGGAAGCTTCGGCAGCCGCATGTGGAGCGGGTTCTGTCCGCCCTCGAAGCCGGGTCCCTTGCCTCCGCCGGCGCGCGAAAGCTGTCCCTTATCTCCTCTGCCGGAGCGGCCACCGTGTCCCGATCCGTGGCCGCGGCCCACGCGCTTACGGTCCTTGCGCGACCCAGGTGCCGGGAAGAGGTCGTGAATCTGCATGCGTCTACATCCCTTCGTGTTCGCTCGCGACGGGCTTCACCCGCCGCCGCCGGCCGCTCGCCGCCGGCTGACTCCTCCGGGTCCGGCGTGCCGTGGCCCGCCGCCCATCCCGGCATCCTTGGCCGGGTGCGATTCAGTACTACTTTATGTTCTCGACTTCCACCAAGTGCTTGACCTTGAAGATCATGCCGCGCACCGCGGGTGTGTCCACGTGCTCGACAGAGTGGCGCAGGCGCTTCAGCCCCAGCGCACGCACGGTGGCTTTCTGGTCGTGAGGCGCACCGATCGCGCTTCTGACTTGTGTGACCTTGAGGGTCTTCTTGGGGGCTTTCTTCGCCATGACCCTACTCCTCCCAGCCGTAGATCTCTGCGACCGTCTTGCCGCGACGCCGCGCGACCTCATCCGCGCTCGAGAGAGACTTCAGGCCTTCGGCGGCCGCCTTGACGATGTTGAGCGCGTTGCTCGTCCCGAGTGACTTCGACAGCACATCGGTGATACCCGCGAGCTCTAGCAGCGCGCGCACCGGTCCGCCGGCGATGATTCCAGTACCGGGCGCGGCCGGCTTGAGCATCACGCGGCCCGCGCCGAACACCCCGTAGACCTCGTGGGGTATCGTGCCGTTGGTGACCGGGACGCGGAACATGTTCTTCTTCGCGTCCTCGATGCCCTTCCTGATGGCGATCGGAACCTCCTGTGACTTGCCCATACCGACGCCTACGTTGCCTTCCCCATCGCCGACGACCACGAGGGCGGTCAACGCGAAGCGCCGTCCACCCTTCACGACCTTCGACACGCGGTTGATATAAACGACCTTCTCCTGGAGCTCCGAGACCGGTGCTTCCCTGCGCGCCATTACCATCCTCCCTAGAACTTCAGACCGGCGCTGCGTGCACCGTCCGCCAGTGCCTTCACGCGACCGTGGTACAGACGTCCTCCACGATCGAAGACGACCTCGGTCACCCCGGCCTCAACAGCCCTGCGACCGACGGCCTCGCCCACAGCCTTGGCCGCATCGGCGTTCGCCCCTGATTTCAGCGTGCCCTTGAGTTCCGCGTCGAGACTCGACGCGGACACGATCGTGCGTCCGCTGACGTCATCTATGAGCTGCGCGTAGATGTGCGCATTCGACCGGTTGACACACAGGCGCGGGCGCTCGGCCGTGCCGCTCACTTTGCCACGCACGCGGCGGTGCCGGCGCGCGAGTGCTGCCTGCTTAGCCTTGAGCTTGTCCATCGATGTGCTCTCCTTGCTTCAAGCGGCCCGACGAGCGAGCCGGCTCCTGTGGTTACTTGGCCGCTTTGCCGAGCTTGCGACGGACGTACTCGCCCTCGTAGCGGATTCCCTTGCCTTTGTACGGCTCGGGCTTACGCCACTTGCGGATGTCGGCCGCAACCTGCCCGACCTGCTTCTTGTCGATGCCCGACACGGTGATCCTGTTCGGCGCGGGCACCTCGAACGTGATGCCCGGCTCCGGCTTGACCACAACGGGATGCGAGAAGCCCAGCGCGAGTTCGAGATCCGATCCCTTCAGGACGGCGCGATAGCCGACGCCCACGATCTCGAGGTTCTTCGAGTAGCCCTCGGACACGCCCACGACCATATTGCTGAGCAGTGTCCGTGTCAGGCCGTGCAGCGAGCGGGACTCGCGCCTGTCGTCTGAACGAGTGACCGTGACGGTCTCTCCCTCGTGCGTGATGGTCAGTATGTCGGTGAAGGTCTGCGAGAGCTGGCCCTTCGGACCCCTCACCGTGACGGTCGAACCGTCGATGGTCACCTCTACCCCGGACGGGACCGGGATGGGCTGCTTGCCGATTCGTGACACGGCTTCTGCGCTCCTTTCCTGGTCCGTCGACTACCAGACGTACGCGATGACTTCGCCGCCGACGCCCGCCTTGCGCGCGTCGCGGTCGGTCATCACGCCGGCCGACGTCGAGATGACTGCGATCCCGAGCCCGCCCAGCACGCGCGGCAGCTCGTCCTTCTTGGCGTAGACACGCAGACCCGGTTTGCTGATGCGCCTGAGCCCGGTGATCGTGCGCTCCTTGCGGGGTCCGTACTTGAGCGTGATCTCAAGCGTGTCCTGCGGAGACGCTTCCGTCACGGCGTAGTCGACGATGTAGCCCTCATCCTTAAGGATGCGGGCGATCTCGACGAGCTTCTTGCTCGAAGGCATCGACGTGGTGGGCTTATGCGCCGAGTTGGCGTTGCGCACGCGTGTCAGCATATCGGCGATGGGGTCGGTCATGCTCATCTGTCAGGTCCTCCTATGGTTCCGTGATGATCCCGCTCCGCGGTACGTGTCGGCCCGTGACCGCCACGCCGATTGACCGGAGGGGCGTTCTCGACGTCGTGTTCGGCGCCTACCAGCTCGCCTTGCGAACGCCGGGAAGCTCGCCTCGGCTTGCCATCTCACGCAGACACACGCGGCACAGCCCGAAATGGCGGTAGAATCCGCGCGGCCTGCCGCAGCGGCTGCACCGGTTGTGCTGGCGCACACTGAACTTCGGCGTGCGCTTCGCCTTGGCGATCATCGACTTCTTAGCCACTTCCTAACCTCCGTTTCGCGGCGGGGTCGCACCCCGCCGTGGGGTCCCTCGTCTCGGTCCGGCCTACCGCTTGAACGGGAAGCCGAACGCCTCAAGCAGCGCCTTTGCGTCCTCGTCTGTCTCCGCGGTGGTGACGAACGTGATGTCCATGCCACGTACACGGTCGATCTTGTCGTAGTCGACCTCCGGGAAGATGAGCTGTTCGGTAACGCCCATCGAATAGTTGCCGCGACCGTCGAAGCTCTTGGTCGACAGCCCGCGGAAGTCGCGGACGCGCGGAATCGCGGCGGCGACCAGGCGGTCGAAGAACTCCCACATGCGGTCGCCGCGCAGCGTCACCTTCGCTCCTATGGGCATGCCGGCGCGGATCTTGAAGCCCGCGATGGACTTCTTCGCGCGCGTGATCGCCGGCTGCTGGCCGGTGATCACCCGCAAATCCTCGACCGCCGCGTCAAGCTGCTTGATATCGGCGACGGCCGCGCCCACTCCCATGTTCACTACGATCTTCTCAAGGCGGGGAACCTGGTTCACGTTCTGACGTCCCAACCGCTCCTTGAGCGCCGGGACCACCTCGGTCATGTACTGTTCCTTCAGTCGTGGTGCCATCTGTCCTGCGTCCTCCATCTGGGGTTCTCAGTGCAGGATTGCTGACCCTGCACCTCCCCGCGTACGCGGGGAGCCGGTGAGCGTGTCGCTCCTACTTGTCGATGTCGTTACCGCACTTCTTGCAGACCCGGATACGGGTACCCTCGGTGCGCCTGCGGCCCACGCGGGTGGGCTGCGAGCAGCTCGGGCACACGAGCATCACGTTGCTCACGTGGATGGGAGCCTCGATCTCGAGGATGCCGCCCTTCGGGTTGCGCTTCGTGGGACGAGTCGCCTTCTTCATCATGTTGGTGCGCTCGACCACGACCCGCTGCTTGTAAGGCACCGTCGCCAGGACCTTGGCTTCCTTGCCCTTGTCCTTGCCGGCGATTACCTGGACCTTGTCGCCGGTGCGAATGCTCAACTTCGTCATTGTGTCCATGCCTCCCTAGAGCACCTCTGGCGCGAGCGACACGATCTTCATGTAGCGCCTGTCGCGCAGCTCGCGCGCGACGGGGCCGAAGATGCGGGTACCACGCGGATTGCCCTGCGGATCGATGATGACGGCAGCGTTGTCGTCGAACCTGATGTAGCTACCGTCCGGCCGACGGACCTCCTTCTTGGTGCGCACCACGACGGCGCGGACCACCTCGCCCTTCTTGACCGCGCCGTTCGGGATCGCCTCCTTCACGGAGCAGACGATGACGTCGCCCACGTGCGCGTAGCGGCGCTTGGAACCACCGAGCACCTTGATGCACGCGACCTTGCGCGCGCCCGAGTTGTCGGCGACCTTGAGCCGGGTCTCTGCCTGGATCATCTGCCTGATTCCTCCGTTACGTCCGGTCCGTCAGAGGTGCACCCCGTTCTAGGGCGATGCACATGCGCGGCCGAATGGTTACTTGGCCTTCTCGACGATCTCGACAAGACGCCACCGCTTCATCTTCGAGAGCGGACGCGTCTCCATGATCGTGACGGTGTCGCCCACGCCCGCGAGGTTCTCCTCGTCGTGGGCGTGCAGCTTCGCGGACCGCGTGATCATCTTGCCGTAGAGCGGATGCTTCTTACGGTCCTCGATACGAACGACGCAGGTCTTGTCCCCGGCCGCGGAGACCACGACGCCCTGACGGACCTTGCGACGATTGCGCTCAGTTGTCATCACTTCTCCTCCAGTCACGCTCACGACACCGCCGCGTCACGCTCGACGGCAAGCTCGCGCGCGCGGATCTCGGTCTGCAAGCGCGCGATGTCCTTCTTGACCGCAGCGATGCGGCCTGTGTTGTCGAGCTGTCCGGTCGCGAGCTGGAACCGCAGGTTGAACAGCTCGGCACGCGAGTCCTTCAGCTTCTGCGCGAGCTCGACTTCGTTCAGCTCGCGGATATCGGTCGTCTTCATCTAGCCTTCACCGCCGCTCTCACCACGAGACACGAACCTGCACTTGATGGGCAGCTTGTGGGCCGCGAGGCGCATGGCCTCCTTCGCGACCTCCTCCGGCACGCCAGCCACCTCGAACATGACCCGGCCGGGCTTGACGACTGCGACCCACTTCTCGGGGTTGCCCTTGCCGGAGCCCATGCGTGTCTCGGCCGGCTTCTGCGTGATCGGCTTGTCCGGGAAGATGTTGATCCAGACCTTACCGCCACGCTTCATGTACCTGGTCATCGCGACACGCGCAGCCTCGATCTGGCGGTTGGTGATCCAGCCGCCCTCGATCGCCTTCAGGCCGTACTCACCGAAGTGGACCTGCGTGCCACCCTTCGCGGCTCCTTTCATCGAGCCGCGCTGCACCTTGCGGTGCTTCACTCGCTTCGGAAGCAGCATCTAACGCCTCCCCGTGCGGTCGCGGTTGTCGCGGTCGTCGCGCCCGCCCTCACGGCGTGAGCGCGGCGGACGGCTTGGACCCTCGATGGCGGGACGCGGAGCCGGCTGCCCGGGCAACACCTCGCCGTGGTAGATCCACACCTTCACGCCGATCGCACCCATTGTGGTGCGGGCATCGGCGGTGCCGTAGTCGATCTTGGCGCGCAGCGTATGCAGCGGCACCCGTCCCTCGCGGTACCACTCACGGCGTCCCATCTCCGCCCCTCCCAGCCGGCCGGAGCACTGGATCCGGATGCCGAGCGCCCCGCTCTTCATGGCCGAGGCGACCGCCTTGCGCATCGCGCGGCGAAACGCCACACGGCCCTCGAGCTGCTCGGCCACGGACTGCGCGGTGAGTACCGCGTCGAGCTCGGGGCGCTTGATCTCGACGATGTCGACCTGGACCGGTCCGCCGCTCAGGCGCTCGAGCTCCTTGCGCAGCACGTCGACCTCGGCGCCCTTCTTGCCGATGACGATGCCGGGCCGGGCCGTCCACAGCTCCACCTTCGTGCGATCTCCCTTGCGCTCGATCTCGACGCGCGATACGGCCGCCCGACGCAGTTTGCGCTGCAGGTAGCGCCGGATCTCGATGTCGTTCTCGATCGTCTTGGCGTAGTCCTTGTCGGCGTACCAGCGGCTCCGCCAGTTCTCCGTGATGCCCAGACGCAGGCCGACCGGATAGACCTTCTGTCCCATGTGAGTCCTACGCCTCCTCTCGCTGCTTGACGATCACCGTGATATGGCTCGTGCGCTTGTTGATCCGAAACGCGCGACCCATCGCGCGCGGCTGGATACGCTTGAGGGTGGGACCCTCGTCCACGAACGTCGTCGCGACCACGAGGTCGTCCGCAGGCACGTGCAACATGCGCTCGGCGTTGGCGACTGCGCTGTTCAGTGTCTTCTCGACGATCTCTGCGGCTGCTCGCGGCGAGAACCTCAGGATGGTGCGCGCCTCGCCCACGGACTTGCCGCGGATGAGGTCGACCACCAGACGGGCCTTGCGCGGGCTCACGCGCTGGAACCGTGCGATTGCCTTGGCTTCCATCGCTTACCTCTTGCCCTTCTTGTCGGAGGCCTTGTGACCACGGAAGGTGCGCGTCGGCGAGAACTCACCGAGCTTGTGACCGACCATGGACTCCGTGACGTACACCGGCACGTGCTTGCGGCCGTCGTGGACGGCGATCGTGTGGCCGACCATCTCCGGGAAGATCGTCGAGCTGCGCGACCAGGTCTTGACGACCTTCTTCTCACCGGACTCGTTCATCGCCTGGACGCGCTCGAGGAGGCGAGGCTGAACGAACGGGCCCTTCTTGAGGCTGCGGCTCATCTGGCTTGACTCCTCTCGCTACTTCTTGCGCCTGCGGATGATGAGGCGGTTCGACGCCTTCTTCTTGCTACGGGTGCGATGTCCCTTGGTGGGAACGCCCCACGGGGTCACCGGATGACGTCCGGCGGACTTGTTCTTGCCCTCGCCACCGCCGTGCGGGTGGTCGACCGGGTTCATGACGGTTCCGCGCACGGTGGGCCGCTTACCCAGGTGCCGGTTGCGGCCAGCCTTGCCGATCGAGATGTTCGCGTGCTCGGCGTTGCCGACCTCCCCGACCGTCGCGCGGCACGTGACGAGCACCCGGCGCATCTCCGAGCTCGGCATACGCAGGATGGCGTAGCCCGCTTCCTTGCCCATGAGCTGGATGGAGGTTCCAGCCGAACGCGCGAGCGCGGCGCCCTTCCCCGGCTGCAACTCGACCGCGTGCACGACGGTGCCCACCGGGATGTCGGCAAGCGGCAGCGTGTTGCCCGGACGGATGTCGGCGCCGGTCCCGTTCATGACCGTGTCGCCTACCTTAAGGCCCTTTGGCGCAAGGATGTAGCGCTTCTCGCCGTCCGCGTAGTACAGCAGCGCGATGCGCGCCGAGCGGTTGGGGTCGTACTCGATCGTCGCGACCTTGGCTGGCACGCCGTCCTTGGTGCGCTTGAAGTCGATCACGCGGTAGCGCCGCTTGTGCCCACCACCTTGGTGACGCGTGGTGATGCGGCCGTTACAGTTGCGGCCACCCTTCTTGTGAAGGGGCTCAAGCAGCGACTTCTCGGGCTCGGTCCTCGTGATCTCGGCAAAGTCCGAGACCGACTGGAACCGGCGACCCGGTGATGTCGGCTTGTACTTCTTCAGTCCCATTCTCGCTCCTTCCGTCCGATTGCCGGCTCCGCTTGGGACGTCGCGGCTCCGACTCCGGACTACCACGGTGCCGGGCGGCTCCATCTCGCGCCGCAGTGAGGCACCCTGCCGGGCCCGGGCTTCTGCCGGGTCCGACGAACTAAACGCTCGGTAAGATGTCGATCGAGTCGCCCGCCTTGAGCGTGACGACGGCCTTCTTCCAATCCCTCGTCTTGCCCTTCGCGTAGCGAAGGCGGCGCGGCTTGCCGGTCACGTTCATCGTGTTCACGTTGGTGACCGTCACGTTGAAGATTTCTGAGATCGCCTGAGCGATCTGCGTCTTGTTCGCGGTCTTGGCGACCTCGAACGTGTACCGGTTCTGCTCGATCAAGTCGTAGGACTTCTCGCTGATGATCGGGCGGACGATGATGTCACGAGGGTCGTACATTCTACGAAAGCACCCCCTCGAGCCAGTCGAGCGCCGGCGCGGTGAACAGCACGGCGGTGTTGTCGATGAGGTCGTACGTGTTGGCCTCCGACGCGCTGATGACGCGCGCCTTGGGCAGATTGCGGAATGACAGCATGGCGTTGATGTCGTCGTTCCCAACTACGACGGTGACCCGTCCCTTGATGTCGAGCGAGGCGAGCGCCTGGGCCGCAGCCTTCGTCGAAGGCTTCTCGAAGCCGAAGCTGTCCACGACGTGGACGGCCCCGTCGGCGAGCTTGGCGGAAAGCGCCGAGCGCATCGCGAGTTTCACGACCTTGTTTGGCACCTTGAAGGCGTAGCTGCGCGGGTGCGGCCCGAAGACCACGCCTCCGCCCGCCCACTGAGGAGCGCGCGAGGTGCCCTGACGGGCGCGGCCGGTACCCTTCTGGCGCCACGGCTTCTTGCCGCCACCGGACACGCGAGCGCGCGTCTTGGTGTCGTGCGTACCGGCGCGACGCGCGGCCTGCTGGCTGCGCACCACTTGGTGCATCGCGAACGTATTGGGTTCGATGCCGAACACGCCATCGGCGAGGTCTGCGGTGCCGACCTTGCCACCCTTCGTGTCCTTGATCTCAATAGTAGCCATCTCGTTCAATCTCCTCGTGTCTCCGGTGCCGGGCGCTACGCCACACGAATGGCGAGCAGCGCGCCCTTGGCGCCGGGGACGGCGCCCTTGACGATAAGCAAGTTCTGCTCGGCGTCGATGCGCACGACGTCGAGGTTCCTGACTGTCACGGTCTCCGAGCCCATGTGACCCGGCAACTTCTTGCCGCGGAACACGCGAGACGGAGTGGCGCACTGGCCGATCGCACCGGGAATACGGTGCGAGTGCGATCCGTGGCCGCCACGCCCGCCACTGAAGTTGTGGCGCTTCATGACTCCAGCGAAGCCCTTACCCTTGCTCACGCCGGTGACGGTGACCGCCTTCACGTCGGCGAAGTGCTCGACAGTGATCTCGTCGCCGGGTTTGAACTCATCGCCGGCCGCTAGGCGCACCTCGGTGAGGTGGCGCTTCGGCGCGACGCCCGCTCTGTCGAAGTGCCCGGCCATGGGCTTGTTCACCTTGCGCTCGGCGATGTCGCCGTAGCCGATCTGGATGGCCCGGTAGCCGTCAGTCTTCTCGGTCTTGACCTGCGTCACCACGCAGGGGCCAGCTTCGATGACGGTGACCGGAACGAGTTTGTCGTCCTCGCTCCAGACCTGCGTCATCCCCAGCTTGCGGCCAAGGATCGTCGTGACCATCTGTCCCGTCCTTCACTCCGTGCGGTCTTGGGTCTCTCCGGCGCCCCCATGGCGCCGCTCCCAGCGGACCGCAGTCTCATGCCCGGCGAGAAGCGCCGGGCGGCACGTCCCGTTCCTAGAGCTTGATCTCGATGTCAACGCCCGCGGGCAGGTCGAGACGCATCAGCGAGTCGACCACCTTCGGATTCGGCTCGAGGATGTCAATGAGGCGCTTGTGCGTCTTCATCTCGAACTGCTCGCGGCTGTCCTTGTTGACGTGCGGCGAGCGGATCACGCAGTACAGGCTGCGCTCGGTGGGCAGCGGGATGGGACCCGACACCTTAGCGCCGTTCTTCTGGGCGGTCTCGACGATGAGCTTCGTCGACTGGTCGACGATCTCGTGGTCGTAGCCCTTGAGGCGGATCCTGATCTTCTGGTTCGCCAACTCTCTACCCTCCGTCGGTCCGGATGGGGGCCGCGCCCCGCCTCCGGCTACCAGTACCTAGGCGTTGCCGCCGACCTTGCTGATGATCTCCTCGGCCACGGACTTCGGCACCTGTTCGTAGGCCTTGAACTGCATCGTGTACGCGGCGCGCCCCTGCGTCTTGGAGCGCAGGTCCGTCGCGTAGCCGAACATCTCGGACAGCGGCACCTTCGACCGGACGACCTGCGCGTTGCCACGCGGCTCCATGCTGTCGATGTGACCGCGCCGCCGGTTCAGGTCGCCGATGACGTCGCCCATGAACTCCTCGGGCGTGTTGACCTCGACGGCCATCACCGGCTCCAGCAGGACGGCGCCCGCCTTCCTGAGACCCTCCTTGATCGCCATGGAGCCGGCGATCTTGAACGCCATCTCGGACGAGTCGACTTCGTGATAGGAACCGTCGACGAGCTCGACCTTCACGTCGACGACCGGGTAGCCCGCGAGCACGCCCGAGCTGAGCGCCTCCTGGATACCCTTGTCGACCGACGGGATGTACTCCTTGGGGATCGCGCCACCCACGATCTTGCTTTCGAAGCCGTACCCTTCGCCCGGCTCCTGCGGGACCACGTTGATGACCACGTGGCCGTACTGGCCGCGTCCGCCGGTCTGGCGCGAGAACTTCAGGTCTATGTTGTTGGCCGGCTTCGAGGCGGTCTCACGGTAGGCCACCTGCGGCTTGCCGACGTTCGCCTCAACCTTGAACTCGCGCAGCAGCCGGTCGACGATGACCTCGAGGTGGAGCTCGCCCATGCCGGCGATGATCGTCTGCCCGGTCTCGGAGTCGGTGCGGACCCGAAACGTCGGGTCCTCCTCGGCGAGCTTCGCGAGCGCCCCTCCCAGCTTGTCCTGCTCAGCCTTGGTCTTGGGCTCTATTGCGATGTCGATGACCGGGTCCGGGAAGACCATCGACTCGAGCAGCACCGCCGACTCCTCGGCACAAAGTGTGTCACCAGTGGTCGTGTTCTTGAGACCAACGGCCGCAACGATGTCGCCTGCCGAGACGCTGTCGATGTCCTCGCGGTGGTTCGCGTGCATCTGCAGTAGGCGGCCGATGCGCTCCTTGTGTCCCTTCGTGCTGTTCAGCACGTACGAGCCGGATGAGAGGCTGCCGGAGTAGACGCGGAAGTAAGTCAGCTTACCCACGTACGGGTCGGTCATGACCTTGAACGCGAGCGCGGCGAAGGGCGCCTTCGGGTCGGCGGGACGCTCTACCTCCTCGTCGGTCTTGAGGTCGACGCCCTTGATGGACGGGATGTCGAGCGGGGACGGCAGGAAGTCGAGGACCGCGTCGAGCAGCGGCTGAACGCCCTTGTTCTTGAACGAAGCGCCACACACCACCGGCGTGATCGAGTTCGCGATGCAGGCAGCGCGCAACGCCGCCTTGAGCTGGTCGACCGAGATCTCCTCGTCCTCGAGGAAGAGCATCATGAGCTCGTCGTCGTACTCGGCCGCGGCCTCGACGAGGTCGTGCCGGTGCTGCTCGGCGTCCGCGCGCAGCTCCTCGGGGATCTCGCCCACCGACGGGTTGATGCCCTTGTCGTCCTCGTTGAAGAAGACGGCGTGCATCTCCATGAGGTCGATGATGCCGATGAACTGGTCCTCAGCGCCGATGGGCAGCTGGAGGGGCACCGGACGGGCGCCGAGGCGGTCCTTCATCATCTGTACGACGTTGTAGAAGTCCGCACCGGAACGGTCCATCTTGTTGATGTAGGCGATACGCGGGACACCGTAGGTGTCGGCCTGGCGCCACACAGTCTCGGACTGCGGCTCGACGCCACCCACCGCGCAGAAGACCGCCACCGCTCCGTCGAGTACCCGCAGCGAACGTTCGACCTCGACGGTGAAGTCCACGTGCCCGGGCGTATCGATGATCTGGATGCGATGGTCCTTCCAGAACGACGTCGTCGCCGCGGACGTGATAGTGATGCCGCGCTCCTGCTCCTGGACCATCCAGTCCATAGTAGCGGCACCGTCGTGCACCTCGCCGATCTTATGCGTCTTGCCCGTATAGAAGAGGACGCGCTCCGTGGTCGTGGTCTTGCCGGCATCGATGTGGGCCATGATGCCGATGTTGCGCGTCTTATCGAGGGGATACTGCTGTGCCATCTTTGTGCTCGGTCCTGACTGGGTTCTCGACCGCTACCAGCGGTAGTGCGAGAACGCACGGTTGGATTCGGCCATCTTGTACAGATCCTCGCGTCGCTTGACCGACGATCCGGTCCCGTTCGCGGCGTCCATGATCTCGCCGGCGAGGCGCTCGGTCATCGTCTTCTCGCGGCGCTTGCGGGAGAAGCCGACGATCCAGCGGATCGCGAGCGTGGTCGAGCGCCGGGCGTTGACCTCGACAGGGACCTGATAGGTCGCGCCGCCCACGCGCTTCGGCCGCACCTCAAGCGCGGGGCGCACGTTGTCCATCGCCTTCTTGAAGACGGAGAGCGGATCCGAGCCGGTGCGCTGCTCGACGAGGTTGAAGGCGCCGTAGACGATGCGCTCGGCGGTAGACTTCTTGCCGTGGAGCAAGATCTTGTTCATCAACTGTGTCACGAGGCGGTTGTTGTACACCGCGTCGGGCTGGACCTCTCGCCGGACCGCTGCTGCACGTCTGGGCATTCGAGTTCTCCTCTGTTCCTTCAGTCACTGTTCCGCCGCACATGCTGCGGCGCTCTGCGGTGCATGAGCGGCAGCTCTGCTGTCCGCTCGATGCATCGCGCGTGGATCGGGCGGCGCTCTTCGAGCGCGTCCCGACCCACGCTACTTGGGCTTCTTGGCGCCGTAGCGCGAGCGAGCCTGATTGCGGTTCGACACCGCCGAACAGTCGAGCGCCGACCGGATGACCTTGTAACGCACGCCGGGCAGGTCCTTCACACGGCCGCCACGCACGAGCACGATCGAGTGCTCCTGCAGGTTGTGGCCAATGCCGGGGATGTACGCCGTGACCTCCATCTGGTTGACGAGGCGCACACGGCACACCTTGCGAAGCGCGGAGTTCGGCTTCTTGGGCGTGGTCGTGTAGACGCGCGTGCAGACGCCCCGCTTCTGCGGGTTGCCCTTGAGCGCCGGCGTCTTGCTCTTGTCGATGGCCTGCTTGCGGCCCTTGCGGACCAGCTGGTTGATGGTCGGCAACGCTTCACTCCTTCGATCGTCTCAATCGTCCGGCTCAGGGCACAGTCCACCCCGAGCTTGAAGTCGCAAGGGAGAACTCTACCAAGCGTCCTCGGCGCTGTCAAACGCCACGCACCCGGGCGTATCCATCCAATGTGATGGGATCGACTCCGAACACGACGATGCCCCGGCGGCGCACCGCCGGGGCATCGCGACAACCTTGAGAATCAGACCATCACCGAACCGAGGCCGTTGGTCTGCAGCCCCGCACGCACCTCGTCGACCGCCTTCTGCCCGATCCCGGGAAGCGCGAGCAGATCGAGGTCGGTCTTGCCCTTCAGATCGGCGATAGACACCACCCCGGCCTCGGTGAACTTGTTCACCCACCGCGTCGAGACGCCGATGTCTGAGAGCGTCATCATCTCGGGTGACTCGGCAGAGAGTGACTCGGCCGATACGACGGCAGCGTCCTCAATGATGAACTCCTCGACCGGAGCGCCCCCTATCTCGACGTTGGGGTCGAAGGTCATGCCTTGGAACGCCGAGACGTCGATCTCGCCGACGTCGTCCATGTCGAAGTCGCCGAAGACCCCCTCGAGATCCATGTCCGACAGCGGACTGGGCTCCGGCAGCACCGGCAGCAGCGCCTCGATCTCCTTGAGCTCGTCGGGCGCCCACTCCGGCAACGGACCTTCGATCGCGTGATCTGCGGAGATGCTCTGCCCCTTGTACGTGAGTTTGACCGAGCGATACCGCTTCATGCCGGTCGCGGCGGGAATCAGCTTCCCGATGATCACGTTCTCCTTGAGCCCGAGGAGTTCGTCCTCCTTGCCGGCGATCGCGGCATCGGTGAGGACGCGCGTCGTCTCCTGGAAGGAGGCAGCCGAAAGGAACGACTCTGTCGCGAGCGACGCCTTGGTGATACCGAGCAGCACGGGGTGGCCGCTGGCCGGCTCTCCGCCCGCGCCGAGCGCGGACGCGTTGGCGGCAGCGAACTCGAGGCGGTCCGTGAGCTGGCCCGGCAGAAGGCCGGTATCGCCCGGATCGGTGACGCTGACCTTACGCAGCATCTGCCTGCTGATGACCTCGATGTGCTTGTCGTTGATATCGACGCCCTGGCTGCGGTAGACCTCCTGTACCTGCTCCACGATATAGCGCAGGGTCTCGTTCGGACCCTTGAGTGCGAGCAGGTCATGCGGGTTGACCGAGCCTTCCGTGAGCTGTTGGCCGAGCTCGATCTGGACACCGTCGGCCACCCCTGAGCGCAGACGCGCACGCCGCGAGACTGTGTAGGACTTCTCGGTGCCGTCCTCCGCCGTGACGGTGAGCTTACGGCTCTTGTCCACGTCCTCGATCGCGAGCGCACCGGCGACTTCTGCGATGATCGCCTGCCCCTTGGGCTTGCGCGCCTCGAAGAGCTCGGTGACACGCGGTAGACCGTGCGTGATGTCCTCACCCGCGACGCCACCAGTGTGGAAGGTGCGCATCGTGAGCTGGGTACCAGGCTCGCCGATCGACTGGGCGGCGATGATTCCCACGGCGGTGCCGATGTCGACGGGCCGTCCGCTCGCGAGATCCCAGCCATAGCACGCCTGGCAAATGCCATGCTTCGCATGGCACGTCATGACGGTGCGCGCCATGACGCTTGTCACGCCGGCCTCCATCATCTCGGCCATGTCGGCATCGCTTGTAACGTAGTGTCCGGCTTCTCGGACTACCTCACCGGTCTTCTCGTTCACGGCCGGCTCGAGCAGGCAGCGCCCAAGCAGGTTGTGGTCCGGACTCTCGCCATCCCGCGAAAGCGGGAAGCGCACGCCCTCGTCGGTGCCACAGTCGCTCTCGCGCACGATGACGTCCTGGGCCACGTCGACGAGTCGCCGTGTCAGGTAGCCCGAATCGGCGGTCCGGAGCGCGGTATCCGCGAGACCCTTGCGCGCTCCGTGAGTCGAGATGAAGTACTCGAGAACGGTGAGACCCTCGCGGAAGTTCGCCTTGATGGGCCGGTCGATGATGTCGCCCTTCGGGTTGGCCATGAGGCCACGCATGCCAGCGAGCTGACGGATCTGCTTGATGTTACCGCGCGCGCCGGAGTACGCCATCATGAAGATGGGGTTGAACTTGTCAAACCCTTCCGCCATCGCCTCACCGACGTCGTCGGTCGCACGCGTCCACGTCTCGACGATCTGGCGGTGCCGCTCCTCGCGTGTGATGAGGCCGCGGTCGTACTGCGACTCGATCTTGGCGACCTCGTCGTCTGCGGTCTTCAGAATCTCTTCCTTGGCGCTCGGGATCATCGCGTCATAGACGGAGACTGTCACACCGGCGCGCGTGGCGTAGTGGAAGCCGAGGCGCTTGATCTCGTCGAGGATCGCGCCCATCTGCGTCGTCGAGTAGCGGACCGAGCATTCCTCGACGATGCGCCCGATGCCCTTCTTGTCGATCGTATGGTTGATGTAGGCATGATCATCGGGGAGCGAGCGGTTGAACGTTATGCGCCCCACCGTGGTCGTGATGCGCTCGCCCGCCTTCTTGTCCTCGATGACGCCCGGGCTCACCTGGACGGCGGTGTCTTCGGACAGACGCACGTGGATCTTGGCTTGCAGGTCGAGGTCCGCACGGTTGTCGTACGCGAGCACCGCCTCGCCTGCGCTCATGAACGAGCGGCCCTCACCCGGCATCCCTTCGCGGTCGGCCGTCAGGTAGTACAGGCCGATCACCATATCCTGCGTCGGTGTGGTAAGCGGGCGCCCGTGCGCAGGGCTCTTGATGTTGTTCGTCGAGAGCATGAGAATGCGTGCCTCTGCCTGTGCCTCGGCCGACAACGGCAGGTGCACGGCCATCTGGTCGCCGTCGAAGTCCGCGTTGAACGCGGTGCACACGAGCGGGTGGATCCGAATGGCCTTGCCCTCCACGAGCACGGGTTCGAACGCCTGGATACCGAGACGGTGCAGCGTCGGGGCGCGGTTCAGGAGCACAGGGTGCTCGGCGATGACCTCTTCGAGCACGTCCCACACAACGCCCTTGCCGCGGTCAACGAGCCGCTTGG
Source organism: Actinomycetota bacterium (assembly GCA_037445775.1). Lineage (GTDB taxonomy): Bacteria > Actinomycetota > Coriobacteriia > Anaerosomatales > PHET01 > JBBUX01. The sequence goes on from JBBIJX010000015.1 coordinate 25,570, forward strand.
CGGCCTTGATGTTCTGCGCGTGATCGAGGTCGACGAGGCGCTTCATGACGAACGGCTTGAACAGCTCAAGTGCCATCGCCTTCGGCAGGCCGCACTGGTGGAGCTTGAGTTCGGGCCCGACCACGATGACCGAACGGCCGGAGTAGTCGACGCGCTTGCCGAGCAGGTTCTGCCGGAAGCGGCCTTGCTTGCCCTTCAACATGTCGCTTATCGACTTCAAGGGCCGGTTGCCGGGGCCGGTGACCGGTCGGCCGCGGCGGCCGTTGTCGAACAGCGCGTCGACCGCCTCCTGGAGCATGCGCTTCTCGTTGTTGACGATGATCTCGGGTGCGCCGAGGTCGAGCAGACGCTTCAGGCGGTTGTTGCGGTTGATGACGCGGCGGTACAGGTCGTTCAGGTCGCTCGTCGCAAAACGTCCGCCGTCGAGCTGCACCATGGGACGCAAGTCCGGCGGAATGACGGGCACGGCGTCCAGGATCATCCACTTGGGCTGGTTGCTGCTCTTCTTGAAAGACTCGACCACCTTGAGGCGCTTGATCGCCTTCTGGCGCTTCTGTCCCTTGCCCTCACGGATCTGCGTGCGAAGCTCCTCGCCGAGCTCATCGAGGTCGATCTGCGCGAGCAGATCCTTGACCGCCTCGGCACCCATGCCTCCACGGAAGTAGATGCCGTAGCGACCCTTCATCTCACGATAGAGCGACTCGTCGTTGACGAGTTCCTTCACGGACAGCTTCACGAAACGATCGAACGCCTCCTGGCGAAGCGCCTTCTGCTCGGTGAACTGCTCCTCGATGTCCGAGAGATCGCGGTCCGCTTCCTTCTGGTACTTCTTGACGCGATCGGAGGTCGACACGGAGTCGTCGACGTCGTCGCCCTCCTCAGGCTCAAGCTCGCCCTTCGCGACCGCGATGAGCCGATCGCGCTCGGCCTCAACCTCACTGAGTTCCTCTCGCATCTCTGCCTCGAGTTGCTCGAGGTCGGCGGCGAGCTCCTCCTTGAGGGTCTCGAGATCGTCTTCGCGGTCCTCCTCGTTGATGCTCGTGATGATCGAACTCGCGAAGTAGAGCACCTTCTCGAGGTCCTTCGGCGCGATGTCCAGCAGATAGCCCATGCGTGAAGGGACGCCCTTGAAGTACCAGATGTGACTCACGGGCGCGGCTAGCTCGATGTGGCCCATCCGCTCACGGCGGACCTTGGCGCGCGTCACCTCGACGCCACACCGCTCGCACACGATGCCCTTGAAGCGCACGCGCTTGTACTTGCCGCAGTAGCACTCCCAGTCCTTCGTCGGACCGAAGATCTTCTCGCAGAAGAGTCCGTCCTTCTCAGGCTTGAGCGTTCGATAGTTGATCGTCTCGGGCTTCTTGACCTCGCCCTTGGACCACTGACGGATCTGCTCGGATGAGGCGAGGCCTATCCGAAGCCGATCGAAGTTGTTCACATCGACGTCGAGCAACGTCCTTACTCCTCCCCGTCGGCGATGTCGCCGGTCGCGGCCATCTCGTCGAGTGCGGAGATGTCGGCTTCGAGCAGCTGCTCGAGCGCATCGACCGAATCGACGTCGGACTCTTCGCCTTCCTCGCTACCCAGGTCGAGCCCCAGCTCCTCGGCGGTCTTGAAGATGTCTTCGTCCTCGTCCTTGAGCTCGATGTGCTCGCCATCCTCGGTCATGATCTCGACGTCGAGGCAGAGCGACTGCATCTCCTTGACGAGGACCTTGAACGATTCAGGGATTCCGGGCTCGGGGATGTTCTCGCCCTTCACGATCGCCTCGTACGCCTTCACGCGGCCGAGGATGTCGTCAGACTTGATCGTGAGGATCTCCTGCAGCACGTAGGCGGCGCCGTACGCGTAGAGCGCCCAGACCTCCATCTCGCCGAAACGCTGTCCGCCGAACTGCGCCTTGCCGCCGAGCGGCTGCTGCGTGATGAGCGAGTACGGACCGGTCGAGCGGGCGTGGATCTTGTCGTCGACGAGGTGCAGGAGTTTCAGGATGTAGATCTGGCCCACGGCGACCGGCTCGCGGAACGGCTCTCCGGTACGGCCGTCGAAGAGCGTGGTCTTCCCGCCGTCGGTGAACGTCGGGACGAACGCGGACTTGGCCTTCTTGCCGAAGCGCTCCGCGTGCTTGAGCTCGAGGTTCTGGTTTGCGGCGCGGATGACCTTGGAGATGTCCTCCTCGCGCGCGCCGTCGAACACCGGCGTCGCCACGTGGATAGGCCCTTCGACGGGCGTCTTCGCCTTCGCGTCGTCGTTCCACCCCACGTGCGCGGCCCACCCGAGATGCGTCTCGAGAAGCTGCCCGATGTTCATACGGCTAGGGACTCCGAGCGGGTTGAGGATCACGTCCACCGGCGTGCCGTCCGCTAGGAACGGCATATCCTCGATGGGCAGGATCTTCGCGATGACGCCCTTGTTGCCGTGACGGCCGGCGAGCTTGTCGCCCTCGTTGATCTTACGCTTCTGCGCGACGTAGACGCGTACGAGCTCGTTGACGCCGGGGCTCAGGTCGTCGCCAGCCTCACGGCTGAACTGCCGCACCGCGATCACACGCCCGGTCTCACCGTGCGGGACCTTGAGGGATGTGTCGCGTACTTCGCGCGCCTTCTCGCCGAAGATCGCGCGCAGCAGCCGCTCCTCGGCGGTCAGCTCGGTCTCACCCTTGGGAGTGACCTTGCCCACGAGCACGTCACCGGGGAACACCTCGGCGCCGACACGGATGACGCCGTCCTCGTCGAGGTTCAGGAGCACGTCCTCGCCCACGTTCGGGATCTCGCGTGTGATCTCCTCGGGGCCGAGCTTGGTGTCGCGCGCCTCGACCTCGTACTCCTCGATGTGGATCGACGTGAGCAGGTCGTCTTTCACGACGCGCTCGGAGATGATGATCGCGTCCTCGTAGTTGTAGCCCTCCCACGGCATGAACGCGACGAGCAGGTTCTGCCCGAGCGCGAGTTCGCCTTGCTCCGTCGACGGGCCATCCGCGAGCACCTGGCCCTCGACGACCTTGTCGCCCTCGGCGACAAGCGGGCGGTGGTTCGTACAAGTGCCCTGGTTGGAGCGCTGGAACTTGGGCAGCATGTACTCGTCGAGCGTGCCGTCCTTCTTCGCGCGCACGACGATCGTCTTCGAATCCACGCTCTCGACGACGCCGGCGCGCTTCGCGAGGATGATCTCGCCTGTGTCCGTGGCTGCCCGATGCTCGAGGCCGGTGCCCACCAGCGGGGCCGACGCACGCAGGAGCGGCACCGCCTGGCGCTGCATATTGGAGCCCATGAGCGCCCGGTTCGCGTCGTCGTGCTCGAGGAACGGTATCAGTGCGGTCGCGACCGAGACCATCTGACGCGGGCTGACGTCCATGTAGTCGACGTCGGTCGCCACGCGCTCCTCGGGCTCGCCGAACTGCCCGGTGGGCCCTTCGCCCTTGACCCGGCAGAGCACCTTGGCGCTCCGGAACTTGCCGGTCTTGACGTCGAACGGCTCGTTCGCCTGCGCGATGACGTTCTTCTCTTCCTCATCGGCCGTAAGGTAGTGGATCTCGTCGGTGACCTTGCCCTTGACGACCTTGCGGTACGGCGTCTCGATGAAGCCGTAGGGGTTGATGCGCGCGAACGTCGCGAGAGAGCCGATGAGCCCGATGTTGGGGCCTTCCGGCGTTTCGATGGGGCACATGCGCCCATAGTGCGAAGGATGCACGTCGCGCACCTCGAAGCCCGCGCGCTCGCGCGACAGACCGCCGGGACCGAGAGCCGAGAGCCGGCGCTTGTGCGTCAGGCCCGCAACCGGGTTCGTCTGGTCCATGAACTGCGAGAGCTGGGAGCTTCCGAAGAACTCCTTGATGCTCGCGACGATGGGCCTGATGTTGATCAGCGACTGCGGGGTTATCTCGTCGACGTCCTGCGTCGTCATGCGCTCGCGTACGACCCGCTCCATGCGGGCGAGGCCGATGCGGAACTGGTTCTGGATGAGTTCGCCCACGCTGCGGATGCGGCGGTTGCCGAAGTGGTCGATGTCGTCGACCTGATATCCGTCCTTCGCCTCCCACAGGTTCACCAGGTAGGCGATGGCCGCCTTGATGTCCTCGGCGGTGAGCGTCGACTGCTCGTCGGGCAGGCTCAAGCCGAGCTTCTTGTTCACCTTGTAGCGGCCGACCTTGGCGAGGTCGTATCGCTGCGGATTGAAGAACAGCCCGTCGAGCAGCGAACGCGCCGACTCGACCGTGGGGGGCTCGCCGGGACGCAGCCGCTTGTAGATCTCGACGAGCGCCTCCTCGCGGTTCTCCGTGAAGTCACGCTCAAGCGTGCGCTCGATCGCCTCGGAGTTGCCGAACAACTCGAGGATCTCCTCGCGGGTCTCGGCGATGCCAAGCGCTTTCACGAGCACTGTGGCGGGCTGCTTGCGCTTGCGGTCGACGCGAACACTCACAACGTCGCGCCGGTCCGTCTCGAGCTCAAGCCATGCACCGCGCGCCGGGATGACCTTCGCCGTGTAGATGATCTTGTCGCTCGTCTTGTCGAGCTCTTCGGCGTAGTAGACGCCGGGTGAGCGGACAAGCTGGCTGACGACGACGCGCTCGGTGCCGTTGATCACGAATGTGCCGCGATCGGTCATGAGCGGGAAGTCGCCCATGAATACCGACTGCTCCTTGATCTCGCCCGTCTCCTTGTTGATGAAGCGGACGTCGACGAAGAGCGGCGCCTGGTACGACATGTCCTTCTCTTTGCACTCTTCGACCGAGTACTTCGGCTCGCCGAACTCGTGCTCGCCGAACTCCACCGCAAGAGTGCCGGTGAAGTCTTCGATCGGTGAGATGTCTCGGAAGGTGTCGCGCAGGCCCTCATCGAGGAACCAGGCGAACGAGTCGCGCTGTATCGCGATCAGGTTGGGGACTTCGAGGACTTCGGGAATCTTCGCAAAACTCCGACGCTCGCGCCTGCCGGCGCTTCGGACGGGGGAACCTTCTCCTCGTGACACCAGGCGATTCCTCCTTAGGAATACTGTAGCAGCCGACAATAGTCGCAAAGTAGTAGGCTAGTCAAACTGACGAACTGTGTCAAGAGCCCTCCGCCGCTCTCCTTAGCCGCCCGAATCCCTCCCGAATCGCCTGTCCTCTGCCGCGCTTCCGCCGCAGCGCTATCCCGCCGACCCGGCACCGAAGACGGATGGCCGGGGCCCGCATGAAGGCCCC
>JBBIJX010000016.1:0-30460 GCA_037445775.1 Actinomycetota bacterium
GATGGCGGAGGAGACCGCACGCAGACCGTGAAGGCGCTGCCGAAGATCATCAAGCGGTTGCGCCGCGAAGGCTACACGTTCGTGACCGTCGAGGAGCTCGTCGAGGCGAACGGGGTCAAGAAGGGTGAGGCGGCGCTCTCCGCGAGCGACACCGCCCAGGCGCCCGGCGAGACGCCGTAGCGGGATTCGCGCGTCGCCTCAGCCGCTCTCGCCGAGCACTCTCGAGGGTGTCACCACGGCATCGAGGCGCACGTCGTGGTCGTGCGACGGGATCGCGGCGAGCACCTGTTCGTCATAGGCGAGCCCGACGCGGTAGCAGTCGGGCCGCAACGAGGGCAGCAGACGGTCGTAGTAGCCGCCGCCGTAGCCTAAGCGCCAGCAGCCCTCGTCGAACGCGACTCCCGGTACGATGACCGCGTCGACAGCCGACGGGGAGACGCGTGTCCCGTCCTTCGCCGGTTCGCGGATGCCGAACATCCCGGCGACGAGCGCCTCCTCGTCCGCGACGATGTGCAGTTCCAGCACCCCGGGCTCCTTGACGCGCGGATAGGCGATCGAGACGCCGCGCATCCGCAGGACGGCGACGGCGGGCGCGGGATCGATCTCCTCTGCCGTAGCGGCGTAGGCGAGTACGAGCCGGGCCCTGACGATCGGGTGCAGGGCGACGAGCCGCTCGGCGGCATCGTGCGCGGCCGCAGCACATGTTGCTTCGTCAATGGCGCACCGGGCGGTTCGCGCACGCTCCCGCGCGGCGTGCTTGGCCGCTTCGACCTCCTCTGTGTCACGCGCGTCGTTCACATGATCCCCACCCGTTCAGCGATGTCGAGCGCGAACATCGCGCACGTGAGCCCGATGACGATGACGATGGTGGCCCAACCGAACCAGTTCACTACGGGGCGGTTCGTATGGACACCCATGATGCGCCGGTCGTTCACGATCTTCATCATGAAGATGAGCAGGAACGGCAGCAGCACGCCGTTGACGACCTGCGAAAGGATGAGCACGGTGATGAGGTTCAGGCCCGGAATCATGATGAACGCCGCGCCGAAGAAGATCACGAACGTGTAGATCCCGTTGAACATCGGCGCTTCGGACCACGAGTGGTCGAGACCTCGCTCCCAGCCGAACGCCTCTGTCACTGCATAGGCTGCGGTCAAGGGGAGCACCGCCGCCGAAAGCAGCGCGGCGGACAGCAGGCCCACGGAGAACAGGAGCGTCGTGTAGTGCCCCGCAAGCGGCTCGAGCGCGCGCGCGGCCTCTTCCGCGGACGTTATCGTGACGCCTGCGGGATGCAGCACCGTCGCTGCGGTGATGATGATGAACGCCGCGATGATGTTGGCCGAGACCGCTCCGGCGATGATGTCGAGGCGCGCGACCGTCCATTCGCGCATGCGCACACCCTTGTCGACGATGTTGCTCTGCACGAGGAACTGCATCCACGGCGCGATGGTCGTCCCCGTCATGCCCACGGTGAGCGCCACGAACTCGGCGGTAGGCACGATGCGCGGGATGAACATGCCTTGCGCGACCTCCGACCAGTCCGGCTTTGCGAGCGCCGCCGCCGCGATGTAGGAGACGAAGACGAGCGAGAGCGCGAGGAGTACCTTCTCGACGTTACGGTACGTGCCGCGCGTGACGAGGAGCCACACCGTAATCGCGGCGATGGGCACCGAGAGGTAGCGCGAGACGCCGAATAGCTCCATGGCCGCTGCGACACCGGCGAACTCGGCGACCGACGTCGCTGTCGTCGAGGTGAGCAGGCACGTCATCGCGACCAGCGAGGGCTTCACGCCGAACTTCTCGCGGATGAGTGCGGCGAAGCCCTTGCCTGTAACCGCGCCCATGCGTCCGGCCATCTCTTGCACCATGATGAACGACGGCGTCATAGCGAGGAGCGCCCAGAGCAGGGTGTAGCCGTAGCGCGCGCCCGCGGCCGAGTACGTCGAGATGCCGCCGGGGTCGTTACCGGCCGACGCCGCAACGATACCCGGACCCAGCGCGGCGAGCAGCGCCAGGACGCCGGTCCGCGTGTTGCTCTTCGCGGTCGCCACGCGCTACCCCAGGGTGAAGCCGAGCCACGCCACCGACAGCGCGAGGCCCGTGTAGACGACTGCGGCGAAGACCATCGAGACGAACGATAGGGTCGTTGACGAGACGGGCTTGTCCTTGTCGCCACGCTGAAGTGCGACTTGGGCCACGACACCGCCGAACAGCACCGTAAGCAACACAGCGAGCGCTGTGGCGGCGCCGAAGGGCACCGCGTACCAGACGCCTGGGTCGAGCACCTCAAGGAGCGCGAGCGCAATGGCGCCGGCAACGATGCCCACCGCGAGCCCGACGCCACCCTCCGTCACAAGGCGCCGCATCAGCGAGGGGCGCTCGTTCTCGGCCGCCCCCGAGATGAGCTCGACGACGGCGCGCGACGATGACTCCTCGGCCGTGCGCAGCAGTATGGGCAGGAGGATCGCGGCGTAGAGCGCGAGCACGACACCGTCGAAGACCCAGGACGGCAGCGCGGTGGAGTCCGCCGAGGCGGCCAGCTCGCGCGCTGCGATGTTCACTGCGAACAGCACGGTGAGCCAGATGATGACCCACACGCTGCTGCGCCACAGACGGCCAGCGAGTGTGGCGAACGCGCCGCGCTCACGCATCGCGCCTGTCGCGAGCGCAAGGTCCTCCTCCGCCTCCTCTTCCAAGACGTCGAGGGCGTCGTCGACGGTCACGACGCCGAGCAGCGTTCCGCGCTCGTCGACGACGGGCATCGCGAGCAGGTCGTACTTGCTCATCTGCTCGGCCACGTCCTCTTGGTCGTCGTCGGGGTTGGCCGTGAACAGGTCGCGCTCGGCGAGTTCAGCGACGGTCGTTGCGGGCTGCGCGAGCAGCAGGTCGCGGAGCGAGATGACCCCCGTGAGGCGCTGCTCCTCCTCGACGACGTAGACGTAGTAGATCGTTTCGCGCTCCTCCGAAACCCGCCGCAGGTGCTCGATGACCTCCTCGACGGTCATCCGCTCCGAGACCACGGTGACCTCGGGCGTCATGATGCCGCCGGCGGTCTTCTCCTTGTAGCCCAGGAGCGAGCGAATCGCGCCCGCGTCCTCGACTCCCATGAGGCGCAGCAGGCGTTCGGCCTTGTCGTAGGGCAGGTCGCCGATGATGTCGGCCGCGTCATCGGGGTCCATCTCGGCCAGCAGGTCGGATGCTCTGCGTTCGGACAGGTCATCGATCACGTCGGCCTGGAAAGCGTCCTCGAGTTCCGAGATCGTCTCGGCTGCGGCCTCGTTGTCGAGGTGAGCGAAGACCGAGGCGCGCTGCGAAGGTGAGAGCTGTTCGAGGATGTCGGCGACGTCGGCGGGGTGCAGCTCATGCAGGCGCTTGTGGGTCACCGAGAGCTTGACCTGCGAGAGGTCGCGGTCGAGCAGGTCCATGTAGTTCCACGCGATGAGGTTCTCCGGGATCGAGCCGCCGAACAACCGCGCGACACCTCCGAGCACGTTCTCAAGCGCCGGCGAGATTCCCCGAAGGATTCCGCGGAAGCCCACTTCCGCGCCGAGCAGGCGGAGCTGATTGCGCGACTCAGAGAGCTTGAGGTCGTTCACGCGCACGACCTTCATGCCCTGCGTGTCGACGATCTGCTTGTTGAGCAGGTCGCGATGGAGCAGGACCTCATCGGGCTGCAGGTAGCTGAAGCGGATTGCGGGCGCGAGGGCGTTCAGGCTGATGCGCTCGCCGTCGAAGGCGGCTACGTACTTGCGCCAAGACAGCATGAACGGCGTCTTGTCGGGCCCGAGGAAGGCGAGCGACGTGACTCGCGGGAAGACCTCGCCGGTGGCGATGGCCACGTCGGATATGGTGCCGATCTCGGTGCCCGCGGCATCGAGGACCGGCTTACCCAGCATCTGGGACAGGTAGATCATACGGCTCCCTCCTCTCCGGATCCGTTGCTCGCGGCCCCCTTGCGGGTGACGGCGGCGCGTCCGGCAGGAATCGTGATCGAGCGAGCGGCCTCCGGCCGGCTCGCCCGCGCATGCGGGAGGGAGCTCGTCCGGAGGACTACGGACTGTGAGGTTTCACGCGGGTCCTTGTCTCCTAGGCAACAGGTCCGACACATGAAGACGCCCCTGCGTCCGAATCGGACTAGGGGCGGCGGCGAGCGCTTCTGCGCTTGGGGGGCGCGGACCGCACATCGGCACGCGACTCCAGTCGCCGCTCGCGTCCCTCGTCACCGGTTTTGGCACTGTCCGACGTAGGGCGCGCGACGCGTGGTGTCGCCGACGCAGCGGGGTCGATCCCCGCCTTGAGAGCCGCCACAGCGGGGGCGACCCGTGAGCCCAGCCACCTTAGCCTTCGCCTTAAGCCGGCGAGGGCTGTTCTACCCATTGGCGTCTCTCGACATTTCCGGGCAGTGGCCTGTGTTCGAACAGGAGCCGCACCGTAACGGACGGAGCAGACATCCTTGGTGTCAACGCCCGGTCGCGAAGCATGCCGAGCAGACGAATCATACGCCCGGGCCGCAGGTCACGGCAACCTACACGACTCGCGCAGAGAGCCACGCGCGGGCGAACGAGGACCAAGCGTCGCCACGCATGCCGCGTACGACCACGGCGTTGGCGTGTTCGGCCATCGCTTCAGCGATGCCCTCCTGCTCGAGTGCGTTTTCGACCAGCACGGCGAGCCCGACTGCGGGGGCGCACTCGAGGTCGCTGAGCGCGTCCCCTATGACGGCCGCCTGGCGCGCGGTCATGCCGCGCTCAGCTAGGTCGAGCTCGATGGCGCGACGCTTCGACACGCCCTTCGGCACGACGTGGTAGGCGTGTACCGGACCGGCGCACGCGAGGCCTGTCTGCCTGCGGCGGATGAGGCCGTTGTCCATGAAGTCGAGCGGGAGAGTCAGGGTGTCGAGCACCGCTTGGGCCTCGCCGGTGGGCACGCAGCCGCGAAGGACGAGCGTCGCCTCACGGTTGAGATGCCAAGGGTCGTGGTACTCGATGCGCCCAGGGAATGCCCTTACGAGCGCTTCGTATGCACCTGATGCGAGAATCGTATCGATGACGCTGGTGCCCTGTGGCGGCAGGCCTGCGGGCCACTGTGGTGTGTCGAGCGTGGTGATGCGCTCACTCCCGGTCCACCGCGAGCGGACGGCTCCCGCCTCGCCGATGAAGTCGTTCCACCCGCATATGCGCGCGACCTCGATCAACTGTGCGCGGGAGCGGCCGGACGTGATGACCACGGGCAGCCGCGCACGATTGACGTCGACGACCGCAGCGGCTGCGTTCACGGAGGGGGACGCACCGGCGCCGTCGACGAGCAGCGTTCCGCCCGGCCCGAGCAGCGTCCCGTCGAGGTCCGTGTAGAGGATTCGAACCCGCTCGAGCGCCTCGGCATGCTCCGGAGACGCGTTGAGGTAGGACAGGCGTGTCATGCGAGCGATGATAGCGCACGGATGCGGATGTTCGCTGTCGGCCAGGTGCCTGACGGCGCGACCGCGACGGTATACCCTGTGTGTGCGAGAGCGCGCCCGGACCGGGCGCTTCGGTGAGCGCGAGGAGCCTTCTTATGAACTCAGAGTTCGAGCTGCCCTTTCCACAGTACCGGTGCCCCACGTGCGGCAAGGATCTGCCGCTGGGCGAAGCCCGGATGACCGTGACCTGCGCCGACCACACCGCAAGGACGCCCGTGGCGTTCGACGTGAGGCGTGCGGACAAGAGCGACCGCGCCGCTATCGAGACGATCTGCGACCGTGCGCTGGGCGAGACCGTGGTTGACGTGTTCGGCAGCACTTTCGACGTGCTCGAAGGCGTGAACCTCATCGCGGTCGCTGAAGCTGAACTCATCGGCTTGCTGTCGCTCGCGGTCCATCGCGGCGAGGTCGCGGTCGTGCTGATGTCGGTCTATCCGGAGCACCAGGGCACGGGTGTAGGCTCGGCGCTCCTGCGTGCGGCCGACGAGTTCGCCCTCGAGCGCGGCCTCGGGTTCCTGCGGGCCGCTGTCACCAACGACGACATCCCGCTCTTCAACTTCTACCAGCGCCACGGCTTCGTCATCTATGAGGTCGCCGTTGGCGAATTGGCGGACCGGTTCGGCGCCGCCACGCCGGGGTTCTCGTCGATTCCCGTGCGTGACGAGATCCGGCTTCGTCGATCGGCTCGCGCACGCGACTGAACCGAGCGGCAGACCGTGCAGCGGGAGGAAGCACGCGTTCGGCCGTAACCTACGGTTGAGACTCTGCTACTCAAGTGCCTCGTCGATGTCGATGGCCTCGATGTCGCCAGCCTCGAAGGCGGGAAGCTCGAGCAGCGTGGAGGCCTCGGCCTCCGGGAGGCTCTCGACGCCCCTGAGCTTGCGTTCCATCGCGCGACTGCGCCGCTCGGTCTCGTCGATCGTGTTCGCCGCGGTCTTGAGCTGGCGCTTCACCTTCACGAGCACGTCGCCGAACTTGCCGAACTCGGTCTTGACTGCGGCGAGGATCTTCCAGACTTCGGCCGACTGCTGCTCGATGGCGAGCGTCTGGAAGCCCATGCGCAACGCACTCAGGAGTGCGGCGAGCGTCGTGGGCCCGGTGGGTATGACGTGATACCTGTGTTGCAGCTCGTCGAAGAGGGCGGGCTGCCTCAACACCTCGGCGTACAGGCCCTCCGTGGGCAGGAACATGATCGCGAAGTCCGTGGTGCACGGCGGGCACAGGTACTTCGAGCTGATCGCCTCGGCCTGGATCTTGATCGCACGCGCGAGCGCGTCAGAGGCCTTCTGCACGGCCTCGGCATCGCCGCGCTCCGCCGCCTCTTGCAGCCGGATGTAGTCCTCTTGCGGGAACTTGGAGTCGATAGGGAGCCAGACGGCGACGTCGGGGTCGTCAGCCGGACCCGGCAGCCGTACCGCGAACTCGACGAGTTCGCGCGAGTCCTCCTTCGTCTGCACGTTCTTGGCGTACTGGATCGGTGTCAGGATCTGCTCGAGCAGCGCCCCGAGCTGAACCTCCGCCCACGTGCCGCGCACCTTGACGTTCGTAAGCACCCGCTTGAGGTCGCCCACGCCGGTCGCGAGATTCTGCATCTCACCGAGCCCGCGCTGCACAGCTTCGAGTTGCGAGCTCACGAGCTTGAAGGACTCACCGAGACGCTTCTCAAGCGTGACGTGAAGCTTCTCGTCGACCGTTCTGCGCATCTCGTCGAGCTTCTTCTCATTGCCGTCCTGGAGCTCCTTGACACGCGAGTCCACTGTGACGCGGATGCGCTCCAGTGACGCGGAGTTCGACTCGCTTAGCTCCTTGAGCTGTTTGCCCACCGCGTCGAGCTGGCCTCGCTGGACATCGCCGAGCGCGGTCAGGTTCGTCGAGATGGTCGCGTTCGACGCGGTGAGTGACGCGGTGAGTTCCTCGCGGAGCTCTCGGGCGGCGCGCGATGACTCTTCCCGGCCGGCGCGAAGCTCCTCGCTCACAATGCCGTCGCGGCCGGCCGCCGCGCGCGTTCGCAAGAGGAGCGCCGCCAGCAGTGCAAGGTTGAGTATCCCCAGGGTGATGAGGGCCCACACGAAGATGTCGTTCATCGTCTCGCCTCGCCAGACCGTGTCGCAGTGTCGTGAGCGGGCCGCGGCGGCCCGACCGGCCCAGTGTAGTGCAAGCTGGTACGGCGCTGCCCACGATAGCGGACGCCTCTGACACGCGGCTGGCGTGGGTAGAGAGTCAGGAGGAGGTGACTTCATGTTCGCCGACCGGATCGACGCGGGCCGTCAGCTCGCGGAGAAGCTTGGCGCGTACCGCTCGGACCCGAATGCGATCGTGATTGGCATCCCCAGAGGCGGCGTCATCGTCGCCGCGGAGGTCGCGCACGCGCTGCGACTCCCACTCGACGTGGCCGTCGCGGCGAAGGTGGGTGCGCCCGGCAACCCCGAGTACGCGATCGGCGCGGTGGCTGCGGACGGCGAGGTCACGACGAGCGGAGCGGCCGGCTACTCCTCTGAGAACGTCGCGTCGCTGGCGGGCGGCGCCCGAGACAAGGTACGCGCCCAGACGGCCCTGCTGCGTGCCGAGCGGGGGCCGCTCGTGCTCGAGGGCCGGACCGCGATCCTCGTCGACGACGGGCTCGCGACCGGGCTCACCGCGATGGCGGCCGCGGACTGGCTCCGGCGCGCGGACGCGTCGCGTGTGGTCGTCGCGGCGCCGGTGGCTCCGCCCGATACCGTTCGCCGGATGCGCGAGCATGCCGACGAGGTGGTCTGCGTCGATACCCCGTCGTGGTTCAGCGCCGTGGGGCAGTTCTATCGCACGTTCGGCCAGACCGAGGACGCGGAGGTCATCGAGGTGCTCCGGTCCTTCGCCCGCGAGGCGTAGCACGCTTCCGCGGCGCCGGATGCGCTCAAGCCGAGCGCGCGAGGTGCCGACTAGCAGTCTGTGGGCGTACCCGAGTACGGTATGCCTGAATCCGTGCGGAAGCGGGCCGGAATGATCCGTCGCGCGTCGTGTGTCGTGGTGCTGGTGGCGCTGCTCGTATTCGGCGGCGCCGTGAGCGCCACGGCGTGGAACAACGGCGGGGACGACGGGAACGGTTACGGCTCGCACGACTGGATTCTTGAGCGCGCGATTCGCATCGCCGCATCGGACGCCTCGTGGGTGAACGTTCCAGACGCGAAGCGGGCCAGCGACGATCCGGACTCCGCGCGTGCCTATCTCGATCCCGACGGGCCGGAACGCTTCTGGCACGTGTATAAGGAGGCAGGTCCCGCGCGCGGGGCCGCCCACCAGGTCGCCGTCGAGTTCGAGGCGCTCATGGACGCCTACGAGGCGGGCGACTACCGCACCGCGAGCGTTCGCCTGGGTGTGCTCTCGCACTACTTCAGCGACGTCGCGCAGCCGTTCCACACGGTCACCGACAAGCGGACGGCGTACCCGGACGCGGGCGACCCTTCGATCGAGGAGTGGCACTCGCGCTACGAGGACGTCATTGGCTGGGACATGTACCGCTACTCAGACAGCGGCGACCTCGTCATCGCGCGCGATAGGGCACCCGTCGCCGATGTGCGCGCAGCGACCGTGGCCGTCGCGGCGTACGCACGGGAGCGCTACCCGACGCTTCTGCCTGCACTCGCTGCGAGCTGGGGACGAGCGGGCAGTGACCCGGTCGTGCGCGGTGTGACCCGCGAGGTAATGACCCGCTCGGTGAACGACCTCGCCGACATCATCGCCGGCGTGCCGCGGGGCCGCGGCCGGGCCGCTCGTCCGGCGACGGTGCGCCGATCGATGCTCAACCCGCGGTACTACTATCCGCGCATCGGGCAGAACGTGGGTCTGCAGGTCACGTGCGTCGACGGGGCTGGCCGCCCGATCGAGGGAGCACGGGTCGAGTACGTGTGGCCGGCCGCCGGTGGTGAGGTGCGCGACGTCGCGTACACCGACGCGGCGGGTGTCGCGCTCGACTGGCAGGTGATCGACACGGGACGCGAGATGGCGCGCCTGCCTGTGACCGCGACAACGGCGCTCGGGCCTGTGTCGCTCACTTGCACGACGACGATCATGCAGACACCCGTGCTCGCCGACGGGATTGCCGGGGTGCGGACCACACTGTCGACGAGTGCGCCGCGCCGCGGCGACACCGTACGCGCACGTACGGTCTTTCGTGACGTGAGCGGGCGCCCCGTCGCGGGCCTGCCTGTGACGTTCACCTGGTATTTCAAGTCCGGTGCGGTGCGCATGAAGACGCTCACCGACGCCACAGGGGCCGCCCGCGTTTCGAGGGCGATCGGGCAGGTGACCCGCGGCTACCGGGTCTACGTCAAGGCGGAGGCGTTCAGCGGCGGGCACCTGAGATCCTCGAGAGCGTCGTTCGTTCCCAAGTGAGGAGATGGTTCCGATGAGAGCAGCAACCGCGTGCATGCGAAGGCCCCGGGACATGGTGGCGTTCGCGCTGGTCTGGGTGCTTGCCGCGGCGTGTCTGCCGAACAAGGCGCTCGCCGAAGGGCCCGATCCCGACATGCGGCCTCCGGGTGTCGCGCGGACGCTGCCGTTCGGCGTGATCGACGGGCTGAGCTGGCACGGTGAGGACCCATCCGACGTGTCGGCCGTGTGGCTGAACGCGGGCCAGACGCTCAAGGTGGCGTTGTACGCGACTGCCGGTACGAGGTTCCTCATCACGATCCTGCGCCCGGAGGCGCTCACGGAGGAGCGCTTCCTGCTGCCCGAGGACGATCTTGCGCACTCGAGGACGATCGACTCGAAGGCGCACCAGCAGTTCGTTTCGTTCAAGGCGCCGGCGTCGGGCCGCTACTTCATCCAGGCGTGGATGGTGGAGGGCACTCCGGACGGCAGCTACGCGCTGCATGCGACCACGGGCAGACTCTGGAGCGTCACGCGGCCCACGGTTCCCAACTACGTCAAGCGGGGCACTTGGTTCAACATCAAGGGAACCGTGAAGCCGGGGTACTTCTACGACGGCAAGCCGGTCATCGTGCAGGTGCAGAAGCGAGTCGGTGGCCGGTGGTCGACGAGCGCCACCTACAACCTCAAGTACCGCACCGCACCCTTAGACACTTCACTCATTAGCTCGAAGTACGGTGCACGCGCGAAGCTCTCGGCCGGGCGGTGGAGGGTGCGTGCTTCGATAGGCAAGACCGGTGTGATGAGCCGCCGCTACACAAGCTGGCGCGAGTTCATGGTCCACTAGCCGAACGCCCGGGGCGCCGCACTGGCGCTCAAGGGCGCCGGAGCCAGCAGACGAGACAGGCCAGGTGCCCGATCGCGGGTCCTGGCCTGGTTTCTTGCGTGGTGCCCCCGGCACGATTCGAACGTGCGACACCAGGTTTAGGAAACCTGTGCTCTATCCCCTGAGCTACGAGGGCGCGACGGCGATTCTAGCATGCGAGTGCTGCGGCATCAGCCCTCCGCCTCAAGTTCGGCGAGTAACGATCGCAGGGCGGGTAGATCCCGTGGCACCGATCGACGCACCGCATCCGCGACGACGATCTCGTCTAAGCCGAAGTAGTAGTGGACCACCTTATCTCGCATGCCGGCGATGTCACTCCACGGGATTTCGGGACGGCGAGCACGCGTCTCGGGCGCGAGATGCTTCGCGGCCTCCCCCAGCACGGTGAAGAGGTGCAGTATCGTCCCTAGGTGCAGTCCTTCCGGCGAGAGCAGGACATCATCTGAGACGCCGCAGGACACAACGACGATCCGTTCGCACGCGGCGATCATGTCGCGCAGATAAGCGAGGTCGTTATGCACGCCAGGCGTGCACCCGCTCCGCTTCGACTCGAGACAAGACGCTCGGGTTCACCGTCCGAACCGAACCTGACTCAGTTCGCCGGCCAAGAATCTCGCTCAAGCGCCTCTCGGCGCCGAAGACGGTCTCCATCGTTGGAGTCTCTACTTCGACAAGCAGGTCGACGTCACTATCAGGTCCTTGTTCCCCCCTTGCGAAGGAGCCGAAGACGTCGATGCTGGTCACGCCGAAGTCCTCGTGTAGCTCCGAGGAGTGCATGCGGATGCGCGCGATTACCTCGCCCAGGTCGCGGACTGGGGTGACGCTGGTGGGTGGCGTCGCAACGCCATAGGCCGCGAGCGACTCCGCGGCGATGCCGGACCCGTGGCGTAGGGGGCCCCAACCGAGCACCTCGGCGATGGCATCGAGTCTCCCAAGAGGTACGCCGCGATACTCTGCAGCTTCCCATCTTTGCAGTTGCTGCCGCTTCACTCCGATGGCGCGTGCGAGGCGTGCCTGGGTGAGACCGCGCTGGCGACGCAGCGCCGCCAGTTCCCGGCCGATGTCAGAAGGTCGTGTCACGGTGTCAGTATGCAACGAAAGAGTTGCCAAGTGCAACGATAGAGTTGCCTGCGCTGGCCGCATATGAACCCGGACACCGCATCGCTGGGACGGCGGCCGGATGCAGCGTCACGAGTTCTGCGGGATCGTGCTGGCGTAGGCTGCGTCGGTGGCCTGAACGGCCGTGCCCGGCTTCTGGACTGGCCTGCGCAGGCTACGGGGGCCAGCCCTACCGAACGACCGCGAACTCCCTCCACGGTGTGAGTACGACCGCGCGTGACGCGGGCACTCGTGGACGAAGCGGCCGTTGGGCGACGATACCGTGCCGAGACTCGTCCACGTCGCCTGATCGACTCGCCGTGAGCGACACCGCCGGCGGACCGGCTTCAGCGGAGACGTCGACGGACTGGCGCCGTGGAAGTGACCGCGACGGCCGCCTACGAAGGCGAGAGCCCCGGCGGTGTGCCGGGGCTCTCGAATCGCGCATCGCGACGGTTGTTCGGCGAATCACCTGATTCGCATCGAAGCCTCGTTGCTGTTCGCCGAGGTGAACTCGTTGAGCAGCTTGTCGATCTTGTAGCTGCGGAGTACGTAGTAGTACATGCCGGGAACGAAAGGCCCGCCGTCCGTGTAAGTCCTGGTTGCTCCAGACGTGATCCTCGCGAGCGGTGCGGCGTAGGCGTAGCCGCCGCTCGTTGTTGCGCGGTAGATGTAGTAACCGTCCGCGCCCGTCACGGGCGGCGTCCAGGCAAGCGCGGCCGTCCTCGTCTTTGAGTTGTAGGCCACCTTCACGCCGCCGGGCGGATCGACCGTAGGGGCGGGAGGAGGTGTAGGCATGTCGTTCAGCACGGCCATCTGTACCGGCGCGGCACCGCCGTTGTGGAGCCACAGATCCCAGATCGCGTCGCCCCAGCCCTTGAGGTTGGCGAAGAACGGGTCGGTCTGGACAACGTAGGCCTTCGGCTCACCGGAGGGCGTCGGGCTCGAGAGTGTGAGCGAACCGGTGCCGCGGGCCTCATCTCGCAGGAACTCAATGTATTCCCTGCTGGTCGTCTGGTAGAAGAGCTCTGCCGAGTAGCCCACCGCGCCTGCGGGCCAATCCAAGGTGACCTCGTCGTAGCCGCCGCTGTACTCGGCGTCGCTGAAGTAGGCGACATCGCTCTCGCCGTGCCACACGGGCTCGGCCTTGCGCTGCGTCGCTGCGGCCTTGTCGAAGCCCTTCGGCGGGATGCGGTTGTCCTTGTAACGCTTGTCAGCCAGAGCGAAGTGGAACGACTTGGATTCACCGGTGAGGCTCGAGGACATCTCGGCCTCCCATACGAGCGCCTCGTTCTTGTTCGTGAGCGTGCCCCCGCCGGCGTAGACGGCGTTGCCGGCGGAGTCGCGGGTGATCTTCAGCGGGTCGTAGCCGTTGACCTCGCGGACAAGCTGCGTACCCGCAGCATCCGCGTAGAACCTCACGTTCAGGAACATCCGGCGCCCCTCGGGGAAGCCCGAGATGAGCTTGTGGCCCGTGTTGTTGCGGACCCGCAGCGTCAGCGCCGTGCTCGTGCGCGCGACCTCTTGGAGGGTCGCCGCCATCTTGAGCTGAGCCATCGCCCGGTCGCGGCCGCGGGCGAGCATCGCGCCGCTGCCGGCGAGTCCGGCGACATCGACCTTAGCACCAGGGTACTTCTGGCCCGACAGGATGCGGTAGTTGTAGGCATCGTATCCCGCATACCCGGAGTCCGCCGACGCCAGTATGCCGCTGATCCACGTGTTGCCGCCTGTGAGGTCGTGCAGCGCGAGGTCGTTGTAGGTTGGCGCGTCGGCCTTGTTGGCTGCCTTGCCGGTCGTGTCGCGCATGTGGCAGTCCTGGCACTTGGCCGCCCACGCCACGCCCGGTATGCCATCGGCGGATGCGCCCGTGCCGCGTCCGTACGCGGACAGCAGGAACTCGCTTGAAGTGCGCTCGACGTGGAAGAAACTCGCGGCGGCGAACTTCTCGGTGCCCTGTGCCCCTGGCAGGCCGGAGAGCGCGTTCTGCAGCACGGGGTTGCTAACGTCGTGGCAGGAGTGGCAGAACTCGCGCGACTTGTGGAAGCGTGAGTACTGGAACTGGTGCCGGGCGACCGTCTGCGAGCGCGGACCCCACTTGGGACCGGAGCTCTGCGCGGTGAAGAACTGGCCCGCGCCGGGTTCAGACCAGCCCGGGAAGCCGGTGCCGTAATAGGTGGGGAAGAAGTTCGCGCCCAGAAACGGCGTCACGCCGTCGAACAGTCGCAGCAGGCCCAAGTCGGCGTAGGTCTGCGTGCGCGCCTGGGCAGCCAGTGTTGCCGCGGTGCCGGTATCGGCCGGAACATCGGGCTGACCCTGGACCATCATCGGGTCCTGCATGCGGTGGCAGAAGTCGCAGTGAACCCCGTCGAACTGGTTGCCGGATAGTCTCGAGGTGTTCGTCGGGTCGCTCGCGCCCTCGAGCCAGCCACCGGGCGAGTGACAGCGGATACATATGTCGGTCGCGTTCGGCGTGCCGATCGCCCAGATGGAGTCCTGAGCCGCGACGGTGAGGCAGGCGAGCCACAACGGATCACGCGCGGCCTGCGCCATCATGGAGCCGCGCCAGTTGCTGCCCGGCTCGACCGCGGGGTTGTACCCGGAGTGGCAGTTCTCGCACCGCCCCGCGTTCTCGAAGTTCTGAACGTTTCCCGGCTGCGAACCCGGCATGAACACAAGCGGGTCCTGCTTCACAGGAACCGGCGTCCACGCGGACGCCGCTGAAACCGCACCGAGCACTATGGCCACCATCACGGCGGCGATGAGCCCCGCGCGCACGCGCAAGCCCCCCATGAGCCTCCTCCTTCGCTATCTCGCCGCAGTAGTGTGACGCTCATCACACTATTCGAACGATGCGAAGGTACCCACACAACAGGGGCGATGACGTCTTGCGCACGCCAATGATGATGAGCGGCGCCATTCACGGACAAACGGCACCCTGGCAGTGATGATTGCGACGAACGGCGTCCCCTGCGGCTAGCACAGACGGCCGCTCAGCGCGGGGCGTCTAGGGCTGCGTGGTGGTCTCGACAGCCTCGTCGGTCGGCGGCGGGGAGGTACGCGTCACCTGTACGAGGCCGGTCGCTTGGAGCGCGTTCACGAGCATAGCCTCGTCCGCCGACGAGCCGCAGTATCCGATCTCGATGCGCCCCTCTCCGGGGAAGAGGGTCGCCGTGCCAAGCCCCGGGATCTGTTCGAGCCCGGCTAGCACGGCGTTACCCTGCTTTGCGAGGTCCACTCCGTCAGCGGGCTTGAGCGCGAGAGATGCGGTCACGCACGCGTCGCTGGTTCCGTAGGTGCGCGTGATCTCGCCCCCAAGGTCCTGCGCCGTCGTGCTGCGACTGCTCGCATAGATACCGATGACGAGCGCGACCGCGATCGCACCCACAAGCACGACGAGACTCGCCCGGGAACGCGGCGGACTGGGATCTTCGTGGGCGACCTCCTCGACGGTGTCGCCTTCGGTTGCGGCGTGCGCCGCAACCGAAGCATCATCATCGTGCGCCTCGTCTTCTCCGTCCCACGCGGAGGCTCTGACCGGACTCAACTTCTTGCGGATCGCGACGAACGCGAGCGCGAAGCCGGCGATGGCGAGGGCCACGAGCAGAGCCACGATCACGCCACTCGACCCGCTGCCCGAGGTGGCGCTACTGCCGGGAATCACTGGCGTGTAGGCGAACTGCAGCGTGAGCGGCTCACCGGCCTTGACGTCCTCGACGGTCCGCGAGAAGTAGCTGTGCCTGCTGTCGGCGGTGAAGAGCCGACCTCCTTCGCCGGGAGACGTCCGAGTGATCTGAGAGTTCGTGGGTATGCGCACGCTGATGCGTGCGGACTTCGACTCGGCGATAGGGGTCCACGAGAGGCTCGTCATGTAGGTCGTGCCGTCGAAGCCGGTCACTGGAGCGATCTCGCCTTCGACCTGGCCCACTCGCGACTTCGTGAGGGTGAGTACATAGACGTCGGACCCGTCGGCGGCGCGTGTCGTGTAGGTACTCTCGATATCGTTTGCCGTGCCGTTGCCCAGCAGCTCTCCGGCCCACTGGATGTGGGCGCCAGCGGGGAGCGGCAGCTCGACCTGCGCAGGGAGTTTGGTCCCTTCCGGCAGCTCTCCGGCGACGAGCAGGAGCGACTTGCCGCCCTCCTCGATGAGGGTGACGTCCATCGTCTCGGGCGCGATTGGCTTGGCGTGGGCCGGCACGCCCACAGACAGGGCCAGTGCAAGCGTGCACGCGGTCATCACGGCGAGTCTCGTGGCGCTCTTCATATGCTGAGGCTCCTTACGGGTTTGCGACGGCGTGCTTCACTGCGCCTCGGCGCGGGCGTCAGAGTACGGGTGGAGCAAGGCGCGTGCCGCTGACACGCGCTGTTAGCGGACACGAACTCAGGGAGGGGTCGCGTCGACTAGCAGACTCACCGTCGACCCGCTCGCGGCCGACGTTCCCGGGCTCGGATCCTGCTCGAGCACCGTCCCATTGTTCGCATGCGGATCATAGCGGACCGCGACCTTGAAGCCGAGGCCTTCGAGCTTGGCAGTCGCGTCGGCGAGCGACTGGCCGATGACGTCGGGCACCTCGATGCGGGCCGGCCCCTCGCTCACGTTGATCGTGATCTTCGAGCCCTTCGCGACCGACAGGCCGCCTTGCGGGTTCTGGTCGATCACGATGCCTGCCTTGACGGTATCGTGGTACTGCTTCTTCGTCGATACCTTGAAGCCCGCCTGGGTGAGCGTCGACTCCGCCTCCGCCTGCGTCTTGCCCTTGACACTAGGCACCTGTACCGTCTCGACGCCGCGCGAGATGTAGTACAGCACGAAGGTGCCGGCTTCGACCTCCTCACCCTGCTTCGGGCTCTGCTTGAAGACGGTGCCCGGCTCCGCCTTGTCGTCGGGCTCGAGGGCCAACTTGGGCACGAGGCCGCTCGCGATGAGAGCTTCGCGAGCGGCCTCATCGGTCATGCCGATCAGGAGCGGCACCTCGACAACGGCGGGCCCCTGGCTCACCGTGATGTCGACGGTAGAGCCCTTCGGTGCGCTGGCGCCTGCGACCGGCGACTGGTCGATGACTGTGCCTTCTTCGACGGTCGGGTCGTTCGCCGGGATCACCTTGCCCAGCACGAAGCCGGCGTCGGCGATCGCCTGCTCGGCCTTGGGTTGCGTCTGGCCCACGAGCTCCGGCACCGCCACGGCGTCGGTGCCGAACAGGCCGAGCCCGTAGGCGATGCCGAGGCCGGCGAGCACTAGCAGCACCGCTGCGATGACCCACGGCCACACCGGACGTCGCTTCGGCACGCCGCGGACGATGGGGCCACCACCGGCACCGTTGCCCACGGGTGTGAGCACTTGGGTCTGGTCGGCGCGCGGGGTCGAGGCCGCGGCGCTTGCCGCGAACGCGGGTGCGCTCACGCCCTCGCCCGATACGATCTTGAGGAGGTCGCGGCGCATATCCTCCGCTGTCGCGTAGCGCTTGGCCGGATCCTTCGCGAGAGCACGCCCGATCACGCGCTCCAGATCGGGCAAGATGCCGGGATTGAGCGCGGTGGGGCGCACCGGCTGCTCGTTGACTTGCTTGAGGGCGACGGCCACGGGCGTGTCCGCGTCGAAGGGGAGCGTGCCGGTCGCGGCCTCGTAGAGCACGACGCCGAGGGAGTAGAGGTCGCTTGGAGTCTTCAGTTCGCGGCCCTGCGCCTGCTCGGGGCTCACGTAGTGCGCCGTCCCGAGGACCGAGCCGGTCTGCGTCATCATCGTGTTGCCGGCGCGCGCGATGCCGAAGTCCATGACCTTCACCGAGCCGTCCGGTGCGACCATGATGTTGTGGGGCTTGATGTCGCGGTGGATGACGTCGTATCCGTGCGCGACGGACAACGCCGAACAGACCTGCGCGCCGATCTCAGCGACGCGCCGCGAATCCAGCGAGCCCTTGCTCTCGATGATGGACTTCAGGTCGGTGCCGCGGCAGTACTCCATGACGATGTAGTACGTCTCGCCGTCCTGTCCCCAGTCGTAGATGTTGACGATGTAGGGGCTCTGGAGGTTGGCTGCGGCCTGCGCTTCCTGGCGGAAGCGCGCAGCGAAGCCGGGGTCGGCGGCGTAGCGGGGGTGGAGCACTTTGACCGCAACGGTGCGACCGAGCGTCTCGTCGACTGCCTTGTAGACCTCGGCCATGCCGCCCGAGCCGATCTTCTCAGTGACCCGGTACCTGTGCCCGAAGACCATCTCGTTCACGCGTTAGTCGCCTCCGCCTACGCTCACCTGCGGGACTACCCGTCCCGGCTGTTCGTTATTCTAGCCGAATCCCTGTCCGCCCCGCGTGCCATGACCGTCCGGGTCGCCGGACTACTCGCGCCGTGCCTGCGCTTTCAGAGCGGCTTCGAGTACCGCCCGCGCTGCCGGCGCCGCGACCCGGCCGCCTGTGCCCCCGCCCTCTATCAGCACCGCGAGGGCGACGGTGGGATCGTTCGCGGGCGCGAATGCGATGAACCACGCGTTCGTGGGCCCGCCCTTGCCCACCTCGGCCGTGCCGGTCTTGCCGCAGACCGCGACATCGGACACGGCTGCGCGCTTGCCGCTGCCGTGCGTCACGACGGCGCGCATCGCGTCGCGCACGAGCCCGGCGGTCTTGGCGTCTGTCGCACGCGTCCACACGCGGGGGCGTGTGACACCTAGCGGCGACGCGTCGCCTTCGGCAGGGTCCACCACGCGGTCGATCACGTAGGGTCGCATGACGTCACCGCCGTTGGCGATGCCTGCGGCGACGAGGGCCATCTGCAGCGCGGACGCCTGCGGACCGGGAGGGCTCTCGTGTTCGCCCACCGGCTGCCCGACGCCCGCCCACGCGGTCTCCCACGTCGTCATCTCCGCAGGGTCGGGCATGAGCGATTCGCGCACGGGGAGTTCGTAGGGCGAGCGCATGCCGAAGCCGAAGCGCTGCGCCTGGTCGACGAGACGTCGCGGCCCCAGGTCGACTGCGAGCTGCGCGAACACGGTGTTGACCGAACGGGCCGTCGCGCTAACGAGGTCGAGGCGTCCGTACGAACCACCCTCGAAGTTCGTCACGGGCGCGTTACCGATCTCGAGACGCCCCGGACCCGGGTATGCGGTCTTCGGGGTCGCGACGCCGGACGCGTAGGCGCCGGTGAGTGTGACGATCTTGAACGTCGAGCCGGGCGCGTAGAGCGCTTGCCGCGCGCGGTCAAGCAGGTTCGCCGCGCGCGCGGTCGAAAGCCGGTCCCACTCGGTGTCGATCTCACCGGGGTCGTAGGTGGGCCGCGATGCGCTCGCGAGTACCGCACCGGTGCGAGGGTCGAGCACGACCACGGCGCCGCGACGTCCGGAGAGCTCCCGTTCGGCCACCTTCTGCACGCGCGAGTCGATCGTGAGCACGACGTCGTCGCCTTCGACGGGGCGCCCCGCCGCGGCGTCGACCACGTCGAGCCACGTGCGGTAGGTGCGCGTGCCGGTGAGCGCGTCGTTGGCTGCCGCCTCGACACCGGCGCGGCCGTAGGTGAGCGAGAAGTAGCCCACCGTGTGAGCCGCGAGGCTGCCCTCGGGGTAGCGTCGGGCGAACGTCGAGCGTCCCGCCGGCATCGACTCGGCCAGCACGACGCCGTCGCGCGTCAGGATCGAGCCGCGGTCGATGCGAGCGGCCTGTGTGAGGTCGCGCGTGTTCGAAGGCGCGTTCGCGAGGGAGCGCGCGTTGACCACCTGTATCCACGTCAGGTTCACGATGAGCGCGCCCAGGAGCAGCGCGAGGACCGTCGCGATGCGCGTGAGGCGCCTGCCGAGCGCCAGGCGGCCGAGCACGCCCGCATCGGCGCCCGTCGTCTGCATCTCTACACCGGTCCCCGCACTCTCGTCGCCTGCGCGCATGAGCAGGCCGAGCGCGATGAACGTCGAGAGCAGCGATGAGCCGCCGTAGCTCATGAACGGCAGCGTGACGCCGGTGAGCGGGATGAGGCGGGTGACGCCTCCTACGATGACGAAAGCCTGCAACGCCACCGAGGCCACAAGGCCTACAGCGATGAGCGCGGCGACGTCTGATCGGGCGCGCGTCGCTGTGGCCAGTCCCCGTACTGCGATGACGAGGAAGCAGAGCACGACGGCGGCAGCGCCCAGAAGCCCGAGCTCCTCGCCTATGGCGCTGAAGATGAAGTCCGTCGCAACGAACGGGATGCGCTCCGGAATGCCGTTGCCGGGTCCCACGCCCACGATGCCGCCTGCCGCGAGCGCGAACAGGGATTGCACCAGCTGGTAGCCGCGCCCCGCCGCGTCGGCGAACGGGTCGAGCCATATGGCGACGCGCGTCTGCACGTGGTCGAATAGCCGCCACGCGAGCGTCGCGCCCGCCCCGAAGAGCACGAGCCCCACCAAGACGTAGGCTGAACGCCCCGTCGCCGCGTAGATCATCACGAGGAAGATGCAGAACAGAAGTAGTGAGGAGCCCAGGTCGCGCTCGAAGACGAGCACGAAGAGCGAGGCCGTCCACATGAGCACGAGCGGACCGAGCGTGCGTGGCTCGGGCAGCCTCATGCCAAGAGTGCGCCGCGTGGAGACCGAAAGCATCTCGCGATTCTCGGCGAGATAGGCGGCGAGGAAGACGACGATGCAGAGCTTCGCGAGTTCACCGGGCTGGAAGCTCATCGAGCCGACGCGGATCCACAGCTTCGCTCCATTGACCTCGTGGCCGATGAACGCCGGCATCACGAGCAGGGCGAGCCCCGCGAGGCCGGTCGTGTACTTGTAGCGCGCCAGCCCCATGAGCGAGGGGATGGCGATGAGCGTGACTACGAGCGCACCCACACTCATGAAGAGCCACACGACTTGGCTTGCGGCGAGCGCGCGGTCAAGGCGTGCGACGAAGGCGAGACCCAGTCCCGCCAGTACGAACGCCACAGGAAGCAGCGCCGGGTCGGCGTTGGGGGCGAATCGACGCGCGGCCGCATGCGCGACGACGAACGCGCCGAGGAGCGACGCCGGCACCGCGAGCTGTGACCACGCGAAGACCCTCGCGGCGTTGACCTCGACCAGCGCGAACACGATGAGTACCGGCGCCGCCGCGGCCGCCAGCAGGAGCATCTCGGTTGTTCGGCGGGACCGCACCGGCGGCCCTACGGGCCGCTCGTGGCGCTGAGGGAGCGCAGGAACGCACGGGCTTCCTCGACGCTGTCGAAGAGCTGACCTCGCGCGAGCGCCGCCTGCTGGCCGGGCGAGAGGTCCTCGACGCTGATGGGTGAGGATTCCACGTGCCAGTGCAGCTCGAGTTCGCCCACGTTGCCCGGGACGCCGCGGTATAGCGTGACGGTCCCGTCCGGCGCGCTCACGAGGAAGGCCCGCGAGCGCGCGTAGCGGTATGTGCCGTATGCGACGCCGGCAATGATCAGCGCGAGTACGGCGAGCCACGCGACGAGCGCGATGCCGAACCGCAAGCTCCGCTCGCGGTCGCGCACGCCTGGGGCCCGTGTGCGCTCGCCCTCGAGGTCGACGACGATGACGGAGATGTTGTCCTGGCCGCCGGCCTCGTTCGCAGCGTCGACGAGCGCACGGGCTGCGGCGGCGGGGTCGGCGTGCGAGCCCAGCAACGTCGCAATCGTCCTGTCGAGGAGCATGCTGCTGAGCCCGTCGCTGCACAGAAGCAGCCGGTCGCCGGGTGCCGCGTCGATCTCGTAGGTGTCGGCGACCATGTTCGGATCGGTCCCGAGCGCGCGTGTGATGACGCTCCGGTTGGGATGGACGCGCGACTCCGCCTCGGTTATCTGACCGGTGCGAATCATGTCTGCCACCATCGAGTGGTCCCGGGTCACCCGTGAGAGGGCGCCGGCGCTCAGCACGTAGGCGCGCGAGTCGCCCACGTGGCCTATCGTCACGTGAGCGCCGTCCACGAGCGCGGCGGTGATGGTGGTGCCCATGCCGGAGCGGCCGATGCCCTCCCGGGCAGCCCTGATGACCTCGCGGTTCGCGGCACGGATGGCGCGCGCAAGCGCGTTGGCGTCGGGTCGGCGCGGCGCGTGGTCGCGCAGCGTCTCGACGGCGAGCTGGCTCGCGACCTCTCCGGCCTCGTGGCCTCCCAGCCCGTCGGCGACGACGAACAGCGGCGGGTCCGCGAGTACTGCGTCCTCGTTGTGCGACCGCATGCGGCCCACATCGGTGAGCGCTGCCCATGTCTGGCGGGTTCGGAGGCTCATCCGCGGCCCACCTTGAGCCGCACGGATCCGACATCGATCACGTCGCCGGGCTCTAGGGTGCGCGCCGCAGTGATGCGCGCGCCGTTCAGGACCGTCCCGTTCGTCGACCCGAGGTCCTCGAGCACCACGCTCGCTCCCGACGGGAAGATGCGCGCGTGCGTGGCGGAGATGAAGTCGTCGCCCACGACGATGTCGGCACCGGGCGACCGGCCGATCACGACCGGTCCGCTGACCTCGATAGTGGTGTTGCGGAGCTGAGCTGGGCCTTGAATCACGGTTAGGGTGCAGGAGCCGGGTGCGGCCTTCCTGCCCGACGAGACGAGTCCGATGCCGGCTCGGATAGCGGCGAACAGGAACAGGTAGAGCAGCGCGAGCAGCAGCAGGCGCCCCGCCAGTAGGACGACGTCGACCACCGTTCTCAGCCCCTTGGCCCGTGGTAGACGAGTTCGCTCGTGCCGATGGTGATCGTGTCGCCGTCGGAGAGATGGACGCGGTCGACGCGGACGCCGTTGACGAGGGTGCCGTTGGTGGAACCCAGGTCGAAGAGATCCCAGCCGTTCGCGCCGCGCTCGAGCGCCGCGTGTTCGCGCGACGCGTTCATGTCCTGCAGGTGGATCTCGCAGGAGCGAAGGCGTCCGATCACCATGCGGGTGCTGCCGAGTGCCACGTCGTGCCCGATGCCGGGCACAGTGACCGTGGCGAGCGCGGCGGGAGCCTCACGGCGCGCCACGGTCATATCGCGAGACGCGACGACCTCGTGCGCGGGCTCGAGGGGCGGCTGTTGTTCGGCATCGTTGTCGAACTCCGCAGCGATCTCATCGGGCGAGAGCAGCTCTCCGATGACTTCGAAGCGTCCGAGCTTGAGCTCGTCGTCGACGTGGAAGCGCACGCGCGGGCGTGTCGAGAGGGTGTAGTCGCGTTCGCGCGCGTAACCCTGCAGGTAAGTCTCAAGCTCGCCTGCGAGCGTCGTCGTGAAGCCGCCAAGCTGGTCTGCGTCGGCAGGGGAGAGGAGCACCGAGTAGAGCGTCGGGGCGTAGACCTTGCCCACCCCGAGCTTGCGCCTGCGATCCATCTCCTTGCCGGCCGCGCGTGCGAGTTCAGCGGGCTGGACGTGCGAACGAAAGACGCCGGCGAACAGGCCCTCTACGGCGCGTCCGACGCGGTCTTCGAAATCGGAGAGCAGGCTCACAGTGCGGGTCCTAGTCGTCGAAGTCCTCTTCCGGTGCGGGTGCGTCCCCTTCCGGGCGCACCGGTGCGCCCAATGCGATCACGAGCGCAACCAGTATAAATGAGCCGGTGACAGCTCCCGCGAGCGACGGGGTCAGCCACGACGCGACGGGCTCCGCGAACGCGGTCAGGTGTGCGACCTGGTCGGCCAGCGCGTAGCCTCCCACCAGTACGGCCGCGCCTCCTACCGCTCCGAACATCGCTGATGCCCTCGTCGCGCGTGTCGACAGCATCGACATGAGCGCTGCGGCGAGTGGCCAGGCGGCGAGCGCGACGTATGTCGCCGGGGATGTTACGAGCGCGACGAGCGCGCCCATGGAGAGCTCGAGATGCCATGGGTCCGCGAACACGGGCAGCCCGACGGTGGCGTAGGGTGCCTCTCGCAGTGTGGCGGCCGACGCGAGCAGCGCAAGGGCGCCGCCGAGCGCTGCGGAGACGGCCGCTTGGAGCGGGCCGAGCGCGAAGCCGGCGAGCAGCGGTTGCGCCATGCCGAGCCCGGCTGCGCCGAGCGCAGGCGCGCCGAGCGGTAGTACCGCGACCCCGGCGCTCCTGCGGGCGAGCCACCACCACCACGCCGCCCCTGCGAGCCCTACAGCGGCCGCGGCGAGCGGCAGGCCGCTCATGGCGAGACCCGCGACGACGCAGCCGAGCCCGAGTCCCACACCCAGCGAGGGCGCGAGCGCCCCAGCGAGACCGGCCAGCCCGGCCGCGGCCGCGTGCGCCGCGGGCTCGAGCGCTGCCGGCGCAAGACCGGCCCAGCTGAGCCACGCCGCCTCTACGGCGCCGACGATGCGTACGAGCAGCGCGCCGGTCCGTCCTCGAAGGCGGTCCCACATCCCGATGCGTTCGGCCTCGAACGCATCGCTCGCGTCTACCTCAGCGAGCCGCCCTTCGACGAGCCCCGCGAGCGAGGAGCGCCCTGCGTCCGGATCCCCGAGGTGAGCGAGCAGCGCGTCGGCGAATGCGGTCACGTCCGGGTAGCGATCTGCCGGCCGGTCCGACAGCGCGACAAGCAACACGTCATCGAGATCGGGAGGGAGGTCTTCGACGATGGACGAGGGTGCGGGCGGTTCGTGTATGGCGAGCCGCGCCGCCGCGCCGCCCCGCGTCGCTTCAGCGAACGGGTTCGTGCACGTGAGGGTCTCGTAGACGAGTGCGGCGAATGCCCACTCGTCCGTGCGTTCGCTCACCTCTCGGCCCTCGAGCTGCTCGAGGGGCATGTAGCCGGGCGTGCCGCCTCCCGCCTCGCCATGCCCGGCGTACGACGACAGCGCCGCGATCCCGAAGTCAGTGACCTTCACCCGTCCATCGCGTGTGACGAGCACGTTCTCGGGCTTGATGTCCAGGTGCAGCACGCCGTTGTCATGTGCGTGCTCGAGCGCGCCGGCGACCGGCTCAGCGATCGCGGCGGCCTCGTCGGGTGTGAGAGGCCCGTTCGCCTCATCGAGCACCCGGTCGAGCGAGATGCCGTCGACGTATTCCATGATGAGGAACGCCTCGTCGTTGTCGGTCTCGAAGTCGAGAGCGGTGATCACGGCCGGGTGCGAGAGCATCGCAGCGGTCCGGGCCTCCGTGAGCCCCGGGGGGCGCCGTGGGACGCCAGCGGCGTCGACTGGGAACGGGAGCCGCTTGATCGCCACCCGGCGCTGCAGGCGCGTGTCCCACGCGAGCACCACGGTACCGAAGCCACCATGACCGAGCTCACGCAGCGGTCGGTAGCGGTCGAGTATGAGTTGGCTTCCCACCGAGGCTCGGCCCCCTCGTCTTGCTCCGGCGCGGCCGTGCGCGTGACGCAGGTCGATTCTACCGTGAGTGGATGGGGGTCCGGACGAGCGGCCCTTGTGCTGTTGACGTCACGGGAGGAGATGGACGCACGCAGGAGCGCGCGAGGGAAGCACCCTCACGCGCTCCTGTCGCTGTCACGTTTCCTACGGGGACGCCTGTGCCCGACCCGGGAGAACCATCGCCTCAACCACTAGGTCCATCACCTGCTTGATCTCGAGACCCAAGTCGTGGACTTCGTTGAGTTCGTTGATTTGCAGACGGCAGTTCTCACACGGGCACGCGAGCACGCTTGCGCCGCTTTCGCGCAGTTGCGCGACCTTCTCGCCGCCGCTCTTCACGCGCATACCGTTGTACTCCTCCATCGCTACGATGCCGCCTCCGCCGCCGCAGCACCACTGCTTCTCGCGGTTGGGGTTCAGGTCGACGAAGTTCGCGGAGATGGCGCGGATGATGTCGCGCGGCTGCTCGTAGATGCCTCCGTTGCGGCCGATCTGGCACGGATCGTGGTACGTCACCCGCTCAGCGATCGACCCTGGATCGACCGCGATGCGGCCTTCCTTGATGTACTCGTCGATGACTTCGAGGATGTGGCGGACCTTGAACGGACGCTTCTCCTTGGACCACGCCTCGTAGAACATCTCGGCCACCCGGTAAGCATGTCCGCACTCCGTAATGACGACTTCCTTGACTCCAAGGCGCACCGCTTCATCGACGTAGCGCTTTGCGATGAGCCGCGCCTTCTCGGGGTCGCCGTAGAAGAAGCCGTAGTTCGCCGACTCGAAGAACGACAGGGTCCAGCTGGCCTTCGCCTCGTTGAAGATGACTGCGGCGGGCTTGATGGAGTGCGCACCCGCGAGGGCCACGTACAGGATGTCCGCACCCTCGCGGTCGACCGGCACTTCCGCGTTGGGGTTCCCGGTGAGTTCGCGTACCTCCGCAGCGATGTCGTGGAATCCCGCAAGCATGGAGTCTCGGAACATCTCGGCGTTCTCGCCCTTGAAGATGGCCGCGTCCGCGAGCTGGCCGAGCATCTCGTTGCCTCGTCCTGCCGCTATGAGGATCGCTTTGGCCGCCGAGACCACCCACTGCGTGTCGATCGAGAAGGGGCAGTAGTACATGCAGCGGCGGCAGCCTGTGCAGGCATACGTCGAGTCCGCGAGCTCCTCAAGCAGGTTCTCGTCGGGATCGCGGGCCTCGTAGAGAGCCGGCAGGAATTGGCCGGCCTTTGTGAAGTACTTGCGGTAGATCTCGCGCACGAGTTCCGCCCTGCGCGCCGGCAGGTACTTCATGTCCTGCGTGGCGACGTACTGGTGGCAGGCGTCCTTGCAGATCGCGCAACGGACACACACGTCCATGTACTGCTTGAGCTGGCGGTTCATGCGTTTGTCGAGCGTCCCGACGATAGTGTCGATCGTAGTCTTCTCCATCGCCTAGTCAGAGCTCCTCACGAGGTTCGTCGCGAACGCTCCGATGGCGTGCGTGAGCTTTGAGAACGGGAAGTAGATCAGGAACGCGTTGACGAAGAGCATGTGCCAGTTGAGTGCCCACATCTCGCCTGAGCCGGCGATCTCTGCGGGCCATGCCGGCCGGAACGCGAGGAGCGAACGGAACCACTCCATGTAGGCCGATGCATGGATGTCTCCCACGAACCTCAGGTGGTTGCCCATCACGATGATGCCCAGCAGCAGGAAGAGCAGCAGATAGTCCTCGGGCGTGGACAGGTGCTTGTACGGACCGAACGTACGCCGCCCGATCCAGTAGATCACGGCGAACAGCATGACGGTCCCCGCCGTGCCTCCCGACACTGCGGCGAATCTCGCCATGCCCTCCTCACCGAGTACCGCGACGAGCGGCGTGAACTCGTGGATGAGGCGCAGGTGCCCGATGAACGCCGCAAGCGCTGCGAGGTGAAACGCCATCGCTGCGATCATGACCCCGGGCGCGATCGAGAAGCTCTGCGGTGCGACGAAGGTGTCCTTGGCGAGCCTGACGAGACGCCCGCCAGGACTCTTGGGCTTCGGGAACATCCCCAGTCTGACCGGTGACTTCGGAGTGCGAAACCACTGATAGACACGCCACGCCATGCCTGCTGTGAAGACGGCGAGGGCGACGTAGACGCCCAAAGCGGAGGCGATGAACGAGAAGGTATCCATCGCGGTCCTACTTCACGCGCTTGACGAGGAAGACGTACTCATCGCCGGCCTTCTCGGCCTGGAGCACCTCGTTGCCGGTCGACTTCGCCCATGCGGGGATGTCGGCCATAGCTCCAGCGTCAGTTGCGACGGCGCGTATCACGCCGCCCACCGCAACGGCACTGATGTTCTGCGAGACCTTGACCATCGGCATCGGACATAGCAGTCCGCGCAGGTCGAGCTCGAGATCGGGGGTGATGTCGCTCATGTCGTACTTCCTTTCCTTCTGCCCGCGTCGGCATGTGCGGGCTTCCTGCGCTCACGACCGGCGGACGCGAGCGGCGCTTCGCCCCGGCATCTTCTCGAAGCTGGAGGGCTGAACGCTCAGATGAAGAACTGGATCTTCGAGGTCTCGGCCTCGGCGAGCATGAAGCCGACACCCACAGGCTCTTGGACGCCCTCGACGAACGTGTCCTGCGGGATCTCCATGACGTCCATGGACATCTGGCAGCCATACATCCGAACGCCGAGCATGACCGCTAGGTCGCGCAGTTCGGGCAGGGTGGAGACGTTGTGGGCACCCATCATCTTGCCGAACATCCACCGGCCGATGCCGCCGAAACTGTACTTGCTTGGGTTCGCCTTCTCGATGCCGCCGCCCTCGAACGCCCGCATTCCGAGCATCTTTCCGAAGAACGACCTTCCGTGCTTGGCATCGGCGCGCTTGAGAGCCTTGAGCCCCCAGAACGTGAAGAACATCACCACGTCGAAGCCCATCGCCGCAGCCCCTGTTGCGATGATGAACGCCCCGAAGAGACGGTCCATGTCCCCGCTCATCACCACCAGTGTCATCTTTTTCGGCGCGTCGCCTGCCTCCTCGGCGACAGCCGCGACTTGCTCGAGGCGTGTTTCGATCGAACTGTCCATCGTCGTCTCCTACTCGCTTGTGGGCTCGCCGGCGCGAGCCCGTTCGTCCATGTCTTCCAGCATGACCTCAGTGATCAGGTCGAACGCTTGGACCAGCTTGGGGTTGGCGATTGCGTAATAGACGCAGGTTCCCTCCCGGCGCGCCTTGACCACGCGGTGCGCCCTCATGCGCGAAAGATGTTGTGAGACGTTCGACTGAGCCATCCCGGTGCGTTCCACCAGTCCGGAGACGGTGAGCTCGCCGTCGCGCAGCGCGGCCAGGATCATCTGGCGCTTGTCGTTCGCGAGCGTCTTGCAGATGTCTGAGTGCATACAGAAGAACTCGCGGTCCATGACCCGTCCTTCACAGGGGCGAAGCGGCTGCCTTACTGAACATGCATGTATGAGAATATACGAATATTAGCGAAGGCGCAAGGGTATTCCGCGCCGAGCCGGGATGCGTTCAGGCCAGAGCTCGGTTCAGCCGACAGTGAGCGGCTTTCGCAGGTTCCGCCATGTGCTAGAATCCCCTCTTGCACCACACGCGGGTGTGGCGGAATGGCAGACGCGCATGGTTCAGGTCCATGTGGGGGCAACCCCGTGGAGGTTCAACTCCTCTCACCCGCACCATCTGTGAAACGAGCGGCCCCGACCAAAGACGGCGGGGCCGCTTTCGCGTTCAGGCGCGTCAGGGAAGGAGGATTCCCGAGCGGGAGTCTCCGCCCACGATCTCGACGAGCTCGATCTCGAAGGTGAGATCCTCGCCTGCGAGCGGATGGTTGAAGTCGAGCGTGGCGGACTCGTCGTTGACCTCGACGATGGTGGCGGCCATGCGTCCGCCGTCGGGCGCTTCGAGTTCGACAGCCCATCCCTCCTGGGGTGCCTGGTCGCCGAACATCTCGAGCGGGACCACTTGGACGGCCTCCTCCATGCGGTCGCCGTACGCGTTGCGCGCCTCGATCGTGATGGTGACCTTCTGCCCGGCCTCGAGGTCGATCACGGCGTCATCGAAGCCGGGGATGACCTCGCCCGCGCCCACCGTGAACTCGAGGGGAGCCCGCCCAGTGCTCGAGTCGAACTCAGTGCCGTCGCTGAGGGTGCCACGGTAGTGGACGCGGACGGTGTCGCCCGATGTGGCCGCCATGGGAGTCTCCTTTGCCCCGGCGCGCTCCGAATGAGCGCGAGATGCTCCGTCCGGCTTCGAACGGTCTCGAAACTCTACCCCATGCGGCTATGGTGCGCTCGCCGCGAACGCAATGAGGGGCCCCGCCGGGACCCCTCATTGCGGGTCTTGAAGCGATTGTCACGTCTATTTGGTGAGGGATCTCAGCGTGTTCGCGACAAGGTCCATGAAGCGGGCGAAGAACTGCTCGAACTGCCCGATCTCGTCCCCGGCCGTGTCGGGTTCGAAGTGGGCGGTGTAGTCTCCTCCGGCGACCCGGATCGAGATCTCCTCGATCTTGGCCACCATCCGGTCAAGCCTGCGAAAGACCAGCGAGTTCAGCATGAACGCGATAAGCACGGTCGCCGCCACGAGTCCCACGATGATGACGAGAGCGGTGTTTACCATCGCGACACGCGCCGAGTCCGCTTGCGCGCTGATGTCCTCGATCGAGTATATGACGCCGACGGGCTCACCTTCCGCGTTCGTGACGGGGAACACGACGTGTCCGCGGCTATGGTGGTCCTTGCTCCAGCGAACGGCCCAGAAGTCGCCTTCGCCTCCCACTTCGCCGTGGCACATCAGCGAGCAGGCGCCGTTCTCGACGCCGACGATCCGGCCGATCTCAGGGATGGCATCAGGCGAGGTTTGCAGCTGCATCTCGTCGGAGAGCGTCGGCTCCGTGATCGCCGTCAGCACATAGTTCTCGCGCTCGTCCCAGTTGTTGGGTACGCCTGCGGTCTCAAGTTCGGACGCGTACGCCGCCTCGTCGAGAACGTCCTTGCTCATCAGCAACCCGTACTCGGCGCCCGTGATGGTCTTGAGAGAATCCAGATAGCGCTGTGCGCTCGTCCGGTCCTCGATGCTGCCCATCTCGGGCCCGCTCACCTCGATCAGCGTGTTCCACGCCGAGACGCCGAGCGTAGCGGACTTCTGCTCGGTGACATCTAGCCCGCCCGAGTAGGACTCGTGCAGGTAGACCATCACGACGAACATGCCCATCAGATTGACCAGCAGGACGCCCAGGATGATGCGCGTTCGAATCGACCAGTTCCTCATGGCGCTGACTCCCTCAGACCGGTGCGTGCAGGTTCCCCGACTTCTTTATCGCCTATCGGCATCCGCGTGTCCATGCATGACGCTCATCACGCTTCATCAGCCGCATCTACGGCCAGAACTTTGCCGTAAGCGACAGGTCGCGCCAGGGTAATGGATGGTCCGTCGCCGACTCGCTGCGGACCTGGCCTATCCGCTGGTAGTAGTCGCTGTAGCAGCCGCCGGTTGCG
>JBBIJX010000017.1:0-29985 GCA_037445775.1 Actinomycetota bacterium
ATGGAAGGTAGGTACCCCAAGCGAGCGTGCCAGACGTCCAAGACCGCCCGACGTGCGGAGCGCGCGACCTCGTCCTGCGCGGGAACGCTGCGAGGCTTGTGTGGCTGCAGGAGTGTCGTGCTGGGGCGCCACAGCCGCTCGATCGCGCACCACTCGTGTGCGTAACTCGCCACGTCAGAATGCTGCATCGCAGACTCTGAAAACCCAATCTCGAAGCCTCTGAGCAGGGCATACATTCGCTCACGACGCTTCTCGTGTGATGACAGCAGTGCGTCTGTGCTGCGCGCCGCGCACTATCCGCACCTCAGTGGTAGTTGAGGGTGGATTGCGACGCACCCATAGTCCGTCGTACGAGAGGCTCGCTCCATCTAGGCAAGATCGGCCGGCAGACGGAAGCCCACGTGGTTGATGAACATGGAGGGACAGACATGATTCGCAAGAGAAGGCGACTGGGATACCTCGCGGTATGCCTTGCGGCCTTGCTGGCGCTCAATGGACTCGTGGGGTGCGCGCCCAAAACCGCGACCGAGGCGCCGCAGGAGACGGAAGGCGCAGATGTCGCACCGTTCAAGATCGTTGTGGCCGATGCAAGGACCACGCACCACCTGAACCTGTACGTAGCCAAGGAGAAAGGCTTTTTCGAGGAGAGGGGTCTCGATGTCGAGATCGTCGAGTCCGCGGACCTGACGGCCGCTCGCGATCTCGTCGTGTCGGGTGGGGCTGACGCGTTCTGGTCGTGCCCGACGGTCGCGATAGCCGCGATCGCCAACGGTGCGCCCATCCAGGCCATCGCGCAGGTCAAGACGCCCTGCACCTCGGTACTGGTCGTCCCCGCAGACTCACCCATCAAGGAGATCAAGGACGTCGCAGGCAAGCGCATTGCGGGTATCTCGCCCACCTGCGAGGCGGTCATCTCCTACGCCCGTGCAGCCCGGGACGCGGGAGTGGAGTTCCAGCTTGAGAAGCTTGCGGGCGGAGAAGCCATCACAGCGCTCGAGGGTGCTGCGGTCGATGGCGCGATCCTCGAGGAACCTCATGTCAGTATCGCCGAGCTAAAGGGCTTCAAGGTCCTGTTCCCGGAGATCTCGCAGAGCATCCCGTGCCGCACCATCAATGCGCGAAACGCGGTCATCGAGAGCAACCCTGAGGAGTACAAGCTCTTCATCGAGGCGATTGACGAGGCGAACCAGATCATCTTGGCCGATCCGACATCAGATGAGGTCGTAGCTATCGCCGTGAAGTACACAGGCGCGCCTGAGGACGCGATCGTGAAGGGCAATGGCCGGCTGAAGTTCGGCATTGAGCTCGACACCGTGGGTCTGACGTCGCTGGGCGACGAGCTCGTCACGCTCGAGAACATCAAGGAGAACCCGGGCGACGCCCTGTTTTCACAGGTCTTCAAGGGCATCACCTGGTAGTTCAAGACGTGATCACTCAAGGAGCGATGGCAGATTTCATGAAGCGCGTACACCTCTTAGTTCATGAGCACTCTCGTGCGTCGCTCCTGATCTTACTCGTCGTTCTGCTCACCGCAGCCGCATTCCTCAGCGGCTGCGGTGAGCGCGATGTCACCGTGATCGGCCACAGCGGCGGCCCACTTCTCACCGCAGCATACGTCGCCGAAAGCGATCCCGAGTTCGGCGGGCGCTTCGAGCTAAGCCGTCTCGGAACACCTGCCGACGTGGGCTATGCGCTGCTGTCGGGCGACCTCGCGGCAGGTTTCATCGATCCCGCGCGCTACGAGGAGATCGAGAGACTGCCGGGCTTCGAGAAACTCGAGGTCGTGGGCAAGGTCACGTACCCGTTTGGCGCCACGCTCGTGGTTCGCAATGGACTCGAGGTTCGACTCGGTGACCTCGAGGGCAAGAAGGTGGGCATCTCGCAACCGGAGTGTGTTCTGTGGGACACCTTCAAGGCCGACGCAGAACGCCTCAACGTCGACACGGAGAAGCTGGAGCTGCAAGTCATCGCGTTCGACGCCATGATTCCCGCGCTTGAGGCGGGCATAATCGACGCTGTGGTGGTGAGGGGCGCTCTCGCAGCGGTGGCCGTGAAGGAGGGCCACACGGTTCTCTACCAGAACTGGGAAATCGAAGAGACGGACGCCGGTGACGGCTGCTGCCCGCTCACCGAGGATCAGGTCGAGCTCATCTTGCTCGCCCAACGCAACGACCCTGAGGCGTCGAGCGGACTGCCTGCGCTACTCACGCGAAGCCAGTCCTCATCGCTTGAGGTTCTGCGCTCGGCGGCAGCGCAGGCGACCGGGATACCCGTCGAGATCCTCGCGGACCTTCCTGTGAGCCGCTTCGAGGTCGCTGACCGGGCACTGATCGAGGAACTTCTCAGTCACGATGATGAGTAGGGAGACGACGATGACTCGTTGTGAGGCCTTCGTGCAAGCTCAGGTGGCGCCTCAACGATACCCTCGGTCGGGAAGTCGGCGATGACCGAGTACCGCGTCAAGGGGCCCCGCCTCGTACTACGCGAGACTGGGTTCTTCATGCGCAACGCCTTTGGGAGCATCTTCTCGCCGGAGTTCATCGTGGTGTTCGTGCCTGCGCTCGCACTGTGGGAGATCCTGCCCCGCGTGGGGGTGGTTCCAAGCACGCTGGTGCCCCCGCTCAGCACCGTCACCGTCACCGCGTGGGAGATGTTCGTCTCGGACGAGTACCTCGTCCACATCGCGCACAGCATGGGAAAGTTCTTTCTCGCGCTCGCCATCGCAATCGCCACGGCGATTCCTCTCGGCGTACTCATGGGCTGGAACATCGCCGTACGCAAGCGCGTGCTGCCGTTCTTTCAGCTTCTCGCGCCGGTCCCACCACCCGCGTGGGTGCCCATTACCATAATCATCTTCGGCATCGGACTGCCGATGCAGACGTTCCTGATCTTCTTGGGCGCGTTCTATCCCATCCTGTTCAACACCTACCAGGCGGTCAAAGACACCGACCCGCGCTTTCTGGCGTCGGCGCGGATCTTCGGCGCAAGCGAGTTCACGCTCATCACCCGCGTCTACATCTGGGACGCTCTTGGCGCAATCATCATGAGTGTGAAAACCGGGATCGCTGTAGGTCTAGTGATGCTCGTGATCGCCGAAATGTACGGGGGGCGCTCCGGGATCGGCTACGTACTGATGGAGGCCAAGGAGTTCTTCCAGATCCCCGTCATGGTCGTGTGCATGGTGACACTCGGAATCATCGGCTGGTTCCTCATCGAGGTGCTCAAGTTCGCCGAACTCAAGCTCGCGGTGTGGAAGGTGGGCCGATGACGATCGAAGCGCGAAACATCACGAAGTTCCACTCGATCGTCAACGCCGATCGTTCGGCGGCGGGGCTGACGGCCGTGCTGTCGGTCTCATTATCCGTTGCCGATGGTCGCATCGTGAGTCTGCTCGGCCCCTCGGGAAGCGGCAAATCGACGTTCCTTGAGATTCTCGGAGGACTCCAGGCCCCCAGTGAGGGGGAGGTCTACATCGACGGCGCCCGCGTTCTCGAACCGCTGCCGTCGACCCGGCAGGAAATGGAGGTTTACCGCAAGCGCTATCGCTTCCTGTCGCCGCTCGCCAACAGTGTGTTCCGCGACCAGCCCAAACACGACGTCGCGATGATCTTTCAAGATTACGCGGTATTCCCTTGGATGACGGTGCTGCAGAACGTCACCTTTACGCTGAAGCTGCGTGGCCTGCCCGCCGCCGAGCGCGAGACGCAGGCGCTCAAGTTCCTCAAGATGGTTGGGCTGACCGATTCGCTGAGCAAGTACCCCTCGCAGCTCTCGGGCGGCATGCGTCAGCGCTTGGCTCTCGCAAGGGCACTGTCTGTTGAACCGAAGATCGTACTCATGGACGAGCCGTTCGCGGCCGTCGACACTCTCACGCGCGAGCGACTCCAAGACGATCTGCTTGCCCTTTGGGAGACGACTGGCGTCACCATCGTGCTCGTAACCCACGACGTCGAGGAGGCGCTCTACCTCTCCGATGAGGTGATCATCTTCTCACCGCAGCCGGGCACGATCCGCAACCGCTTCGAGATCGACGTGCTGCGGCCACGCAGACGCAGTGACCCTGGACTCGCCGAACTGCACAGCCGCATCGACGCCCTGTTCAAGTACGACATCGACCACGAAAGCGAGTACGCGATATGAGCGGGACCACCGGGACCGGTTTCGGCTCGAGCGGCGAGCGTGCCGCGGCGTTTCGCGGCCGAACGTACGAGTCGATCACCGAGGCCATCGGAGCGACCCCGCTCGTGCGGCTGGGGAGGCTGTCGGCCGACTTGCCCGCGAACGTCTTCGGCAAGGTCGAGGCGTTCAATCCCGCCAACAGCGTGAAGTGCCGTATCGGCGCGGCGATGATCGAAGCGGCCGAGCGTGCTGCCAAACTCAAGCCCGGCGCCACGGTGATAGAGCCGACCAGCGGAAACACCGGCATCGGCCTCGCCTTCTCCTGCGCTGCGAAGGGCTACAGGCTCATCCTCACCATGCCGGAGACGATGTCGATCGAACGTCGGAAGCTCGTGCAGATGCTCGGTGCCGAACTGGTGCTCACTTCGGGTTCTGAGGGCATGGCCGGCGCCGTGAAGAAGGCGCAGGAACTGACGAAGCACGTCAAGGATAGCTACATGCCGCTACAGTTCGAGAATCCAGCCAATCCGCAGGTGCACCGCGAGACGACCGCCGAGGAGATCTGGGCCGACACCGGGGGTGCCGTCGACATCGTGGTGGCGGGCGTCGGCACCGGAGGCACGATCACCGGCGTCGGCGAGGTGCTAAAAGAGCGCAAGCCCAGCGTGAGGATGATCGCCGTCGAGCCGGATGCCTCGCCGGTGCTCTCGGGAGGTCGGCCGGGCCCACACCGGATTCAGGGCATCGGCGCAGGGTTCGTGCCCAAGGTGCTCAATCGCTCCATCGTCGACGAGGTTGTGCGCGTCACCAACGAAGACGCCCTCGTCACCGCGCAGAGCGTCGCGCGCACCGAGGGCATTCTCGTCGGGATCTCGAGCGGTGCCGCGGCCTGGGCGGCGCTACAAGTGGCCCTACGCGAGGAGAACCGCGGCCGGACAATAGTTGTAATCCTCCCTGACTCAGGCGAGCGCTACATTTCTACGCAGCTTTCTGACAGCGAGCGGTAGGATGCTCGTCCGGCGCGGGCACCGATCGGGTCAGCTGGCTGCCGCTACGGCAACTTGAACTTGAGTCTGTAGACGAAGAGGCAGATGCACCATCCGGAAAGGGCCAGTGCGCCAGCGAACGCGAAAGGCAGGACGTAGCTTTCGAGCACGTCGTACGCCCAAGCCGCAGCCATGGGGCCTAGGAAGGCCGCTGTTCCGAACGCTGTGAATACCCCGCCATAGACTGCCCCGAGGTTCTTGACCCCGAACGCGATGGTGGTCAACGTCGGGAATAGCCCCAGCGTGACGGCGAAGCCCCAGCCGAATATGAACGCGCAAGCGAACAATGCAGAAGGCGTGGTCGCCACTGTGTTGAAGAGCAGGAACGTCGCGCCGGTGATCACGTACGTCACCAGCATCAGCGTCACCGGCCCGACCTTCTCGGCGACGAACCCGGCTACCGGCCGCCCGAGCCCGTTGGCGAGGCCGAAGAAAACCGCCGCCAAGGCGGCGTAGGACTTATCCATCCCTAGTACCGACACGCCGTAGGGCACCACGTGAGCCATCGCCATCAGGCCCCCGAAGACCACCCCGAAGAACCCGATCCAGATCGCGTAGAACATCGGGGTCCTCAAAGCCTCGCCGAGTGTCGCCTCGGTTCTGGGGGCGAACATCGACATCGAAGCGGATGCTTTCTCCGACGCTGCCTCGCTGACCGAAGCCGGCGGCATCCATCCTTCGGCCGGCAGTCTCATGAGCCATGACGCCATCAAGGTCACGGTCGACGTCACGACTCCCAGCGTCAGGAAGGCGCCTTCTATACCAACGGTGTCGATCAGTTGGGTGATCCACGGGGCGAAGACGGTCGCCGCAAGCCCGAAGCCGGTCACCGCGATGGCGACGGCGAGCGCCGTCTTGTCAGGGAACCACTTCCTTGCAGCAGGAACCGCTGCACTGTAGGCAAGGCCGCACCCGAGTCCGCCGATCAGGCCGTACGAGATGACGAGCCACCATACGTGGGGGACCCGGTCGATCTGCATCGCCATCAGGTAGGCGACAAGGAAGAGGACTCCGCCGATCGTTGAGACCATGCGGGGACCAAGCCTGTCCTGCAATATCCCGCCGAAGATCATCCCCGCGAGCGAGAAGGTGAGCAGGTAGACCGAGAGCGGCAGCATGGCCTCCGCCCGGCTCCACCCGTATGTCTCTGTCAAGGGCACCACGAAGACTCCCCAGGCGTATGAGATACCGCCCATGAGGGTGATCAGGAACCCCGCGAACGGGACGCTCCATCTGGAGACCACCGGCACGCTGCCCTGCATGACAGCCGTCGCTGTTCTCGAATCCTGCATCGTCGACTTACCTCCGCTGTGTTCGTGTCGGACTACGTCTCATGATCTGCTGGACTGGCGAATCTAGTTGCCGAAGCTCGCTACGATAGCGAATACTCGCCTGAACGGCATACCTATTCCGGCGCATGGCCTAGATGCGTCGGTGAACGGCGGGCAGCGACTGAATCCCACTCTCCGCACGACATGCCCGCCAGAAACGTCTGATGGAGACCACAGATGCGAAGAAGCCCACTCCTGAGAGCGGGCATCTTCCGAAACCATCCCTGAACCGTCGTGCAAACCGTTCAATGGCGTCCTTCTTGGCACATGGTTCAGTTGAGACTCTTTTGGTGGAGCCAAGGGGGATCGAACCCCTGACCTCTTGGCTGCCAGCCAAGCGCTCTCCCAGCTGAGCTATGGCCCCACGTCTGGGCGCCGCCAGAGCGGCAAGCGGTAGTCTACAAAGCGCCTTCCGGCGGGTCAATAGCACTGCAAGGAGCGCTCCCGCGCGCCCCGGCCGCGCCATCGGACCGCGCCGCAGGCCGGTCCGCCGCTACGCGCGACCGTCCTCGAACAAGCGCGCCGGCGGCCGCTCGTCCTCCAGAATAGGCACGGGAATACCCTCGACCGCCGCTTCGTACTCGACCCGCTCGCCCGTCTTCGTGAAGGCCACGATCAGCTCACTCGTGATCATCCCCGCCATCATCAGCCCCGCGCCGAGCATCTCGCGCACGGGCCAGACGCCCGCGAAACTCCAGCCAATGAGCCCGCCGAACGCAGGCTCTGTCACCAGTACCAGCGCGACGCGCGCCGGCTGGATGCGCCGCTGCGCCCACGTCTGCACGACAAAGGCGAGCGCACTGGCGAGCACCCCGCAGATGACGATCGCGGCGATGACCCCTCCGTCGGTGGGAACGCCAGCGTTCTCCCCCATCACCAGCGACATGCCCGCCGTCACCAGAGTAACGACGACCAGCTGCACCAGTGTGAGCGCACCGGTATCGTGACGTTCGTCCGTGGACCCCAGCACGAGCATGTGCACCGAGTATGCGACGGCGCACACAAGTACGAGGCTGTCGCCCATCCCGAAGCTGCCGGGACCTTGGGCGCCCATGCCCGAGAGCATCCACAGGCCGGCTAGAGCGAGCGCGGCGCCGATGAGCGTCGCCCGGCGTGGCAGGCGTCTCAGTGCCACCGCCTGCATCAGCGGCACCAGCACCACGTAGAGCCCGGTGATGAACGCGGCACGCGCAGGAGTCGTCGCGGTAGGCCCGTCGAGCCCCCACGTCTGGAAGATGTAGCCGATCGAGAGGAAGACCCCCGCGAGCACGCCCATCTTCAGGTTCGCGACATCAACGCGGCGGACTACCCGCGGAAAGAACGCCACGAACGTGACGGTCGCAAGGGCGAAGCGCCACCCAAGGAACGCGTACATCGGGTAGCGAGCGATGGCCTCGGCAACGATCACGAACGTGCCGCCCCAGATGGCGGCGACGCCCACCAGTGCGGCGGTGGGCGCCCAGCTTGCACGCGAGACCGGCACGGTCAGGCGTCCGATTCGATCGCGGGTCCGTCCGGCGACGCGTCGACGCCGGTGGTCGCGACTGGACCGGTCACACTCTCGGGTAGCGCCAGGCGAGGCGCATCGCCCCACAGCTTCTCGAGGCGGTAGAACTCCCGCTCGTCCGGCTGGAAGACGTGAACGACGAGGTCGGCGAAGTCGAGCAGGACCCATCGTCCCTCTTCGAACCCCTCTCGCCCGATGGGCTTGATGCCGCCCCGCTCGCGCAGAGCATCCTCGACCTCCTCTGCGATGGCCTTGACTTGGATATCGGTCCGGCCTGTACAGATAACGAAGTAGTCGGTCACCACCAGAAGCTCCGCCACGTCGATGGCAACGATGTCGGCGGCCTTCTTGTCACTTGCGGCTTCCGCCGCGATGAGCGCCCACTCCTCGGATTTGGTCACTGGTCTCCTTTCACGACCGGCTTCGGCTTGTAGTCTCTGCCTATGACGACGATGACGTCGGTGACGTCGGCGGTAGATGTCTCGACTCGCACCGTGCCTACACCGAGCGCGTCCCTGACCGCCTCGCCGTCCGCAGCCTCTCCCCGCTTGACGGTGATCTCAGTCCGCTTGTACTCGAACGAGTCGGCGTTCTTCGTGTCGACCACTCGGAATCCCGAACGGATGAGGTGTTGGGCGGCCTGCCCGGCCAATCCGGGCTTGCCCGCGCCGTTGTAGACGATCACACGCGTCATCTGC
Source organism: Actinomycetota bacterium (assembly GCA_037445775.1). Lineage (GTDB taxonomy): Bacteria > Actinomycetota > Coriobacteriia > Anaerosomatales > PHET01 > JBBUX01. The sequence continues at coordinate 8,702 of JBBIJX010000017.1, forward strand.
TCGACGGTCTCGGGGTTCACACCCCACCAGGACTTCAGCAAGTCGGCGATCTCATCACGCTGCGGTTCGTAGTACGTCTGGTCGCCCAGCTTGATCGGCTTGACGGGCATCGGAACGAGCGCGACGTCCTTCTGAGCCACTGAGCCGAGCGCTGTGTCCAGAGCCTCAAGCTCGTTGGGTGTGAGATTCGAGTCGAGAGAGGCGCCAGAGAGGCCGGAGACCTGCTGCGCGGTGAGAGCGTCACGGTAGGCCTGAGCAGGCACGACCACGTAGGACTCGAAGGGTACTGTGAAGAAGTTCGACACCGTGGACAACGCCGTCTCCGGCCCGGCAGTGAAGGCTTCTCCAATGCGCTCGAACCCGCGACCCGGCACGTCTACGAACGCCCCGTCCGGGATGGCGACCCCGAACACCTGTGAACGGTCTCCATCGATGCGCAGCGCGAGATAGCCGATCGCTTTGCCGTCCTCGACGCCGACGACAAGCACGTTCTCCTTGGCACGGCGCGCGACCTCCGAAGGTGACTCGGCCTGGCTCGCAAGACGCTCCGAGTTCCAGCGCACGAAGGTGTTCACCGCTGTCGCTACGACAAGCAGCACAAGCAGGGCGAGGCCGGCCAGCGCGAGACCCTGCGCCAGCACGAGGGTGACGTTCTTCGTAGACCGCCAGGCGCGGGTCAGCGACGTGGCCACGCGGTGCTGGCGTTCGGCACGCTTCGCAGACTTGGCTGCGGTCGAGGAGCGCCGTGTTTGACGGTAGCCCGATGGTGACTCGGGCGCCTCGCGCACTTTCGAGCGACGGGGACGCGACTCGCTCATGTCCGCCCCCGCGCAACATAGGCGTTCCATACGTCAACGGTCAGCGGGTGAATTGGCTTTCGGGCCTTGACGAGCGCTGCCATAGAGTACCGGTAGGCCTCTGCGAACGCGGCATCGAGCGAAAGGGTGCCCACCGCCTCGCGCACGTCGTCGATGCCCGGATACGTCCGTGCCGGCTCGATCATGTCGGCCACATAGACGACCATGTCGAGTGGCTGCATGTCGACAGCCCCGAGTGTATGCCGCGCGACCGCTCCGACGACGCTGTCAGAGATGCCGGGGAACTCCTCACGGAGCGCTGCGGCACCCGTCTGGGCGTGCAGCAGACGCGGCGAATGCGCATCAGCCTCTGTCATGGCATGCCCGTCGGCGATCGCGGTCTCGACAAGCGCCTCGTTGGAGACCTCGCGATCCCAGTCGTGCAGCAGACCTGCTAGGCGCGCCTCCTCCGGATCGACGCCGTAGATGCCCGCGAGTGAGCAGGCGGTCTCAGCCACCCTGAGGCAGTGCTGGAACGCGGCCTCGCCCAGGCGCTCCTCGACGCGTGATGCGGCCGTGTCGAACGCTATCGTCATGCGAGCGCCTTCGCATCGCGGTAGAGTCGGTGCTTCTCGATGTAGGCGACCACCGGCTCCGGGGTGAGGTAGCGGATGGGACGTCGCTCGGCCACCCGGCGCCGCAGATCCGTCGAGGATATCGCGAGCGCGGGCACTTCGATGTGCTCGATTCGAAAGCCCGCCGCTCCACCTCGATGCAGCGCGAGGCCCTCCGCAAGGTCGTAGCCGGGGCGCGTGGCGGCGATGAACGTCGCGAGCCCCGCGACCTCCTCGGGATCTTTCCACGTGAGGATCTCCCACATCGCGTCGGCGCCGGTGACGAAGAAGAGTTCGGTCGTGACGCCGTGCTGCGCGCGCAGAGCCCGAAGTGTGTCAACGGTGTAGGTCACGCCGGGACGATCCACCTCCACACGGCTCACCTCGAAGTCAGGATTCGGCGCCGTGGCGAGCACTGTCATCAGGTAGCGGTGTTCCGCTGGCGTGACAACCTGGTGCGTCTTAGCCGCGGGCGTGCCCGTGGGCATGAAGACGACCTTGTCCAAGTTGAACTGAACGAGCGCCTCCTCGGCCGTCACGAGATGCCCGTAGTGGATGGGGTCGAACGTCCCACCCATGATGCCGATCCGCGAGCCGCTGATCACTCTCTGATCTGCCCGTCTCCCATCAGCACGAACTTCGTCGACGTGAGCGCCGTGAGCCCCATCGGACCGCGGGCGTGCAACTTCTGCGTCGATATGCCGATCTCAGCGCCCAGGCCGAACTCGCCGCCGTCGGTGAAGCGCGTCGATGCGTTGACGTAGACCGCGGCGGCGTCCACCTCGGCGGTGAAGCGCTGGGCAGCGACGTAGTCGTTCGTGACGATAGCCTCTGAGTGCTTGGTGCCGTAGGTGTTGACGTGCCTGATCGCTTCGTCGAGCCCGGAGATGACCTTCACGCTCATGCGCAGGTCGTGGTATTCCATGCCCCAGTCCTGCTCGCTAGCCGGTTCGATGCGCATGACGGCGCCGAGCGAACGCGCCTTCTCGTCCGCGAACAGCGTGACCCCGGCCTCCTCGAGGGCCTTGAGGATAGGCGGCAGGACGGTTTCGAAGATGCGCTCGTCTATGAGCAGCGACTCGGCGGCGTTGCACACGCTCGGGCGCTGTGTCTTCGCGTTGACGACGATTCGCTGGGCCATGGCCGGATCGGCCGCGGCGTGCACGTAGACGTGGCAGTTGCCCACGCCCGTCTCGATCACGGGCACCTTCGCATTCTCGACCACGCTGCGGATGAGGTTGGCGCCGCCGCGCGGGATGAGCACGTCGAGGTAGTCGTGCAGGCCCATGAGCTCCTCGGCGGCGGCGTGTTCGGTCGACTCGATCGACTGGATGCAGCCGTTCGGCATCCCGGCACCGTGCGCCGCCTCTGCGAGCACCTTCGTGAGTGCGATGTTGCTGTTGATGGCTAGCGAGCCGCCACGCAGGATGACCGCGTTGCCCGTCTTCAGGCACAACCCCGCGGCGTCGGCGGTCACGTTCGGACGCGCCTCGTAGATCATGCCGACGACACCCAAAGGAACGCGGACCTGAGTCAGCTTGATGCCGTTTGGCAGCGTATGCCCTTCGACGACCTCGCCGATAGGGTCGGGCAGTAGCGACAGCGCCTTGAGCGCCTCAGACATGCTCTTGAGACGCGCAGGGTTGAGCTCGAGGCGGTCGATGAGCCCCTCGGGAGTGCCCTTGTCGCGCGCCGCAGCGATGTCGGCCGCATTGGCGGCTAGGATCTCGTCTTGCTTGGCGACGAGCGCGTGCGCCATCACGAGCAGCGCCCGGTTGCGCATGCCCGTTGGCACGATTGCGAGAGCTCCAGCGGCCTCACGGGCGCGTTTGGCGAGGTTCAGAACCTCTGACATCGTGACGCTCCTCTCGGGTAGGGCCGCCGCCGCGCCTTACAGGACGGCGAGACTGTCTCTGTGCACGACCTCTCTGCCGGCGAGGTGCGGGTGCTCCTCGGCGATCCGTGAGGTCTTCATGCCTTTGATGCGGTCGAGATCGGCGGCGCTGAACGCGGTGAGTCCGCGCGCGACCACCTCGCCCGACAGTCCCTTCAATACTACCGCATCACCCTCGCCGAACGAGCCCTCGACCCGCACGACTCCCGCAGGCAGAAGCGACGCCTCGCGCTCGAGCACCGCACGCTTCGCGCCGTCGTCGATGACGATCTCGCCGCTCGGCTTGCGCCCGAGCGCGATCCACAGCTTGCGAGCGCCGAGTGTGCCACCCTTCGGCGAGAAGTACGTGCCGCACGGGCGTCCCGCGACCGCATCCCCCACGACGCCAGGACGCCTGCCGTCGCAGACGATGAGCGGAATGCCGGCTTTCATGAGCACGCGGGCAGCCTCGACTTTCGTCGCCATGCCACCGGAGCCGAGTGTCCCGGCACCTCCGGCTGCGGCGATGACGTCTTCCGTGAGTTCCTCGACCTGCTCAAGGAGGCGCGCATCGTCGTCGGAGCGAGGATCGCTGTCGTAGAGCCCCTCGATGTCGGAGAGCAAGACGACGAGGTCCGCCTTGATCATCGCGGCAACGAGCGCTGCGAGCGTGTCGTTGTCGCTGAAGCGGATCTCGTCGACTGCGACGGTGTCGTTCTCGTTGATGATGGGGACCACCCCGAGCGCAAGCAGCCGCTCAAGCGTGTCACGCGCGTGCAAGAACGCCTCCCTGTGCCCCGTGTCGTGCCGGGTCAGAAGCACCTGCCCGACCGCCACGCCACGCTCAGCGAACAAGGCCGCGTAACACTCGACCAAGGCGACCTGACCCACCGATGCAGCGGCCTGCAGCGACGGCATGTCGCTCGGGCGGCAGCCGAGCCCAAGACGCTCGACGCCGGCCGCGATCGCGCCACTCGAGACTATGAGAACCTCGTCGCCGCCGTCACGTACCTGGCAGACCTGCGAGACGAGGTCGCGCGCCCATGCGATGTCGACGGGCCCGCCGTCAGGCGCGAGCGTGGACGTGCCCACCTTGATGACAACGCGACGCCCGTTCATCGCGCTCCCTCCCCCTCGTCTACCACTGACTCTTCCTCGCGCAGGAGCGGCTCTTCTTCGATGTGTACGACCTCGGGGTCGGTCTCGAGGCCCGTGTCGAAGACGAAGCTCTTCCCAGCGATGCGGATCTCGTCGCCGTCGACCGCCCCCGCCTCGAGGAGAGCCTTCTCGACGCCCGCACGCACGAGACGCTTCTGCAGAAACGCGACACCCTCCTCGTTGTTCCACTCGGTCATGATGACCATGCGCTCGACGCCGCGCCCCGCTACGGCGAAGACACCGCCTCCTAGATTGCGCACGTCGAACTCACGGTTGCGGTTCGGGCGGTGGCGGAAGACGGCTTGCGGCGGTTCGGTGATCGTCGCCGACGCACGAAGCTCGTGGACCCGCTCGGCGACGCTTCTGATCAGCGCATCGACACCGGCGCCGGTGACGGCCGAGACTTCGAAGTACGGAGCGCCCTCGGCGGCGGCGCGCTCCCGCAGCCGGTCCGATGCCTCGCCCGTGCCGCTGACGTCGGACTTGTTACCAACGATGACACGCGGGCGCTCGACGAGTTCCCGGGCGTGCAGTTCAAGTTCTCGCTCGATGACCTCGTAGTCTCCTATGACATCGCGCGCTTCGTACCCGCCAGACAGGTCGAGCACGTGGATGATGAGCGCGGTACGCTCGATGTGGCGCAGGAAGGCGTGCCCTAGACCCTTGCCTTCGTGTGCGCCTTCGATGAGGCCGGGCACGTCGGCTACTACGAAGCTGCGCTCTCCCGCGCGCGCGACACCCAGGTTCGGCACTAGCGTGGTGAACGGGTAGTCCGCGATCTTGGGGCGAGCCGCGCTCATCCGAGCGATAAGTGAGGACTTGCCTACGCTGGGCATCCCCACGAGCGCGGCGTCAGCCAGGAGTTTGAGTTCGAGGGTGAGCGACCGCTCCTCTCCGGGCTCTCCAAGCTCGGCGAATGCGGGAGCGCGCCTCGTGGGCGTCATGAAGTGGGGGTTGCCGCGACCGCCGTGTCCGCCTTCGGCGACCACGAGGGTCTGGGCATGCGCGGTGAGGTCCCCTAGCTCCTCACCCGTGTCGGCGTCGCGCACAACAGTCCCGGTGGGCACTCGCAATACCAGCTCAGCGCCACTGGCGCCGTCGAGACGGCTCCCCTTGCCGTGGATGCCCTTGGAGGCCTTGAAGTGGTGCTTGAACCGGTAGTCGATGAGCGACGAAAGCGACTGGTCCGCACGAAGAACGACGGCTCCGCCGCGGCCGCCGTCACCGCCGTCGGGACCACCCTTCGGGACGTGTGCCTCGCGTCGAAACGACATGCAGCCCGCGCCGCCATCACCAGCCTTGACGTGGATGGTCACCTCATCGATGAACACGCCTTCCGAGACCTCCCTCAAGGGGCGTCGCCCCCATGATATGCGAAGAGCCCCCCGCCGGGTTCGAGTGGCGGAGGGCTCGCGATTCTGCAGCGTTGAACTGCCCGTGGGCCTGCTAGCCCTCGAGCGGTCGCACATGGACGCGGCGCTTGAGCCCGCGAGTGAACTCAACGATACCCTCGCGCAGCGCGAAGAGCGTGTCGTCCCCGCCTCGACCGACGCCCTCGCCGGGATGGATGTGCGTGCCGCGCTGACGAACGATGATCGTCCCGGTGGTGACCTGCTGGCCCGCGAAACGCTTGACGCCAAGTCGCTTGGCGCGTGAATCGCGTCCGTTCTTGGTCGAACCGAGACCCTTCTTGTGTGCCATCTCTGATCCCTGCCTTACGCTTCGGACTCGGTGGTAGGCGTGTCCTGTGAGGCGACCTCAGGCGCGTCTGCGGTCGGCGCCTCGGCGGTCGTCGCTTCCGCGACGGCCTCGGTCTTCTTCGGAGCAGCCTTCTTAGCCGCAGCCTTCTTGGGAGCCTCGTCGCCTTCAGTAGCCTTCTTGACCGCGGGCTTCTTCGCGGCAGCCTTCTTAGGAGCCTCCCCGGCCATGACGTCGGTGATACGGACGCGCGTCAGCTCCTGACGGTGTCCCTTGGTGCGCTTGTAGCCCTTGCGCTTCTTGAACTTGAAGACGATGGCCTTCGCGCCCTTGTAGTGCTCGACGACCTCGGCGGTCACGGTCGCGGCGGCCAATGCATCCGTATCGACCGTCACCTCACCGTCGTCTGCGAGGAAGATCACGTCGAACTTCACGGAGTCGCCGACGGCAGCGTCGAGTTTCTCGACACTCACGACGTCGCCCGCCGCTACCTTGAGCTGTTTGCCACCGGTGGCAACGATTGCGTACATCAACAGACCTTCCATTCGCTCGATTCACGCACGAAGAGACATGCTATCAGCCGCTACGTGGAGCGTCAACGCACTACAAAGTATCCTCGAGATCGTCACAACGACCGAGCTGTTGTCGCAGAACCGGGCGAAATGAGCGGTCGATCCGGGATCGATCAGGGTCGATCCTAAGACCCGGCAATTCAGGACTCAGCAAGCGTTCGGAGCAGTGTTTGCGCTTCCACCGTCAGGGGTATCTTCGCGGCAAGCCCCGGCATGCGTTTCTTGGAGGTGCCCATGGGCCCACTGCTCGACGGCGTGGGTCTCGTTATTCGAGACGCCGGCACACCGCCGTACATGCTCGGCTACTTGGATGCCGGGACCGGCAGTCTTCTGTTCCAGTGGGCTATCGCCGGGCTCTTGGGGTTCGTCTTCGCGCTCAAGACCTCGTGGCGACGCATCTCTTCTTGGCTCTCCCGGAGGTCCGGGAGTGAAGACGGCGATGCGTGAACCTGCTTGGCATGGTGCCTCGTTTCGCGATCCCAGCGGGCACATTCTCACGGTTGACGGTGAGCTCTACCGGACTGTCAGCGAGGACTATGCGCGTGATTACGACCGGCTGATGTCGTCCGGGCTGTACCGCGCGATCACGGACGCGGGCCAACTGATCGCACATGAAGAGGTTCGGCTGCTTACGGACATCGGCGGGACGTACCGGGTGCTCAGGCCGGAGCGAATCCCGTTCGTGTCCTACCCGTGGGAGTGGAGCTTCTCCCAGTTGCGCGATGCCGCCTTGTTGACGCTCGACATAGCCGAACAGGCGCGCGAGCGCGACATGGTCCTGAAGGACGCGAGCGCATTCAACGTGCAGTTCATCGGCACGAGACCCGTATTCATCGATACACTCTCGTTCGAGACTCAGGCGGACGGTGGGTCGTGGGTGGCGTATCGGCAGTTCTGTGAGCATTTTCTTGCGCCCCTGGAGTTGCGCCGCCGCGTGCACCCTTCGCTTGCGGGACTCTCTCGGGAGTACTTGGACGGCGTTCCCCTCGAGGTGGCGCACGCGCTGCTGCCCGTTACAAGCCGCCTGCGCCCCTCGACGATGATGCACATCCATGCCCACAGCGCAGCGCAACGCCGGTATGCGGATGCTCAGGCGACCGTGGAGCGTCCGCGCTTCGTAAGCGATACCTCCCGCCGTGCGCTTCTCGAGAGCCTGCGGTCCGCTGTGAAGGCATGCAGGTGGGAGCCGAACGGCACAGAGTGGTCCGGCTACTACGAGAACACCAACTACGAGGCGTGTTCGATGGAGCACAAGACCAGCCTCACGCGAGAGTTCCTTCACGCCATCGCGCCACGCACGATCTGGGATCTGGGAGCGAACACGGGGCGCTTCAGCCGGATCGCGGTCGAAAGCGGTGCTTACACCGTCTCGCTCGACGTTGATCACGGGGCAGTGGAGAAGGCCTACCGTGCAGGACGCGAGACGGGCGAGGAGAGGATCCTTCCCCTCGTTGCGGATCTGATGAATCCCACTCCGAACATGGGATGGGCTCTTCGTGAGCGCGACTCGCTGTTCGACCGAGGCTCGCCCGATGGCGTTCTTGCGCTCGCCCTCATTCACCACATCGCCATCGCGAACAACGTCCCGCTGCCGCGGATCGCGGCCCTGTTCGCGGACTTGGCCCCGTGGCTCATAATCGAGTTCGTGCCGAAGTCGGACAGCCAGGTGCGCCGCATGCTCTCGTCCAGACGTGACATCTTCAGCTCCTACACCCGGGAGGGTTTTGAGGCCGCCTTCAAGGGCAGGTTCGTGATCGAGCGCTCGGTTCCCCTCGCTGAATGTGATCGCGTGATGTACCTCATGAGGACGCGGAGCGATGCCTGACGTGCGGCGAGAGCGTTCGTTGATCCGGCTCGAGCCAATCAGGTCGCCAAGCGCAGGTCGGCTCGTCTGGTTACTTGCCCCTGCGCTGTTCCCCGTCGCGGCACTTGCGTCCTTCTTGTCCGTGAACGCGGCACAGCTCTCCCCGGCCGACATCCTGTCTCCGTTGGCCTGGTCGGTGGCGGGTACGCTTGCGGCAACGCTCGCTCTGTTCGCGGTCGTCCGCGCTGTGCCAAGAACCGTTGCACTCGCCAGTTTATGCGCTGCCTGCTACTTCAATCTCGGGTATGCGCTCGGGCTGCTCGAGGGTGTCACGTTGGCGATCGGCGCGGTACGCATCGGTTCGGCTGCGATCGTACTGGTACTCGTAGCCGTCGCGATTGCGTTCTTCGCTCGCTGGGTGTTTCGGAACGGGGAGGCGGCGCTACTTGCCGCGAGGACCCTCATTGTCATAGGTGTCAGTCTCGCGGCCACTTCGGTGGGAGCGGCCGCCTTCACTGAGTTGCGAGCGGGCTCCCAGCCGGTGATGGACGAAGGGCCCGGGGGCTCGACTGAGACCGAGAGCGCTGCCACAGCGCTCGTCACTACGCCTGTTCGGACGGAGCGTCAGGCGGGCGAGCGTTCCAGGGACGCACGTGAGCCGGACATCTTCTTCATCGTCCTCGATGCTTATGCGTCCGAAGAGTCGATACTGGAGTTCTCGGGCTTCGACAATTCGGCCTTCACCAAGTTCCTTGAGAACAGGGGCTTCTACGTCGCCCGGGACTCGAAGTCCAACTACTCGACGACCTTCCTCTCGCTGGCGGCGACGACCAACCTGCGTTATCTCGACGACGACCTGAGAGGGATGGGCGGTACGAACCGCGACAGGTTCTACAGGCTCGTGAAGAACAACCGCCTCGCCCGCGAGCTCAAGGCGAACGGCTACAGATACGTGCACATCCAATCCGGGTGGGGTTCGACCAACTTTGCACCGCTCGCAGACGAGATGCTCAAGGTTCGCGGCACGGAGACGGATGCCGCTTTGCGCAGGACCACGATCGCGCGACCGTGGGCGGACGAGTCGATGTCGAAGGTCAAGTACCGCGCGGTGCGCAAGGCCTTCCAGCACCTCGAGAGCGTCAAGACGTCTAGCGCGCAGCCGAAGTTCGTGTTCGCCCACATCATCGCGCCACATGGGCCATACGTCTTCGAAGCCAACGGCAAGCTCGCGACGGGGGCGTCCACCGATATGGCGAACTGGAGAACAGAGCAGATAGACGACTACATCGCACAGCTGCAAGCGATCAACAGACTCACCCAACGGTTCGTCGCGCATCGGCTCAAACACACCGATCGCCCGCTCGTCATCATCATCCAAGGAGATCACGGGACGAGTTTCCCCACCGCGAGTCGTGCGGTGCAGTGGAGCAGGAGGCACAGCATACTGAACGCCGTGTACTTCTCCGAAGGTGCGCCTGAGCAACTGTATCCGACGATGTCGCCGGTGAATACGATTCGTATCGTGCTGAACGAGGCGATCGATACTGACTACCGGCAGCTCAAAGATCGGGCGCTTCACAGCCGCAGCTACTCGGATCCTTTTGAGATCACCGACGTCACTCGGGCGATCGCCGACGCTGAGGCCGCACGGTAAGCGTCAGCCTAGCGCCGTGCGCGCACTCATGTACGGCTCGGTATGCACTCGTACGTCGGCGCGGGCGCTGGCGCTGGGCAACTGGTGCGGCACGCACAGTCCGCCCTATCGTCGACCGGACTCGCCGAGGCGACCTTCGATCAGCACGCGCACGCCCGTCGGCTCGACGGCTTCGTCGGGCACAAGCGTCACGTGGCGGCCGGTTTCGGCGCGCAGCGACGCTGCGATGTTCAGTCCCGGCTCCGTGACGAGCGAGAACGTCTCCGGGTGCAGGCCGAACAGGTACGCCTCGGCACGCCCGGAACGGAGCGTCTCGCGCAACTTGCGCTCGACTGTGATGCGACGTGTCTGCCGTGATACGATCCTGCCTTCCCCGCCGCAGGTCGGACACTCTTCCGTGAGCGCGCCGTAGAGTCCCTCAGTCACGTTCTTGCGCGTGATCTCGACAAGGTTCAAGCGTGACATCTCACTCATGCGTGTCCGCGTGCGATCGCGTTCAAGCGCTGCCGCAAGGCGCTGCGACACGAGCTGCCGGCTTCCAGCGAGTTCCATGTCTATGAAATCGATGACGATGATGCCGCCCAGGTCGCGTAGGCGAAGCTGGCGCACGGCTTCATCAGCGGCCTCGAGATTCGTCTTGAGGATCGTGTCCTCCAAGTTCCGCCGCCCGACGTACTTGCCGGTGTTCACGTCGATAGCCGTGAGCGCCTCCGTGCGATCGATTGTCAGGTAGCCGCCGCTCGGCAGCGATACGACGCGCTTCAGTGCGGAATCGATCACATCCTGCAGACGGTACACACCGAAGAGCGACTCCTTGTCGCGGTGCAGATGCACGCGGCGAACGAGCTGCGGCGACGTCTTCTTGAGGAACGACACGACCTTCTCATACGTGACCTTGTCATCGACGTACATTCGACGGAACTCGTCGGAGAAGACATCACGCACGAACCGCAGGGCGAGATCCATCTCGGTGTAGACGACCTCAGGCGCGAGTCCCTCCTGGGCCTGGTGGCTCACGCGACGCCAGAGCCTGAGCAGGAACTCGAGATCGCTGTCGAGGTCGCGGTCGGTCGCCCCTTGGGCCACCGTCCGCACGATGACACCGAGCCCGGCCGGGACCTTAGGCTCGACGATGGAGTGAAGGCGCTCGCGCTCATCATCGTCAAGCTTCTTGGAGACACCGATGAACTCCGAGAACGGCATGAGGACGAGGAAGCGTCCGGGCAGTGTGATCTCGGTGGTGATACGGGCCCCCTTCGTGCCCATCGCGTCCTTCACCACCTGCACCATCACCTGCTGGCCCACCTTGAGCAACTGGGCTATGTCGCGTCGGGGTACGCCCTCGAGACCCTCGGGCACGACGACCTCGTCAACGTAGAGGAAGGCGTTCTTCTCAAGCCCGATATCTACGAAAGCCGCCTGCATGCCAGGCAGCACGTCCTTCACCCGGCCGAGGTACACGTTGCCCACGACGCTGCGTTTGGGCCGCTCGATGTAGAGTTCGACAAGCTCCCGGTCTTCCACAAGCGCGACCCGGGACTCGCTGGCGTCGTGCGAGATGAGCATCTCGCGGACAGGCTGTGCCACTGGTCCTCCCGTCACACGGGACGCGACCAGACACCCTCTTCGGATTCGACGAGTGTGTCCAGCCGTGTCGTGCGCACGACGGACGCTTCGGTTCCGATGTCGGCGAGTGCCGCGCGGATGAGCGCTTCAGGGCGAAGGGACCCTTGGGGCCCCATACGGACAGTGAGCTCGATGCGCACCCCGTCCGGTCTGCCGGTCACGCGAGGGTCCTCCGGGACGCATCGCGCGAGGTCAAAAACCTTCTGCTTGCCCTTGTGCTTCACCGCGAGTTCACCGCCGCCGATCAGCCGCGATAACGCCGCGTGCACCTCCTCGGACTCGATCCCCTTTCCCTCGACGCTTGCCCGGTACTTCGCAATGACGAGCGCCGCCGTCAAGGACGGTGCCGCATCGCTCACATAGTACGCCTCATGCGGCCCGAGGTCATCAGGAGTGACACGTTGAAGCGCATCAAGTGCATCCGCCGAAGGTGCGAACCTCGTCAGCCACACGTCAAGATACTCGCGCTTGCCCGCGGTGCCCACCGGCAGCGCCGGCCCGAAGGCGACCTTCATGTGCGGGCTGAACCCGCGTGTCACGGCGAACGGAAGCCCCGCGCGCCTGATCGAGCGCTCGAGCGCGTGCACGACCTCGAGATGTGACAGGTAGCGAAGCCGTCCTGCTTTCTCGTACGCGACACGCCATCGGAACTCACCCGGTGTCATTGACGCCCACCGCCCGTGATCACAGTGACACCGAGCGTCTGGCATACGTCACACCCGGTGCAACCGCCGAACGAGCAGTCAGACGTCGTCTCGGCCGCGAAAGCGCGCTCGCGCTCCCGCACGAGGTAGCCCCTCGGTACGCCCGCCGAGATGTGGTCCCACGGCAGCGGCTTGTCGGGACTTCGCTCCCCGTTCGCGATCATCGTCGGATCGACGCCTGCGCTCTCGCATGCGAGAAGCCAGCGGCCCAGGTCGAAGCGCTCGGTCCACGCGTCGAACGTCGCCCCAGCGCGCCATGCCGCTTCGATGACGTCGGCGAGCTCACGTCCGCCGCGAGCCATGACACCCTCGATGAAGGAGACCTCAGCGTCGTGCCAGTGCAACTCGACGCCCTTGTGCGGGGTATGTTCGCGCAGCAGCTGCTGGCGACGCAGTACCTCGTCGAGTGCAAGCTGCGGCTCCCACTGGAACGGCGTCTGAGCCTTGGGCACGAACGTCGAGACGCTCACGGCGATGCGAACCGAGCCGCGCTGCGGGCCAGGCGTGTTCGCCCGCGCCCGGGTGAGCACGCGCTCGACAAGCGCCCCGATAGCGACGACGTCTTCATCGGTCTCAGTGGGCAAGCCGATCATGAAGTAGAGTTTCACGCGCCGCCAGCCGGCCTCGAACGCCCGGTCTACGACCGTGAGAAGGTCCTCTTCGGTCACGTTCTTGTTTATCACGTTGCGCAGACGTTGCGTGCCCGCCTCGGGCGCGAACGTGAGTCCGCTCTTGCGCCCAGCGCCGGCTACGAGCCGCGCGAGGTCGACCGAGAACGCATCGACGCGCAGCGACGGCAGCGACACCGACACACCGCTCCCCGCCAAGCGGCGAGTCAGGCGTCGCACGACGTCTTCCACCTGGCTGTGGTCAGCAGTTGACAGCGAAGTGAGCGAGACTTCGTCGTACCCGGTGCGGCCAAGGCCAGCGACCGCGTCGCGCACGATGTCATCAGCGCTTCGCTCCCGAACCGGACGGTAGACCATGCCCGCTTGGCAGAAGCGGCACCCACGGGTGCACCCGCGCTGCACCTCAAGGGCGTAGCGATCGTGGACGACGTCGAGAAACGGCACGACCGGACAGGTCGGGGCGCGGTGGGCCGTGAGCTCCGGCACGACCCGCTTCAGCACCACGGCGGGTGCCCCGTCCCGGACCGCGACGCCGGCGAACGCGCCCGTGTCGTCGCGCCGAGGCTCGTAGAACGAGGGCACATACACGCCTGGCACTGCGGCGAGTCGTTCGAGTAGCTCCGCACGCGAGAGCCCTTGGGCGCGCGCGTGCTGATGCACTCCCACGATCTCAACGACAGCGTCCTCTCCCTCTCCGATGAGAAGTGCGTCGAAGAACGGCGCGAACGGTTCGGGATTGAAGACGCACGGACCTCCGCCGACCACGAGCGGGTGCTCGGATCCGCGGTCACGCGAGCGCACCGGAAGCCCCGAGAGATCGAGGGCCTCAAGGACGTTGGTCCAGGTGAGTTCGTAGGGGACCGTGATGCCGAACAGGTCAAAAGAGGACACGGGTGCGCACGACTCGAGGCTGAAGAGCGGCATCTCCTCGGAGCGCATCAGCTCGATGAGATCGGGTGCCGGGAGGTAGGCGCGCTCGGCCGCGACACCCTCGAGCGCATTCACGCGGTCGTAGAGGATGTGCAGAGCCTGATTCGCCTGGCCTATGTCGTAGACGTCTGGATACAGAAGGACGGCACGATAGTCAGCGTCTGGCGCGTGACGAGCGCCCCACTCGCGATTGATGTAGCGGGTCGGCCGCTCCGCTCGTGCGAGCAGGGGCTCTAGGCGAGGCCACAGGTCGGCTCGCATCACAGCTCGGCGACCCCTGCCTCCGGTGCCGTGGCGCCCGGGAGAGCGATCTCGCTCGCGACCGGCTCGGCATTCACCACATACGCGTCCGCCGGTATCGGCTCGCCGCGACGTCGGCGTCGAGCAGCCGCGACGGCCCGATCGCGCGCCTTGCGAACGCGGTCCGCAAGTCCGCTGACGTCACCTCCATGCTCGAAGTAGTCTATCGCCGCGTAGCCCATCGCAAGCGTCCCGCTGTAGCCGATGCCCGCCTTGAGCGCCCACCCGAAGCCCGGCACAAGCCCGGCGAGCTGGCGCGCGACAGTGCGCAGCGCGAACGCGCCACCAATAACGGCCGCGAGCTCCTTGACGCGCTCAGCGCCGAGCGGTTCACCGTACGCCGCAGCGATCTGGAGCACCATCTTCGCTTGGTTGGCCGTCATGACCGGCATGTCGGCGCCAGGGATGATCGCGACGCCGCCGATCACGGCATTCTGGAACGACGTGGCCTTGACCGCCTCCTCCGCGACCGCCTTGCGCACGAAGGCGAAGTTCGCAGCGAGTGCGAGCCGCTTGCCGCTCACGCGATCGGCGAGCCAGTGCCCAAGCACGTCCACGAGGTCCTCCGCGCTCTGTTCGGCGAGCGTGTCGAGCACAGGGTGGGCCAGCCGACGTGCCGCTTGGTCTCTGGGCTCGTCCAGCACGAGCGCGACCGTCGGCACGAAGCGCTCACGTGCGCGAGACAGCGACTCGGCGATCGTCTCGCCCGGTCCGGCCAGCGCGATGACGGCATCGGCCGCGTCATCGACGATGAGGATGTCGCCGGGGACAACCGGCTCGACGTGCAGACGTGCAGTGCTCATCTGAGGGCTAAGTGCGGCCTTGAGAGCGGAAACCACCTCCTCGGGCGCTTCCGCATCCACGTAGACCGCCAGCCTGACCTGCTTCTCGCGCTCCTCGCGCAGCCGCGACCCGGACTTCATCAAGTCGCGCACGTCTACTGGCATCGCCATCTGCCCACTCCTCAACTACGCGTAGCGGCGCGCCCATACGGATAGAAGCATACCCGCGGCGACAAGGTTGGTGACCATCGACGACGCCCCGTAGCTCATGAAAGGAAGCGGGATGCCGGTGATGGGCATCAGGCCCACGGTCATACCGATGTTCTCGAAGATCTGGAAGACCCACATACTGATGATACCTCCGACGATGAGCGAGCCGAAAAGGTCGCGTGCTGAGGCTGAGATCTCGAGAGAGGTCAGCAACAACATCAGGTAGAGGCCCAAGAGGGCGAGCACACCAACGAACCCCAGCTCTTCGCCGAGGACCGAGAAGATGAAGTCCGTGTGGCGCTCAGGCAGGAAGTTCAGATTCCCCTGCGTGCCGTAACGGAGCCCTTTGCCAGTCAGCTCCCCGGATCCGATCGCTATCTTGCTCTGCTCGAGGTTGTAGCCCGCCCCGGCAGGATCGCGGCCAGGGTCGACGAAGACGAGCAGCCGGTTGATCTGGTAGCGCTTCAACAGCACGCTCGTGTCCTCGACGGCGGACTTGTCTGTCGCGGCTTGATACGCAGGGTCGTACGGACCGCGTTCAAGCGCTCGGTTCAGCATCTCGTTGCCGCCCAGCAGGCCGGCCACGAGCAGCACTGCGCATAGCCCAAGCACGGCGAACCACCGGCCGCTCAACCCGCCGAGAAGGAGCATGCCTGCGGCGATCGCCACGAAGACAAGCCCGGTACCGAGGTCGCCCACAGCGACCACGAGCGTCATCGGGATCGCGGCGACAAGTAGGACCTTTCCCACATCGCGTGGTGCGTCGATGCGGCCCTTGTAACGCGCGATGAACGCAGCCAATGCGAGGATGAACAGGAGCTTCGCCGGCTCGGAGGGTTGGAAGAGGCGCACGCCGGCTAACTCGAGCCACAGCGTGGCGCCCTTCGCGGTGTCGCCCAGCCCAGGGATCCTCGGCGAGACGATGAGCAGCGCATCGGCGATCACGAGGGGCCCGACCCACCCGAAGAGGCGGCGGTAGTCCACCGCCCAAGCCGCGCCGAGACCGGCGAGACCGATCGCGATACCGAGCAGCTGCCTGCGCATGAGGGCATCGGAGGCGTCCATGCCCGAGACCGCTGAGCGAACCACGACGCTGCCGTAAACGAGTAGCAGCACAACGATCGCTACAAGGGCAGGATTCACCGCGGTCCTTAGCGTGGACCTCTCGTTCACCCGGTCACCTCGACGAATCCTCGGCAGTCACATGCACGACCTTCTCGCCGAGCAGCGCCGCAAGGATCTGACGCGCGGCCGGCGCTGCCACCGCGCCACCGTGACCGCCTTGTTCGAGCACGACCGCTACGACGTACCGCGGCTTGCTCGCGGGTGCGTAGCCTACAAACCACGCGTAGTCGTCCTTACCGGCGACCTCAGCGGTGCCTGTCTTGCCGGCCACAGGTACGCCGAACCCGCGGAACGCGTCCTGCGCCGTGCCTTGGGTGACCACGTTCTCGAGCGCGGTGCGCATAATGGCGAGATTAGCCTTCGATACGTCGGGCTCGAACGCGACTTCGGGCTCGGGTCTCAGGACCGTCTCGCCGTCGTGGCCGAGGACCCGCTCCAAGACGTGGGGCTTCATGACCCTGCCGCCGTTGGCGATGCCCCCGTACGTCGTCGCGACCTGAAGCGGCGTGGCGAGCAGATCACCTTGGCCGATGACGATGTTGACGGTATCACCCGGGTTCCATCGCTGGTACTCCGGGTAGTCCTCGTTGTATCGCTTCTTCCACGCCGCGTCAGGAACCCGGCCGTCGTCCTCACCCGGCAGGTCGATCCCGGTGAGCTGTCCGTACCCGAACTCACGCGCGAACTCCTGGAGCCGCTCGCGCCCATCCTTGTAGAACGCAAGACCGATCTCGTAGAACACTACGTCACACGAGTTCACGATGCCGTCCATGAACGACTCGCTGCCGTGCCCGGTCCGGTTCCAGCAGCGCTTCTTCCACTGCTCGCCCATGCCGATCCAGGTGCCCTGACAGTCGTAAGACGCCCATTGGCTGGTCTTGTCTGACTCGAGACCCGCGAGCCCGGTGAACGCCTTGAACGTCGACGCCGGCGGGTACTGCGCCATGATCGCGCGGTTGGTGAGCGGATATTGCGACTCCGTACTCGTGAGCGAGCGCCATTCGCGCTGTGAGATGCCTCCAAGGAAGGCGGACGGTTCGTATGTGGGGAGGCTCGCCATCGCGAGTACCTCGCCGGTTCGCGTGTCAAGCGCGACCGCAGCGCCCGCCTTGGCCTTGTAGTACTTGTCTCGCTTCGCGTCCGCGATCGCGTCGAGCAGCGCCTCCTCAGCGACCTTCTGGACCCGGGCATCGATGGTCAGCCGCACATCGCGTCCGGGCACCGGGTCGACCTCCTGCACGACCCTCCGCTGGCGTCCGGAGGCGTCGACTTCGAGCACCCGCATGCCGTGGTCGCCTTGGAGCACCTTCTCGAGGGCACGCTCGGCACCGGCCTTACCCACGATGTCGGTGGGCTCGTATCCCTCGAACTCAGGCTGGACCGCATCGGCCTGCGAGATCTCGCCCGTGTAGCCGAGCACGTGCGCGGCGAGCGAGCCTAGCGGGTACTCGCGCACCGCGCGGGCCTCGACATCGACATCGGGGAAGTCCGATGCGTGCTCGGCAAGGTAGGCCACTGTGGCCAGCGGGACGTCCACCGCGATGACCCTCGGAGCAAGCGCCGCCTCCTTGCGGCTGCGGAGCTTCTCCTTGAGTTCAGGCACCGAGACATCGAGCAACGCGGACAGCCGGCCGAGCAACTCCTCGTCCTCAGCGACGCGACCGGCAGCAACCACTGCGAGGGCGGTGCGGTTCGTGACGAGTTCGCGGCCCTTGCGGTCGAGGATCCGTCCGCGCGGCGCCGGCGTGCTCACTTGCCTGACGCGATTGCGGTTCGCCTGATCGGCATAGGCCTCGCCGGAGATCACCTGAACGGACCAGAGTCTCAGCGCGAGCACGCCGAGCAGCGTCAACACGATGGCCGCCATGACGGCGTAGCGTGAAGTGAGTCTCTGGCGGTGATGGGGCATCGATCCACGCCTCATGATCTCGGCCTCGACGGGCCTGTGACGTCACCGGCGGCAGCTGTGCTACGCCAGCCGGCGGAAGGTCTTCATGGGCCGTTCCCGTCGCAACAAGCGCGCCAACCACGGGTAGACGAGAAGTGCCAGAACCGTATTGTACATCGCGGCGGGCAACATCTTGGTCACAAGGGTCGCCCAGAACGCCACGCCGAAGCCGATAAGGTCGAGCACGAGCCCGTACAAGACCTCGGACGCCAGAGACGAGACAGCCACCACAGTGAGCGGGAGCAGCCATCCTTCCGCGAACATCGCCTCGTGCAGCAGGCCCGCAAGGTACCCGACAACGGTCAGCACGAGTGCCATCGGGCCCACGGCGACGGTCCCGAGCAGGTCGAACGTCAGTCCCGCGGCGAAGCCGACGGCAGCCCCCCTGCCCGGCCCGGTCACGAGCGCGATGGTCACAACCACGAGAAGCATGACATTGGGCACGACGCCCCGGATGGCGAGGTGCGGCGCGAGACCGGCCTGCAGGACCGCGGCCGCCAGCACCGCGACGACAGAGGGAAGCGCGCGCCTCATCACTCACCGTCCTTCGGCTCGATGGTGGCTCGCGACTGCAGAACCACGAGAACCTCCTCGAGCGTCAGAGGGTCGCTCGCCGGAGTGATGCGTATGAGCTGCTGCAGAGCGCTAGGCGTGCGATCCGCGGACTGCACCTCCCCTATCACGATGCCCTTGGGATACACACCTCCCAGTCCGGACGTGATGACCACGTCACCAGGGGTCACCGTTTCGTCCACGCTCACGAAGTCGAGGGTCAGGCGACCGTCAATCGACCCGCGCACAATACCGTCGGCCCTTGTCGCTTGCAGCATCGCAGCGACTCCGGAACGCGGATCGGTGATAAGGCGTACCTTCGCCGAGGATGGCGAGACTTCCACGGTCTGGCCGAGCAGTCCCAGCGGACCTAGCACGGGCATGCCGTTGGCCAAGCCGTCGTCAGACCCGCGGTCGATTGTGATGACGCCCTCCCACGCGTTCGCGGGCCGCCCGATGACGTGGGCCGCCAGCGAATCGATTTCGCGCGCCTTCGTCAGGCCAACGAGTTCGGTGAGGCGTGCGTTCTCAAGCCGCGCTTCCTCGAGTTCGGCTACGCGAGCCCGAAGGCGCTCGTTCTGCGCGCGAAGATCCTCGAGCCGACTGCGGGAGACGCCGAGATCGCTCGCCCATGCGAGCGCGCCGCGTGCGGGCCGCGTGATCCACTCTCCCGTTGCGGAGACCGGGGCCGCCACGGCCTGCACGCCACGCCTCAAGCGATGAAGCGGCCCTGAATCGCCCTCGCGGAACCATACGGTCATAAGCGCGATTGAGATGGCTACGAGCACAACGAGCCACCCTACGCGCGACCCGGACTTCTCGGCTCCTTGGACTCTCATGACGTCGGCGGCCTAGCGCCCGCCCTGGAGCACCTTCTTCAGGGCGTCGATCTCTTCGAGCGCCTGTGCGGAGCCGTATACGACGTTCGTGAGGGCGCTGTCCGAGACATGCACCGGCATCCCGGTCTCATGCCGCAACCTCTCGTCAAGACCTTTGAGCAGCGCACCGCCACCCGTCAGTACGATGCCGTACTCCATGAGGTCGCTCGCAAGCTCCGGCGGCGTCTCCTCGAGAGTCCCCTTGACGGCCGACACGATTGCGACGATCGGCTCCTCGAGCGCTTCGCGTATCTCCTCAGACTCCATGGTGATCGTCCGTGGCAGCCCGGTGAGCAGATCCCGGCCACGCACTTCGACGTCCACCTCCTCAAGGAGGGGCCACGCGCTGCCGATCTCGAACTTGATCTCCTCGGCCGTCCGTTCGCCCACGAGAACGTTGTACGCGCGCTTGACGTAGGCGATGATCGCCTCGTCGAACTCGTCTCCCGCGATGCGGATCGACTGCGCCACAACGATGCCGCCCAGCGAGATGACCGCGACTTCGGTGGTTCCTCCGCCGATGTCGACCACCATCGACCCGGTGGGCTCTTGGATGGGGAGGCCCGCGCCGATGGCTGCAGCCATCGGCTCCTCGATGAGGAAGGCCTGCCGGGCGCCCGCCTGCATCGTCGCCTCGAAAACAGCGCGCTTCTCCACCTCCGTGACGCCCGAGGGGACGCAGACTACGACGCGCGGCTTGGGCTGCCAGGGGAAGCGCTTCACGCGCATCTTGTTGATGAAGTAGCGAAGCATCGCCTCAGTGACTTCGAAGTCAGCGATCACGCCGTCCTTGAGAGGACGGATGGCAACGATGCTTGACGGCGTCCGCCCGAGCATACGCTTGGCGTCAAGCCCGACTGCGAGCACTCGCTTCGTATCCCTCTCGACCGCAACGACGGACGGCTCGATGAGCACGATGCCGCGCCCGCGCACCGAGACAAGCGTGTTCGCGGTACCGAGGTCGACGGCCATGTCGCCGCCCCAAGAGTTGAAGAACATATCGACAAGCGACACGGTCGCTCCGTTTCAGCTCGGCGGCCCGGGCTCAGACACGCGCACATACGGCCGTGACCACACCACGAGGGTCACGGCGCACAAAAGCAGCACCGAACCCGTCCAGCACGCCCGAAGTCTAGCACAGGGACGCGGGCGCAAGACACGCCCCCGCTGGTCACGGGCGCACGGGCGCACAATGCTCACATCAGTCCTAGATCACGCAGGCTCGCGTGCTCACCTCCGTCACCTATCACGACGTGATCGAGGACCTCGATGCCAAGTACGTCGCCCGCCTTGGCAAGCCGCCGCGTGAGCTGGATGTCCGCGCCGCTCGGCGTCGGATCTCCGCTGGGATGGTTGTGTACGACGATGACGGACGCCGCGGATACCCGGATCGCCTCCTTGAACAGCTCGCGAGGATGGACGATAGAGGC
>JBBIJX010000018.1:0-29738 GCA_037445775.1 Actinomycetota bacterium
CTGCGCACATCACTGACGTGGCATGCACCGGGTAGTACGGTAGGACGAACAAGCAGTTCGAGCTGCCTCGCTTCGCTCGCGGCTCATCTCAGACACGTTGATTCATTCTGTTTCCCTCGGATGTCGGCTTGCGCGGGTACAATCGGGGTGCGCCACGTTCCCCGGTTTTCGTGAGGTGGTCATCATGACGGTTGACGAGATCATGAGAGAGGCGATGGCCCTCGATGTCGAGACGCGCGCTGCTATCGCGCACGAGTTGCTCAGCAGCCTCGAGTCGCTCTCGGAAGCGGAGGTCGAGCGTCTCTGGATCGATGAGGCCAAGCGCCGTAGCGCCGAAGTGAAGGCCGGGCTGGCCGCAACCATCCCGGCGCGCGAATCGTTGGAGAAGGCTCGCGCTAACCGGCAGGCCTCGTGAACCTGGACATCCACGAGGACGCCGACCGCGAACTCAACGACGCCGCAGACTACTACGATGCGGAGAGCCCCGGCCTCGGCACAGTGTTTCTTGATGAGCTCGAGGACGGCTACGACAGGATCCTCGACAACCCCAACGCCGCGCCTGAGATCGACCCCGGCATCCGGAAGCTCGTCCTCGCGAAGTTCCCCTACAACCTGATCTACGAGGTTGGCGACGACACCGCGCTGATTCTCGCGGTAGCGCACCAGCGGCGTAGACCTCACTACTGGCGTGACCGTCGACGGGCTGGCGCAACCTGACAAGCAACACCTGACTCGCTGCGCTCGCAGGTTATGCCACACACGTTAAGCGGAATGGGGGACGCGAGATGACGAGTTCAGCTGTCAAAGCGGCAGGCCGGACACTGCTCTGGATCGGTGCATCGGCCTCCGCGGGCGCATGCCTCGTCGCCCTCACGGAGGTTCTCGGGTCCATCATCTTCGCCTGGCTCAGTCCATTCTCGGGCTACGGGGACTCTCCAAGCCCGGCAATCAGCATGGAGACCTTTGATGTGGTCGCACCGCTACTCACGGGGTTCCTTGCATCCATGACGCTTCTAGGAGTGTGCTTGCTGGCGCGGCTACCGCTGCACCGCGTCTTCGTTGCCATGGCTATCGGGTTCGGCTCCATCCTCGCGTGGACCACCGCTATCTCTGGCGCTGAGACGGCGGTGCTGACGGGTGCGCTCGGCATCATGGCAGGGTGTGCGGTAGTCGGAGGGGTTAGACGACTGACGATGCACTCCGCCCGGCCCTCGGCATCCGCCTGACACGCGCATCGAGCTGGCGCTCAGAGGCGCGCCCCGCTTCGCGGTATCCTGTTTCCTCTGGATGTCTATGGAGGTGATCATCCTGGCCGCGCAACGCATAGTCTCAGAGCCCGGCGTCATGATGGGCAAACCTGTGGTCGGGGGCACTCGGATCACGGTTGAGACTATTCTTGAGGAACTGGGTGCCGGTGAGCCGATTGAGCAGCTGCTTGAGACCCATCCGCGACTCACTCGCGACGGCGTTCTTGCCGCGGTTCGCTTCGGTGCGGAGGCCCTGCGCGCGGATGTGGCTTACCCTACGCCCAAGTCGGTCGCGTGAGGTTCGTCGCTGACGAAGGGGTTGAGGCGCGAATCGTCGAGCGTCTGAGGTTCGAGGGCCACGACGTCGACTACGTAGCGGAACTTGCCCCCGGGATCACAGATGACGAGGTCCTCGATCTCTCCAATGCAGGACAGCGCGTCCTCATCACCGTCGACAAGGACTTCGGTGAGTTGGTCTTCCGCCTTCGTCGGTTAGCCGCTGGCGTGTTGCTCCTTCGCTAACCCGGGCTGTCATCGGATGACAAAGCCGACCTTGTCGTCGGAGCGGTTAGGGATCACGGAGTTCGGATGCCCGGTGCGTTCGCGGTCATCTCGCCGAGTGTGACTAGGATTCGACCGCCGGTGTAGTCGATGGCATCGAACAATGAGATCGAGCCGACTCGCTTCGCTCGCTGCACAACTGCCAAGCGTTTGGACTGAAGCCGCTCGTTCGCGGTTGAAGCGCATCGACGTTAGGCATCCACTTGGTCGCCATGCTAGATTGGGTGACGGAGGTCATGTGATGAAGCTGGAGTTCACCGCAGTATTCGAGCAGGTCCCTGAGGGCTACATCGGCTACGTCGAGGAGCTGCCCGGCGCGAACACCCAGGGCGACACGCTCGATGAGGCGCGCGCCAACCTGAGCGAAGCCGTCGAACTCGTTCTCGAGGCCAACCGCACAATGGCGGAGGAGCGTATCGGAACACGGAAGGTGATCCGCGAGCCCCTCCGCGTCAGCGCGTGAAGCGAACTGACCTCATCCGCCATCTCCGCTCCCAAGGATGCGAGTTGCTGCGCGAAGGCAGCAACCACTCCGTGTTCGTGAACCGCGCGGTGGGGAAGGCCACGGCGATCCCACGAGATCGTGAGATCAACGACCTCATGGCGCGCAAGATCTGCCGTGACCTCGAGATCGTCGAGCCATGACGCGCGATGCCTGACAAGCGCTTCTTGGAGGACGTGCAGGAGTCGTCGGCTAGACTGGAAGTAGGTGGCGCGCAGCTGCCCGCCAAGGCATCTCTCTCGCGGAGCTGTTGCGCCGCTCGCTGCGCGCGGTACTGCCTTCGCCTGCGGCCAAGCCATGGATGGACTTCGCCGGAATCGTGGATTCGGGCGATCCGGACTCGAGCCTCAAGATCGACGGCGTGGTGTATGGCCACAAGGGCTGAAGCCTACGTCGACACCTCGGCGCTCATTGCATTCGCCGACGCTGCGGACACGCACCACGAATTGTTCACGCGTTTGTTCGCGAACCCGCCGTCGCTCGTCACGTCCACTCTCGTAGTCTCTGAGGGGCACGGCTGGTTTCTGCGCCGCTACGGCCGCCCGCTCGCTACGCGGTTCCTCGACATGCTGGAGGGTATGGCGAGGCGATTCTCAGAACAGGAGCTGACCCTTGCGGACGCCGTCGGTCTGCACCTGATGGGTGTCCAAGGCGTCCGCACCTGCTGGTCGACCGACTTCCATCTCGGCCTCACCGGCGTCCCGCTCGCGGTCAACTCTGGCTGAGATACCTGCGGGGTCGTTCCAACCAGCTCCGCATCGACCGTGACAGGGCGAGGCCCCGCGAGCTACGCTCGACGAGCCGAGGCAAGTGCGGCCTCGCCTTGCAGCTCATCCGCACCACGTTCGACGCACAGAGATCTCAATGCGCAACGCAGCATTGCACCGTATCCGCAAGGGGGTTATACTCGAGGTATGAAGACGGCAATCTCGATACCTGATGATGTGTTCACGGAAGCGGAAGCGCTGGCTCGCGAGCTCAAGCAGTCCCGCAGCCAGCTCTACAGCCGTGCGGTGAAGGAGTATGTCGCGCGGCATTCCTCGGACAGCATCACCGCCGCACTCAATGATCTCTACGATGGCACGCCGGACGCGGACGACGAGTTCGCGACTGAGGCCGCGCGGCTGACTCTCGAGCAGACGGAATGGTGATCTCGCAAGGCGAGATCTGGTGGGCGGACCTTCGCCAGCCTGTGGGGTCGGAGCCGCGATACCGGCGCCCCGTCGTCGTGGTCCAGAGTGGTTCGTTCAACCGCAGCCGCATCGCCACCGTGATCTGCGTCCCGCTGACCACCAACCTGCGTCGCGGTGATTCGCCCGGCAACGTGCTGCTGACCTCCGACGTCACGGGACTCCCCAAGGATTCCGTCGCCAACGTCTCGGCGCCCATCACTGTCGATCGGAGCCTGCTCACAGACCGGGTCTCCATGTTGCCGGAGAGCAAGTTGGAACTCATCCTCTATGGCTTCGACATCGTGCTCGGCCGCTGAGCCTGGCATCGAACGAAGAAGTCGAGTGGACGGAGTGAGAGGTGACAGCTGTGACCATCGATGAACTCAAGCGCGAAGCGTTCAGCCTCGATCCATCGAGCCGCGCCAGCTTGGCACAGCTCATCCTCAAAGCACTGCCCGACGACCCGAATCTCGCCTAGGAAACGCAGGACTGCCCATGAACACGCCGCATTGCATGAGTACTCAGCATCCCGACAACGCTTCAGTGCCGTTTTTCGCATCATCTGCGGTCCTAGCCGGGGAAGACGAGATCAGAGAGGCCTACTACGCCTTCTCTCATCTCGGATGCGACGAGCAGATGTGGGATGTCGAAGGCAAGGAGATCGACACCTACGTCGTCAAGAAGCTGCTCACATACTACCCTGAGTACTTCCGCGAGCATGTACTCGGTGAGGACCTGCGCATCACCCTGCGAGTCCCGAATCCGACCGTGGAGAGAGCCGAGGCGAAGATACTTCTCGAGACGCTCGAGAGCATCCCGCGCTCGTACGACGCCGCCCGCTTGTTCTATGAGCGCGACGTCCCGCCCATCTTTGAGGTCATCCTCCCCATGACGACCTCTGCACGCTGCATCGACCGCATCTACCGCTACTACGCCGATCACATCATCGGCCGCCAGAACGTGCGCTTCCGCGACGGTGACATCACCATCGCCCAGTGGATCGGCGAATTTGCCCCGTCTCGCATCCAGGTCATTCCGTTGTTTGAGGACGTGCCGAACATGCTGAGCGCGGCCGACACCGTTGAGGAGTACCTCTCGGACAAGGACGTGGAGGACCAGCGCGTCTTCCTCGCACGCTCGGACACAGCGATGAACTTCGGATTCGTCTCGGCGGCTCTCGCCAACAAGATCGCGCTTATGAACCTCGATGACCTCTCGCGACGCATCGGCGTGCGGATTCATCCCATCCTCGGCATGGGGTCCGCGCCGTTCCGCGGGGGCCTGTCGCCCCGCACCGCAGACCGAGTCGGTCGCGAGTACCCGAGCGTCGTCACGTTCAGCATCCAGTCGGCGTTCAAGTTCGACCACCCGGTCGATGAGGTGCGATGCGCATGTGAACACCTGAAGGCCCGCGTCATCGGTCCGGCCGCGCCCATCGATGTGGAGCGCGCTCTTTCCGTCATCGAGCGCTACAGCGAGGCTTACCGGCGCAACATCACCGAGCTGGCGCCGCATATCAATCGGATGGCCAAGTACGTCCCGGCACGCCGGGCGCGCAAGTTGCATGTAGGCCTATTCGGGTACGCGCGCGAGCTCGATGGGGTGACCCTGCCCCGAGCGATCTCGTTCACGTGCTCCCTCTATTCGCTGGGCCTGCCGCCTGAGCTTATAGGATTCGACGCGCTCAGCGATGACGATCTCAGCTTCGTCCTCGACGTCTATCCCTCGTTCCGCGCGAAGATCGAAGATGCCCTGCCGTTCGCCGATTTCGAAGGGCCATTGATGACGGACTCGTTGCGCAAGGCGCTGAGCAGGTTCGAGCTCCAATCCCACACCAACGAGGAACACCTGTCAGTCGTACGGAGAATCCGTGATGACCTCTCACGCGGGAACCCGCAGCAGATGGGCGACCACATACTCTCGGCGGCGCTGATGAGACGATTCCTAGGCTAGACGCCGCGTCTGCTCCGCCTCAGCTACGCAGCTCGCCGCTGCCGTTCGCTCGTTGGCGTCCCCGCCGCGAAAGCGCAAGCCCGATGGCCGCCGCCACCGCCAGGGTGATCAGCGACCCCACGAGTCCGGCAACGCTCGTCCCTGCGTCCGGCGATGGCCACCCGCTATGCATCTCGTCGTCCGATGAAGCACCCTGGTTCGAACGGAAGCCGTAGTCCGGAAGCACCGAGATGCGCGACTGCACAGCTCGGGCGGCTTCATGCAACGGAGTGGGCGTCTCGCTCAGTGTCCCTTCGCCCGCGACCCGTGCGATTGACCACTCAAGACCGTCAGGAGCGGTCGACGCGAACCAAGAGAGAGCGATCCCTGACACGAGCGTGGCGATCACGAACGCCACCACCACCGGCCTGAGGCGCGCCGACCCTCGCGGCTCCGGGTCACCCTCTTCGAGCAGTAGCCCCGGTTCGGCGCGCTTCACGAACAGGACGACCACGGCGGTGGCAAGCCCTTCCACAAGCCCGATCGCGAGATGGATGGGCACCATCGCTCCGACGAACAGAGGCGTCGGGAGCGCGCTCACACCCGATAGCGTCGTCTGGAGAACCACAGCCAGCGCGCCTAGCAGCAACCCGATCTCAGCGCCAAGGATGCTGCCCGCGAACACGCGTCCTCGTGCCCATCCGCGGGAAACGATACGCCTGAACACAGGATAGGCCACAAATGCGGGGAAGAAGCCGAGGTTGAAGATGTTGCAGCCGAGCGCCAGCAACCCGCCGTCAGCCATGAAGAGCGCCTGAACGGTGAGCACGGACGCGATCACCAGGAACGCCGCTTTGGGTCCGAGCAGGACCGCCAGAAGCAGACCACCACCCAGATGACCGCTCGAACCGGTGCCGGGAATCGTGAAGTTGATCATCTGTGCAGCGAACACAAACGCGCCCGTCACTCCCATGAGAGGGACCTTCTGCGGATCATCTTGTGCGCGCACCTTCCGGGCGCAGTACACGGTGGTGGCGGCCGTCGCGGCCCATACGGACGCGCCCACGGCAGGGGAGATCAGTGCATCGGCCATGTGCATATGTGTTTCACTCCTCGGTCGCGGTGCGCTCGGCGAAGCTGCGAACGTGATCGCGCGCATGAGTGCTACGGGTCTGCAACTCGTGTTACTCTTGCCTGCAAGCGTACGGTCACCGCCCTAACCGGGTCAACGTGCAATTGCTCGCTGATTCGTGTTACGCGCCCTACGTGGACCGCGACCCATCATCCAAAGGGGTGCCGATGTCTGATGTCGTCCGCTTCAGCGTCTCGACCGAACAATCCCTCTTGGAGCGCTTCGACACGCTCATCGCCGAGAAGGGCTACGTCAACCGCTCCGAAGCTATTCGTGACCTGATCCGCACCTCGCTGATCGACGACGCGCTCGCCAGCGAAGACTGCGACGCGGTGGGGACGGTGACGCTCGTCTACGACCACCACCGCTCCGACCTCAGCGACCGGCTCACACAGCACCAGCACGCCCACCACGAGTCGATCATCTCAGCGCTGCACATCCATCTGGATCACCACACGTGCCTCGAAGTCGTCATCTTGCGCGGTCGTGCTGCTGTGATCCGACGGCTGGCTGACTCGCTCATCGGTACGAAGGGCGTCACACACGGACGCTTCGTCGCCACGGTGCCGAGCGGGAATCTCGCGTAGGGCGCTGAGGATGAACACCGTCGAACACGCTGTCTACCAGCTCGGTCGTGTCGATTCGCTCGCGCTGCAGGACACGCCCATACACCGGATCGACGCCCGCGCCAAGGTGATCACGACCCTCGTGTTCGTCATCTGCGTCGTGTCTTTCCCCAAGTACGCGGTGATCCCTCTACTCCCGTTCGCGCTCTTCCCGGCTGTGATGGCCGGCGCCGGCCTGCTTCCGTTCCCATGGCTCGGGCAGCGCGTGCTCGCCGTGGCTCCGTTCGCTGTAGTAGTCGGGATGTTCAACCCGCTCATCGACCGCGAGATCGTGACGCTCTTCGGCGGTCCGGGAATCGCCGCCGGATGGCTCTCATTCGCCTCAATCATCGTTCGATTCCTGCTCACAACCGCCGCCGCCCTCACGCTCATCGGCACAACAGGCATGAACGGCGTTTGCGCCGCGCTCGAGCGGCTCAGGGTACCTGACGTCTTCGTCACCCAACTCCTTCTCTTGTATCGCTATCTCTTCGTGCTCACTGATGAGGCGCTCCGGGCGGTACGCGCTCGCGACCTGCGCTCCTTCGGTCGGCGCGGCACGGAACTGCGCGTGTTCGGCCAGCTCCTGGGGCACCTGTTGCTCCGCACCAACGCGCGCGCACAGCGGGTCTATGCCGCGATGCTCATGCGAGGTTTCGACGGTCACGTGCGCACCAGGCGCACGTTGACTCTCAACCGTCGAGACGTGACGTTCATGGTGGGGTGGTGCGCCGTGTTCGTTGTGGCCCGTGCAGTTAACCTGCCCGAGTTGCTCGGAGGCTTGATCGAAGGAGCGCTGTCGTGACCCATCACAGCATCGACGTGCGGGACGTGCGGTTCGCCTACCCCGACGGCACGCCAGCACTCGACGACGTCTCATTCCGGGTTGGCCACGGAGAGGCGGTAGCGATCGTCGGGGCCAATGGCGCTGGCAAGTCGACACTCCTCGCACACATCACGGGCCTTCTGCGTCCCGAGCACGGATCAGTCTCGATCGGGGATACTCCGGTGACGCGCGACACGCTGCCTGACATCAGGCGAACGGTGGGTATGGTGTTTCAGGATCCCGACGACCAGTTGTTCATGCCCACGGTCGGGGAGGACGTGGCGTTCGGCCCGGTGAACCTCAGGCTGCCGGAGCAGGTGATCGAGGAGCGCGTGACCGACGCACTCGCGCGCGTGGGCGCCGAGTCGCTCCGGGACCGCGCTCCCTACCGCCTGTCAGGTGGGGAGAAACGTGCCGCCTCGATCGCAACCGTGCTCGCGCTGTGTCCCAACGTCCTCGTGCTCGATGAGCCGAGTTCGAACCTCGATCCGCAGGCCCGGCGCAGACTCATCGTGCTGCTGCGCGGCTTCGAGCACACGAAACTGATTGCGACCCACGATCTCGACCTCGCGCTTGAGGTGTGCGATCGGGCTATCGTCATGGTTGACGGAAGCATCGCCGTCGACGGGCCCATCCGAGACGTCTTCACGGACGATGCGCTCCTCGAGCGCGCCGGGCTCGAGCGTCCGCTGACGATGCAGAACTGCGCCAGTTGTAGCGCCCACCGGGACACATGACGCACCGAGTGCCAACGCGACTAAGGCAGTTCGGACGATGGTCATCACGCCGGGGAATACTCCGTTCGGGCTGTCACACTCCCGCAGTACGCCGCCGCTCCTCGAGAGACCACCGGGGGAACCCTGATGCTGCCAAGCGTCCGCAACCACGTCGAGTGGCTCGTCTGCTCCCTCCGCTTCCACCTCCTGCGCGAGGGCTTAGCATTCCTGAGCTTCTTGGCAGCCCAAGTGGGCGAAGCGGGCTTCCCGCACGTGGACATCACCACCCCTGGCTCCCGCGCTGTGGGACTGCGCTTCGCGCTTCCTCGCGCGGACTCCGCTTCTCCGGCGCACAGCTGGTGCGCCAGCCAGCTAACGCGCACGGCCGTTCGCGACGCGGACGGCAAGTTGCTCTGGGCCCTGCCGCTTTCCGTCGATCCGACAGATCAGCAGCTCATGCACCAGAAGGTGATGTTCGCGCGCGATGGCGACACCGCATGGGCCGCGCCAGACACCCTGACCGCTGATGATTTCCTGTCCTTCCAGGAACTGATGGCTGAGCTGGGATCACCCGAAACCTCACTTGGATGGTGTCTTTCAGGCTCCTCCGTCGCCGAACTCGAGAACGACTTCGTCACCATTCCCGCCTCACTCTTTCTCGTGGTCAGCCCGACGTCCCGCCTGGTCACCGCGCTGTCGGCCAAGGATCCGATCGACTGAGAGGGGAGTCAGGTGCCAGCCGGAAGACCTCATCCGGCGCATCGTGTAGTTTCGCGTTGAAGAGGTGACCGGACGCTCCGCGAGCACCTGATCGTTGCGCCCGACGTCACCTCACGCGTTGGTATCATGAGTGCGACCGCTCCCCGTCGAATCGATGCTTGTGCACTCACTACTACTCGACATCGTCATAATTTTCGCGCTCGCCGTCGCAGCGGCGCTGATCTGCCATCGGATCCGGGTACCGACGTCGATCGGCCTACTCGTCGCAGGAGTGCTCGCCGGACCTGACGCGCTCGGGCTCGTGCGGAACCACCATGGAGTGGAGCTGCTCGCAGAGATCGGTGTCGTGCTGCTGCTGTTCGTGATCGGGCTCGAGTTCTCGCTCGCCGACATCGCGCACCTGCGCAAACAGTTCTTACTTGGCGGATCGATCCAGTTCTTCGGGACCGCTGCGATCGTGGCGCTTGGCACGTACCTGATGGGCGCGACACCCCAGCAGAGCGGCTATCTGGGCTTCGTGGTCGCGCTGTCGAGCACTGCGATAGTGCTGCGCATGCTGCAGGAGCGCGCGCAACTCGACACGCCGCACGGACGCTCGGTTCTCGCGACGCTCATCTACCAGGACATCGCAGTCGTCCCCGTCATGCTCACGGCTCCGCTTCTCGCAGGCACCTCAGGGCAGTCCGGCTTCGCCGACGTCGGGCTCCTCCTCGTGAGGATCGCCGCCGTCGGAGCCTTGGCCTATGTGGCGTTCAAGTGGGTCGTACCGTGGATACTCGAACGCATCACCCGGACGCGCAGCTCCGAGGCGTTCCTGCTAGGTGTCATTACGCTGTGCGTGGGCATCGCGTTGTTGACGCAGTCTGTCGGCCTGTCGCTCGCGCTCGGAGCGTTCCTCGCGGGCTTCATCATCTCCGAGTCCGAGTACTCGCATCAGGCCGTCGCGGTGATGCTGCCCTTCCGTGACGTGTTCATGAGCCTGTTCTTCGTGTCCGTCGGAATGCTTCTCGACATCCCATACCTGGCAGAACACCCCTTGCGCATAGCACTTCTCACGCTTGGAGTGATCCTCATCAAGCCGGCGGTCGGCACCCTGTCCACGCTCTCGCTCGGCCTGCCGCTGCGGAGTTCTGTTCTCGCAGGTGTAGCATTGGGACAGGTGGGCGAGTTCTCACTCGTCGCCGCACAAGCAGGCGTCATCGCGGGCCTCGTCGACAACGCCATGTTCCAGACTGTACTGAATGTGGTCGTGTTGTCGATGATTCTCACCCCCGCCCTCTTCGCGGCGGGACCCCGCATCGCCGACGCGGTCGTGCGCAGCCCTCTCAAGAGGCTTGAACGAGTCGCCTACAGCCCCGCTCGGCTGGCATCTGCGCACGCGTACTTCGGACACATCCTCATCATCGGGTTCGGCGTCACGGGTAGAAACGTTGCTCGCACCGCACGCCTCTCCGACGTGCCATACGCCGTCATCGAGATCAACGCCGTAACCGTCCGCGAGGCGCAGGCGCTAGGAGAGCCCATTCACTTTGGCGATGCGACGCAAGAGACGATTCTCAGGCATGTGGATGCGGACAAGGCCCGCGCCGTCGTAGTCGTGATCGACGACCCGGCCGGCGCACGTCGCATCGTGGAACTCGCACGGCGGATTGCGCCCGACAGCTTCATCCTCGTGCGCAGCCGCTACCTTCGCGAGGTCGAACCGCTGCGCTCGCTCGGAGCCGATGAGGTGATCGCCGACGAACTCGAGGTCTCGATCGAGGTCTTCTCACGGGTGCTCGCGCGCATGCTTGTGCCCCGCGAGGACATCAAGCGGCTGATCGGCGAGGTCCGGGGGGAGTGGCGCCGCATGGCGCGAAGCCTCGCACGCGAGGCCACAGCGGTACCCGACCTCCACGTGGACATCCCTGACCTCACGACCCACACCCTGCGTCTCACACCTCATTCGCCCCTTGTCGGCGTGTCGATCGGCGCCAGCCGTCTGCGGCCCGATCATGGCGTGACAGTGCTCGCCGTGACGCGCGGCGAGCAGGTCACCGGGAACCCCCCAAGCGAGTCCGTGCTCTCGGCGGGGGACGTGCTGTTCGTCATCGGCCCCGAGGACTGGGACCCCACTACTGTCTCGTGAGTATCACCCGACCCGTCGAGTACGCGTGAGCGCGGGATTGTGGACACTATGTCGAGTTGGCGCCGTCACCGTGCGCTCCTGCGATAATGGGGCCGCTGCGCGGCAGTCCGGCCGCGCCCTGTGTCAGGAGGTCAGGATCGTGAAGCGCACCACTCTCTTGCTCGTCCTTGCGGTAGCGTTGCTTGCCGTGTTCGGGTTGGCCGGATGCGGCCAGCAGACCCAGCCCGCCGCCACCCAGCCCGCCGCCACCGAGCCCGCGCCGGTCGAGGAGCCCGCCCAGCAGACTGAGGCCCACGAGTTCCCTGAGGGCGTCTCCGACGTCACCGAGCTCCAGACGGAGGACTTGGCCAAGGGCGACGGCGCCGTGGCCGAAGCGGGCAAGACGGTCACCGTCAACTACACCGGGTGGCTCACGGATGGCACCAAGTTCGACTCGTCACTCGACGCGGGTCAGCCCTTCACCTTCGGGCTCGGCGCCGGTCAGGTCATCCCTGGTTGGGACAAGGGCGTCGAAGGCATGAAGGTCGGCGGCAAGCGGGTTCTCGTCATCCCCGCCGACATGGGCTACGGCGCACAGGGCACAGGACCCATCCCGCCGAACGCCACGCTCGTCTTCCAGGTCGACTTGCTGGATGTCCAGTAGGAGCTGCCGCAGGACCGGACCCCTCCGGCCGCACGGTCGGGGTGGTCCGGCGCGCTCCGGCAATCGCATACCGTGACGACACCACACGTCTCTTCGGTTTGGGGAACCCTGCCGCTCCTCCATGAACCGCTGCGCCTTCTCGCGGTCTGCTACTGGATAGCGGGCAGCGTCAGCGCGCTCGTGGGACTATACGGCTTCATCTACCTGCAGATGGGCGTCGTGCTTCTGGGCATGCCAGCGCAGACGGGGTTGCCGGACCCGTCATATGGCGCGAGTTCGGTCGGTTGGTACTTTGTCGCACTCGGCGCCACCTTCGTCCTCGGGTTCTGGCTGACAGCTGTCATTCAGATTCTTGCCGCCCGTTGGCTTCGTGCAGCAACGCACCGCACCTTCTGTCACATCGCGGCAGGGGTGACCGCGCTGTTTGTACCCCTGGGCACGCTCCTGGCCGTCCTCACGTTCGTCACTCTGCGTGACTCAGCGGTTCGCGCCAGCTTCGAGACCTGCGTGAGTGTCGTGCGGTCCGAGACTTCAGAACTCCCTAATCGGTTACCCTGAGCACAGCATGCTGTACTGCTGACCTCGACCAGAGGGAGCCATACGTGTTCTATCGCAAAACGGTTCTCGACAACGGCATCACCGTCATGAGCGAACCGATGGACTCGGTGCGCTCGGTCGCGCTGGGCATCTGGTTCGCCGTGGGCAGCCGCGACGAACTTCCCGATGAGGCAGGGCTCTCCCACTTCATGGAGCACATGATGTTCAAGGGGACGTCCGCGCGCACGGCACAACAGATCTCGGAGAGCTTCGATCGGCTCGGCGCGGAGCTGAACGCCTTCACGTCGAAGGAGTACACCTGCTACTACAGCCGGTTCGTCGATGACCACCTTCCCACCGCTCTTGAACTGCTCTCCGACATGGTCGTCGACGCGAGCCTCACCGACGATGCCTGCGCCGCCGAGCGCGAAGTCGTCATCGAGGAGATCGCGCGCATGGAGGACACGCCCGACGACCGCATCCACGAGGTCTTCAGTCGTACGCTGTGGCCGGACCATCCCATCGGTCTTCCCATCTTGGGCAGGCGCGAGACGGTCGTGACCTTCGACCATGACCGAGCCGCCCGATTCAGGTCGCTACACTACCTCACCGGCAATTGCGTGGTGGCTGCGGCGGGAAGCGTCGACCACGACGAGCTCGTCGCACTGACTGAGCGGTGCCTTTCACCTCTCGCCTCCGGACCACGCTCCTCCAGGCCCGTGGCCGACGCCGCATCCGAGAGCCGCATCACCGTCCTCGAGAAAGACACTGAGCAGGCGCACATCTGCTACGGCGTCGCCACGATGAACGCGCATCACCCCGACCGCTTCGCACTCTCCCTTCTCGACGGTGTGCTCGGCGGCGGTATGAGCTCGCGGCTCTTTCAGGAGATTCGCGAGAAGCGCGGGCTCGTATATGCGGTCTACTCGTTCTCCGCGCTCTACCAAGACACCGGTGAGTTCGCCGTTTACGCCGGCACCCGCCCTGAGAACGCGGAACAGGTTCTGCGCCTGATCCGGGTCGAGATGGAGCGAATCGCGGAGTCCGGCGTGACACCGGAGGAGCTCGATCGCGTGCGGCAGTCCGCCAAGGGACACCTCGTCTTGGGTATGGAGTCGACACGCATGCGCATGACCCGGCTTGGCAAGAATGAGGTCACGGGCGGCGAGATTCTGTCCGCTGACGAGATCGTCGAGCGGTTCGACGCAGTCACCATGGAAGACCTCGAGCGCGTGACGAGCTCGGTGCTCGATCGTGAGAAAGCGCTCGCTGTGATCGGACCGTTCACGCACGAGCAGCTCGAACCACTCGTGCGTGAGGGTCGGCACCCCCAGCCATAGGGAGGAGAGAAGTCGTGATCCGCGTACTCGTGTCCGGGGCAGCCGGACGCATGGGCTTCGAGGTGGTGCGGGCTGTGCGTGAGGCGCCCGGCATGGAGTGCGTGGCTGCGGTCGATCCTTCTCTATCCGACTGCATTCGCGACGACGATATCGTATGCGGAACCGATCTCGCGGCGGCGCTCGCGGCGGCCCATCCCGACGTGATGGTCGACTTCACCAGGCCTGACGCCGTCGCAGCCAACGTCGCCCTAGCGCTTGCCGCCGGTGTCGACTGTGTGGTGGGCACTACCGGGCTCGCGGAGAGCCAGCTTCGCGAGCTCGCCGACGGCGGCGCGCCCGGCACCTGCCTCTTCTTCGCGCCGAACTTCGCGATCGGCGCCGTGCTCATGATGCAGTTCGCCGAGCGCGCCGCTCGCTACCTGCCCTCTGTTGAGATCATCGAGCTGCATCACGACCGCAAACTCGACGCCCCTTCCGGCACAGCGATCCGTACCGCGCGACTGATCGCCGCTGCCAGATCCGTCAGCCCTGACACACCGGGCCGGGAGAGCGAACTCCCCGGCATGGACGGAGCGCGTGGGGCGGTCGTCGATGGCGTCGCGGTCCACTCGGTGCGCCTGCCCGGACTTGTCGCTCACCAGGAGGTCGTCTTCGGCGGTCAGGGGCAGACTCTCACCCTGCGGCACGACTCCATCGACCGCACGAGCTTCATGCCCGGCGTCATCCTCGCCATCCGCGGCGTCGGCGGGCGATCCGGCCTCGTTGTCGGTCTGGAGCATCTCCTCGGTGAGTAGCTGCCAGCCCCAACCACCCGGACGTCCGCCCGTCGTCGTCATGAAGTTCGGCGGCACTTCTGTTGGCACGCAGCATGGACGCGCCGCCATTGTCGCCCGCACGATCGAGGCGCTCGAAGGGGAGCGCTTCCCAGTCGTCGTCGTGAGCGCGATGGGGCGCGCAGGCGACCCCTACGCCACCGACACGCTCTTAGCGCTGGTGGACGGAGCCCCGGATGCTCCCCGTGATCGCGACCTCATCGCGGCCACTGGCGAGACCATCAGCGCCGTCGTCGTCGCCCATGAGTTGAGGACGGCCGGGCTCGCCGCGCGAGTCATGACAGGGGCCGACGCGGGCATCATCACCGACGGCGTCCACTCCGATGCCACGATAACCGCGATCGACACCGCACACCTTCTGCGCGCGGTGGACGAGCGCGTCATCCCAGTCGTCTGCGGCTTTCAGGGTAACGGGCCGGACGGGTCTCTGACGACGCTCGGAAGGGGCGGGAGCGACACTACGGCGTGCGCGCTGGGCGTGGCGCTCGAAGCACGTGAGGTCGTCATCTACACCGACGTAGACGGCGTCATGACTGCAGACCCCCGAACATGTGACGGTGCGCGCGTTCTGGAGGTACTGCACCCTGAGGAGTTGTTCCAGCTGGCCCGTGGCGGAGGCAGGGTCGTTCACCCGCCCGCCGCCGAACTCGCGCTCTCGAGTGGTCTCGACGTCCGGGTGCGCAACACCTACTCGGATCACCCGGGTACCCGCGTGGCCGACATGGCGTCGTACCGGCCGGACTCGGTCGCAACTGCCGTCACCCACGTCGACGGCGTCTCCCGGGTCCGCATCGCCCTGCCCGGACAAGAGGGGTTATCCGCACACACGTCTTCCCAGGCCCAGGTCTACCGCGCCATGGCGGACGCCGGCATCTCGCTTGACATGTTCACTCCTGCATGCGGCGAGATGCTGTTCACCGTACCTACAAAGACCCTTCAATCCGTCGCCGATGTGCTCCATGAGCTGGGACTCTCGGGCGAGTTCACCTCGGACCTAGCGAAGGTCACGCTCGTAGGCGCCGGTATGCATGGGGTTCCGGGCGTGATGGCGCGCGTCGCCGAGTCACTCGCCGAAGCCGGCGTGGCAATCCTGCAGACGGCCGACTCTCACACGACGATATCGGTACTCGTCTCAGCTGCAGACGCGAAGCGGGCCATCGCGGCGCTTCACGACTCCTTCGAATTGTCCCGCTAGTCTCCCGGACTCACGCCAGACCGAGCAGACCGGCGACGATGTCGCGCAGCTCTCCGTGATCGAAGGGCTTGACGATGTAGGCGTCCGCACGATGCAGCCGTGCTTGAACGCGGTCGTCCTCAGTGTTGGCTGTCGTGAGCATCGCGATCGGGCACTGGGGTCCGTCCGGGTCATCTCGCAGACGTGCCAGCACCTCGAAGCCGTCGAGCTTCGGCATGACGACATCGAGGAGAATGAGGTCGGGTTCGCACTCGACCGCCTTCGCCACGGCTTCCTCCCCGTCAACGGCCTCGACGATCTCGCACTCAAGTGACTTGATCGACGCGTTGACGAGCGCCCTTATCAATCGATTGTCGTCGACGACGAGAACGCGTTTCGCCGCCATGCTGCCTCCCTCGTCGCGCAGGACGGGCGACGACGTACTTCGACCTATGCGTCCGGAGTCCTGCCGCCCGCGACGAGCCGTGAAGGTATCCACCGCTATCCGTCGAAGTCTCCCATTTGGATGTACGGATCGAGCTATCGGGAACCGGGGACCTATGGTCGGTGAGGGTCGCACAGAGCGCGGCAACGCTCACATCCGAACGCTCTTGGCCAACGCATCAGATGGATTCATCGTGGTCGACGGCGAGATGACCGTCCGGATCATGAACGAGCGAGCTTCGTCGCTGTTCGGCGCCATCCGTGAGGACGTCGTCGGCTCCTCCTTGGAGACGGTGGGGTGCTCCGAACTTACGCAGGTGGCCCGCTGTGCCCTAGCGTCCGGTGAGGAAGCTACCGCTCAACTCGAGGTGGGGGAGCTCAGCCTGGGCGTCAAGACCGCCCGCATCCAAGACGGTGCCGCGGGTACGCTGGCGATCATCGTCCGGGATGACACCGAGCTGTATCGGCAGCAGGAACGTGCCGAGGCCATACTCGCGGGCGCGGGAGACGGACTCATCGTCTTCACACCAGACAGCCACATTGCGTTCGTCAACCCGGCGGCCGTCGAGCTCCTCGGGGAGGAGCTCCGCAAGAAGGTGGGGACGCGGATCTCTCTCGCAGCGCTGCTCGGGATAGAGACCGAGGACGCCGGGCAGTCCGTAGGGCCCGAGTTCATGATCGGGTCAGGCTCCGGCGAAGTCACCGAGGCTGAAATCACCGAGCCTGAGCGCCGAATCCTCGAGGTCAGGACCAACCCCGTCGTGGACCGCTCAGGACGCTTCCTCGGCAGAATCTCGACGCTTCACGACGTCACCGCCGCTCGAGAGCTCGCGGTCATGAAGAACGAGTTCGTATCCATGGTGAGTCATGAGCTTCGAACGCCGCTCACCTCGATCAAGGGCTACGTCGATCTCATCGTGGACGGCGAGGCCGGTGAGATCAACGCGGTCCAGCGTGAGTTTCTCGAAATCGTGCAGGAGAACTCCGACAGGCTGGTGTCGCTGATCAACGACCTGCTGGACATCTCCCGGATCGAGTCGGGACGGGTTCATCTGCGTATCGAGCCACTCGACCCACGCGACGTCGTCAGTGGAGTCATCGACACCTTCAGAACCTATGCCGAACAGAGCGGCCTCACGCTCGTCGCTGACATCGAGCCAGACCTGCCACGCGTCGCGGCGGATGCGGATCGCGTGGGCCAGGTACTCATGAACCTCACGAGCAACGCGGTCAAGTACTCGCCCGGAGGCGGCAGCGTCACGATTCGCGCGGCCCGGGACGGGGACTTCGTCAACCTAGGCGTATCCGACACCGGCATCGGCATCTCCGAGGACGACCAGCGCCAGCTCTTCACGAAGTTCTTCCGCGTCGACTCGTCGCTCACGCGCGAGATCGGGGGGACAGGGCTCGGGCTGTCCATCTGCAAGAGCGTCGTCGAGCTCCATGGTGGGACCATCTGGGTCACCAGTGCAGAGGGCGAAGGCTCAACGTTCACGTTCAGTCTGCCCGTCGCCCGCGCCGACCTCGTGCGCACGCCTTCGGTGGAGGGTCCGCTCGGTCCGCAGGCAGGGACGGTGCTCGTGATCGACCGGGATGAGGAAGTAGCCGACCTCGTCGGCACGTACCTCGAGCAACGCGGCTATGACGTCGTCAAGGCGCACACTGCGTCGCAGGCCCTTGCCGTAGCTGAGGCGGTCAAGCCCGCGCTCATCACTCTCGACGTCATGCTCGATGCGGGCGACGGGTTCGAACTGCTTCAGCATCTGAAGGAGAATCCTGCGACATCAACGATCCCCGTCGTCGTG
Organism: Actinomycetota bacterium; assembly: GCA_037445775.1. Classification (GTDB taxonomy): domain Bacteria; phylum Actinomycetota; class Coriobacteriia; order Anaerosomatales; family PHET01; genus JBBUX01. The sequence goes on from JBBIJX010000018.1 coordinate 18,318, forward strand.
CTCTCCATCGTCACGGACGAAGGCAGAAGTCTCCGCCTCGGTGCGGCCGACTACCTCGAGAAGCCGATCGACAAGTCCCGCCTCATGAAGCTCATCGACGACTTGATTGGAGCGAAGGCGTCTCCGGTCGTACTCGTGGTCGACGACGATCGACACATCGTCGAGTCACTTTCGCACACACTCAGGGCCAAGGGTTTCGCAGTAGCTCAGGCATTCGACGGACGCGAGGCGCTGGCGGCCGTCGAAGCGGCGCCGCCCGATCTCATCCTTCTCGACCTCAGGATGCCCGATATCGACGGCTACCAGGTGATACGGGAGGTCAAGTCTCACGGCTCCACGGAGCACATCCCGATCGTGGTGATGACCGCGCACCGGATCGACCACGACAAGATCGACATTCTGAAGCTAGCGGCCGAGCACGTCGCCAAGCCGTTCTCCCCGGAGACCCTGGCCGAGCGCGTCGAGTCGGTCCTGCGAGGGAGAGACTAGCCGTGCCGCGGATACTAGTCGTGGACGACGAACCGCACATCCGGAGACTGGTCGCTTTCGCCCTGGAGAAGCGAGGGCACGAGGTGATCCAGGCGCAGGACGGACCGGAAGGCATCGCTGTGGCGTCGAACGAGAGGCCTGATCTCATCCTCATGGACGTCATGATGCCGATGATGACGGGATTCGAGGCCGTTACTAAGCTCAAGGAGGACCCGCGGACCGCGCCGATACCCGTGGTCATGCTGTCCGCGAAGAGCCAGGAATACGAGCAGAACGAAGGACTGGCGCGTGGCGCGGTGAAGTATCTGTGCAAGCCATTCACGCCGAGTGTTCTCGGGGATGTGGTCGCCGAGGTGCTCGGCGACCGACAGCGAACAGGGGAGACCCATGGGTAACAGGATCCTCGCGGTCGACGACGAGGCCTCGATCGTCAAGCTGGTCACCGCCGCGCTCACGGCACGAGGGTACGAGGTGATTCCGGCCTACAATGGGGAAGAGGCGCTCGATCGCGTTCATGTAGAACGCCCCGATCTCATCATCTGCGACATCATGATGCCCAAGATGGACGGGCGCGAAGTCCGCAGACGGCTCGCAAAGGACCCGTCCACGAAGGACATCCCCTTCATCTTCCTGTCCGCCATCGGCGACCTCGATCAGCAGCTGCACACACTTGAGGAGGGCGGCGCGGAGTACTTCACCAAGCCCTTCAAGCCCTCAGAGCTCGCCGACTACGTGGCAGCGGTGCTCGATCCGTCGCGCCGGGAGGAGCTGGCGCGCCTCCGCCAGCAGCACGTGGGCAAGTTGCGAGCGATGACCACAATCATGCACCGGAAGACCACCTGATCCTCAGTCGGCCCTTTCCGTCTTCACCTTGCTTAGCGCGATGCGCCGGCGTGACGCCTCGGTAACCCCGGCATCAGCCTGCGCCTGCGGTACCACGGCTGTGGCACAATACCCTAAGCGGGGGCCACGCCAGAATGGTCGCCGTCAGGCACGCCACCACGAGGGGCTGAGAACACAGATGAGCACGCCACGATTCGGCCGAATGATCACGGCCATGGTCACTCCGTTCACCGAGGATAACCGCCTCGACCTAGCGCGCGCCGCTGAACTCGCCGCGCGGTTGCTCGACACCGGTTCTGATGCGCTTGTGGTATGCGGCACAACGGGGGAGAGCCCCACGGTCTTCTACGACCAGAAGCTTGATCTGTTCCGCGCGGTGGTGGACGCCGTCGGAGATCGCGCGCCGGTCATCGCCAACGCGGGCGACAACTGCACCGACGACTCTGTCCACTTCGCCCGTGAAGTGGCTGCGCTCGGTGTCGATGCGATCATGGCTGTGGTGCCCTACTACAACAAGCCGCCGCAGGAGGGGTTGTACCGGCATTTCCGTGCAATCGCCGACGCCGTTGACGTCCCGGTCATCCTCTACAACATCCCAGGGCGTTGCGTCGTCAACCTCGATCCTCAGACCGTCCTCTCGCTCGCGCAGGACTGCGAGAACATCGTCGCGCTCAAGCAGGCGAACGCCGACCTCTCGCAGACCGCCGCAGTGCTCGCGGAAGCGCCGGAGGCATTCGAGGTATTCGCCGGAGATGATGAGCTCACGCTGCCGATGATGGGACTCGGCGGCACCGGAGTCATCTCGGTGCTTTCTCATGTCGCAGGCGTGCGGTTCAAGGAGATGATCGACGCCCAGGCTGCGTGCGACCACACACGCGCGCTGCGCATCCATCTCGAGCTGCTGCCGCTGATGAAGGCGCTGTTCATGACCGCCAACCCCATCATGGTGAAGAAGGGTCTAGAGCTGCAGGGCTTCCCGGTCGGCGGCGTGCGACTGCCGCTCGTCGAAGCCACCGAGGGGCAGACCGCCGAGCTCGCGCATGTGATGCGGCGCGTCGGCGTGCTCCCATGATCTGAACGATTGCGGCGGGCCACCGCCGCTCGACCGTACCGGCTCGCGTCCGCAAGGACGCACGTCTGCACGCGCTCACGCGCGTGGCTAAGGAGACTCTGAAGAATCACGTATGACACAGAAGAAGCGAACGAAGCGGCCAGACCGCTTGCGCGTCATCCCGCTCGGCGGGCTAGACGGCATAGGCAAGAACATGACGGTCATCGAGTTCGGCTCCGACATGATCCTTGTGGACGCGGGCATCATGTTCCCGGACGACGACCATCCGGGTGTCGACCTGATACTCCCGGACTACAGCTACGTCCTCAAACGCAAGGAGAATCTCCGCGGCATCGTCATCACGCACGGCCACGAGGACCACACTGGTGCTCTGCCGTACCTGCTGCGCGACCTCGACTCACGGGTTCCGGTCCTAGGCACCCGGCTCACACTCGGCCTCATCCGCGGCAAGCTCGAGGAGCACCGGATCAAGAACCCTAAGCTCCGCGAGGTCCGCGACTCGGGACACGTATCCTTGGGCCCCTTCGGCCTCGACTTCTTCCCGGTGAACCATTCTATCCCCGACGGCGTCGGCGTCTTCATCCGTACGCCTGTGGGCACTGTGCTGCACACCGGCGACTTCAAGCTCGACCAGACCCCCATCGACGGACGACTCACGGACTACGGCGCGCTGTCGAAGTTCGGAAAAGCCGGAGTGACGGTCCTGCTCTCGGACTCGACGGGAGCTGAGAACCCGGGATTCTGCCGTTCGGAAGCCGAGGTCGGCTCCGCGCTGCGTGAGATCATGGCGCAGGCAGACAGGCGAGTCATCGTCGCGTCGTTCGCCAGCCACATCCACCGGTTGCAGCAGGTCTGCGATGCCGCCGTCGCCAACAGACGCAAGATCGTCGTGACCGGCCGCTCCATGATCCAAAACACCAGGATCGCACGTGATCTGGGCTACCTCGAGATCGGCGATGACGACATCGTCGACGCCTACGAGACTCACGGACTGCCGCCCGAGAAGGTGGTCGTGCTATGCACCGGCAGCCAGGGTGAGCCGCTCTCAGCGCTTGCGCGCATGGCCAACGGCGACCATCGCACCATCACGGTGGAGCGCGACGACACGGTGATCATCTCGGCGAGTCCGGTTCCCGGCAACGAGAAGGCCGTGAGCCGCGTCATCAACCGCCTGACCAAGGCCGGCGTGCACGTCGTCCACCGGGGAACCGCCGACGTACACGTCTCAGGACACGGCGCCGCTGAGGAGCTCAAGCTGATGCTCAACCTCACGCAGCCGGAGTTCTTCGTTCCTGTACACGGCGAGACACGTCATCTTGCCGCGCACGCGCGTCTCGCCCGCGCGACTGGAATGCCCGAGGACGCTGTCTTCATCCTCGAGAACGGCGACTGCCTCGAGATCGACGAGGAGGGGGCTCGCGTCGCCGAGCGGGTGGATAGCGGCGTCGTCTACGTCGACGGGCTGACCGTTGGCGACCTGGGCCAGGTCGTGCTTCGGGATCGGCAGCACATGAGCCAGGACGGCATCATCACGGTCGTCGTCGTGATCGACGCGAAGACCGGCAGACCGGCGGGAGAGCCAGAGATCGTCACCCGCGGGGTAGTCCTAGCCGACAGCGGGGACGTGCTGGAGGAGGCCCGGACGCGCGTCGCGAAGGCCATCGCCAAGACGGGGAGCGAAGGCGTCACTGACGCGCCCGTCGTCCAGCGGCGGGTGCGCGAAGCGCTGTCCCAGTTCATCTGGGAGCGCGTCAAGCGACGCCCGATGATCATCCCGATCGTGCTGGAGGTCTGAGATCCATGTCAGTTCTCGAGGCGGTGGCCCTGGGCGTCATCCAGGGCGTGACCGAGTTCCTCCCGATCTCAAGCGACGGTCATCTCGCCCTTGCGACCCTTCTCCTGGGACGCTCGCCCGATCTCACCTTCATCGTCTTCCTGCACGGTGCGACGGTTCTTGCGATGTACGCCTATTTTTGGGCCGACGTGTGTCGCCTCCTATTCGCGCTCGCACCCGCGAACCGTGCGCGCGCCACAACGGACCGCCGAATCATCCTGCTCGTGGTCGCGGGAACCTTTGCGACCGGGCTGGTGGCACTGGCACTCGAACCGGTCGTCGAACCCATGTCTGGATCCGCCTTCTGGGTGGGCGTCTGGTTCTGCTCGACCTCGCTCGTGCTGTTCGTGGGTGAGTACTTCTCGCGCTTCGTGACGCGCACGCCAACAGTTGAACGCCTGACCGTCGGCCGCGCGCTCTTCCTGGGGTTGATGCAGGGACTGGCGGTGCTGCCCGGACTCTCCAGGTCTGGATCCACGATCTCAGCCGGTATGCTTCTGGGGCTTACGCGAGAGGACGCAGCGCGCTTCTCGTTCACCCTTGGCATCCCTATCATCACCCTGGCCGCCGCCCGCGACTACGTCTCGCTGACTACGGGCACTGCGTCACTCCCGCCGCTCCCCGTGGCGACTGCGGGTTTTGTAGCAGCGGCCCTGAGCGGCTACTTCGCGATCTCGTTCCTGCTGCGGCTCCTGCGCAGCCGCACCCTCTACGGATTCGCGATCTACACCGGCGTGCTCGGCGCTATCCTGTTGGTGTCATCACTCATCTAGAGAGGCGGACGTGGGGAACAAGCGACAGACAAGCGTACGAAGTCCTTCACGCGCCAAGCGGACCACGAAGAGTTCGTCTTCACGCTCGGACGCTGGTCGCGACACCCAGCACGGCTGGCTCGACGAGAGTTCGAGGCGCGACATCATCGGAGTCGCCCTATGCGTTTCGGCTATCGTCCTGATGATCGCGGTAATGTCACGCGAGTCTGGGCCGGCGTCCGGGACGGCGGCGAGCGCCCTTCGGTTCGCCTTCGGAATAGGCGCGTACCTGATCCCGGTTGGCCTGCTCCTGTGGGGTGTGTCGCTCTTCGCTCGCGTCGACGTCCGCGGCGGTCGTACCGGCGCGGGCCTCGGCATAGTCGTCGTTGCTCTTATCTCGCTGACCGCGCTCTACACGCCTGGGGCCGCCGCCGATCCTGCGCTCTACGTCGATCCTGCGTCCGTGACGACTTATGGCGGATACGTTGGAGGCGGCATCGCGTGGATGCTCGCGACACTCACGCTACCCGCGATCGCGGCTGTTGTACTCGTCGGACTTCTCATCGTGGGCCTCGTGATCATCGGGCTCTCGATCTCCGGCATAGTGAACGGAATGCGTGAGCGCATGGGTTCCTCTAACGAACAGACGGAACTGCGTCACGCTCGCGACAGCGCCACGCGCACCCGCCCGGTTGCGTCCGTCGACGAGCCGGTGTCGCGTCCCGGCAAGCCGACCCGGGCCTCCAGCGAGCCTGTGGTGGATCCGGAGACCTCACGCAAGACGGTACCGACGCCTTCGGCGCGCGCGCCGCGCGCGATGGAGGGGTTCGCCCTCCCGTCAGCGACGCTCCTTAGGCGCACTGCACTCTCCGCCGCTGCCCACCGGACCACCGACAAGGAGCTATCCGCTACGTCGGGCGTCATCGTCGACACCCTCGCGACCTTCGATATCCCGGCCCGTGTCGTCGACTGGGTCGCCGGTCCCACCGTCACCTTGTTCGAGGTCGAGATCGCTAAGGGCATCAGGCTCTCGAAGGTGACTGCGCTCGCTGACGACCTCGCGCTCGCGCTTGCCTCATCGACCGTGCGCATTCTTGCGCCGATTCCCGGAAAGGCTCTCGTCGGCATCGAGGTCCCGAACGTCCGCCGCGCATCGGTGACACTGGGCGATGTCCTGTCTCCTGCCGGCGCGGGTGGACCTTTGCTCATCGGCATCGGCAAGGACGTCTCTGGGGATCCGGTACAAGCGGACCTCGCCATGATGCCGCACCTGCTCATCGGCGGCACGACCGGTTCGGGGAAGTCGGTTGCGATCAACGCGATGCTGATGAGTGTGCTGATGCGCTCGACGCCCTCGGAGGTTCGTCTGATCCTCATCGACCCCAAGCGTGTCGAGCTGTCCCTTTACAACGGAGTTCCGCACCTCTACGTACCGGTCGTGACCGAGCCGAAAGAGGCCGCGAGCGCCCTCGCTTGGTCGGTGCAAGAGATGGACCGCCGCCTCAAGGTCCTCCAGGCGTCGGGAACGCGCAACATCGGCGCGTACAACGCACTCATCCAAGAGGGCAAGGGCCCTGAGGGTGCGTCCGAACTCCCGTACCTCGTGATCGTCATCGACGAGCTGGCTGACCTGATGATGGTCGCGGCCAAAGAGGTCGAGGATTCCATCTGCCGGATTGCGCAGCTCGCGCGCGCGGCGGGAATCCATCTCGTCGTCGCGACGCAGCGTCCCGAGGCCAACGTCGTCACCGGACTCATCAAGGCGAACATCACGAACCGCATCGCCTTCAACGTTGCGAGCGCCATCGACTCCCGTGTCGTGCTCGACCAGCCGGGCGCAGAGAAACTCGTGGGGCTCGGAGACATGCTCTTCTCCTCACCAGCATGGCCCAAGCCCAAAAGGATCCAGGGGTGTTACGTTTCGGAGACCGAGATAGAAGAGGTGGTCGAGCATCTGAAAGGCCAGGCCGAACCCGACTACCACACCGAGATCCTCCACCTTAAGGTCACCGCCGCGTCAGGAGGCGGAAGTGACAGGCCGGACGAGGACGATCCGCTGCTGTGGGAGGCGGCCGACATCGTCGTGACGAGCGGCCTTGGCTCCACGAGCCTGCTCCAGCGTCGACTCAAGGTGGGCTACGCGCGCGCGGGCCGCATCATGGACATGCTCGAGGCCAAGGGAGTCGTAGGCCCGCCCGACGGCTCCAAGCCCCGCGAAGTGCTCGTCGACATCGAAGATCTCGAGTCGCTCAAGGTGTTCGAGCGCGAAGACGCTGAAGGCGAGGGGTTCTGACGTGGCTACTCTCGGCGACACGCTGAAGGAACGGCGTCAGTCGCTCGGTGTCACGCTCGAGCAGGCAGAAGCCGCTACGCGCATCCGGGCACGCCTGCTCAGCGCGCTCGAAAGGGGGGATTACGGCCAGCTTCCAGCCCCCGGCTACGTTCGAGGCTACATATCCAGCTACGCACGCTACCTCGAACTCGACCCGGTTCCCCTGCTCGCCATGCACAAGGCCGAATCCGGAGCACCGAGCGCATCTGACCTGTCATTGCCGCAGATCTCCGAAGCGGTCGTCTCCCGGCACGAACAGCACGCCATCCCCTGGCGTGCCGGTGTCGCGATCCTGCTCTTGGCCGCCCTGATCTCCCTCTCGCTCTGGGTCGCCACGCGCATCTGGCGCGGGCCAGAACCCACCCCTCCCGAGCCTAGGGTGCCGCCACAGGAGACGTCATCACCCGACGCGACGGAGACCCCTGCCGCAAATCACGACAGCGAGCCGCCTAACGATGTCTTGCCTTTCACCGTCGAGGTCCGTGTCTCGCCCACAGGCGCATCATGGCTGCTCATCACAGTCGACGATCGCAAGGCTTACGAAGGCACTCTCACAGGTGGGCAGGCCAAGACCTATGAGGTCGCACGGACGGCTTCCATCAAGATCGGCAGGCCGTCCGAGGTGACGGTGCTGCAAGACGGGAAGCAGATCACGATCCCGAAGGGCGACACTCCCACCGTCGTGCTGAACGCATCCGACTCGCCCTGACCCTCACGGAAAGGACTGATAATGGCCAAGGACTCCAGCTTCGATGTCGTCTCAGAAGTCGACCTCCAAGAGGTGGACAACGCCTACCAGCAGACCGCCAAGGAGCTCGTCCAGCGCTACGACCTCAAGGACTCCGGCGCCACGCTGAGCTTCAGCAAGTCCGACAAGACGTTCACGCTGGGCGCCCCTTCGGACTTCATCGCTCGTCAGGTCATCGACGTCTTGAACACGAAGCTCGTTCGGCGTCAGATCGACCTCAAGGCGGTGTCGTGGAGCGCGCCGCAGGCCGCCAGCGGGGGAACGGTTCGCCTCACGGGCACGCTCGTCATGGGCATCGAGACCGACCTCGCCCGCAAGATCAATAAGGACATCCGCGACGAGAAGTTCAAGGCGAAGGTCCAGATCGAGGGAGACAAGCTGAGGGTCTTCTCTGCGAGTCGTGACGAGCTTCAGAAGGTCATCGCGTTCCTCAAAGAGCAGGATTACGGTATCCCTCTCCAGTACACGAACTACCGCTAGTTCATGACCACGCCTTCCGAACCACGCGTCGCCTTCGTCACTCTGGGCTGCCCGAAGAACGAGGTCGACTCGGATCGCATGCGCGCCGCGGTGCAGGCGTCACGATACGAGCTGGTCGACGACGTCGAGGGGGCCGACATCGTGGTCGTGAACACGTGCTCGTTCATCCGGGACGCCACCGAAGAATCGATCGAGACCATCTTCGACGTCTTGGTTGCGCACGATGGACAAGGCCGGCGCGTCATCGTCGCCGGATGCATGGTTAGCCGATACGGAGCGGACCTCGCGTCGACGATGCCGGAGGTCGACGACTTCCTGCCCGTCGCCGACGAGGGACGCCTGCTTGATGTCATCGCGCGCCTCACGGGCCGTGACTCCGGCATCCCGGACGCCGCCCCGGCGCAACGAACCGCACCCGGGCCATCCGCCTATCTCCAGGTCTCGGACGGATGTCACCGAACGTGCGCCTACTGCACTATCCCGGCGATTCGTGGTCCGTATCGTAGCCGCACTCCCAACGACATCATCGCGGAAGCGCGGGACCTCGTGGCACGGGGCGCGAAGGAACTCGTCTTGATCGGGCAGGACGTCACTTCGTACGGCATCGACCTTCCCGATAAGGTCACACTGGCGACACTCCTCACCTTACTCACCGAGACGCCCGGTCTTGAGTGGCTGCGGATCATGTATGCACAGCCCGACGGCATCACCGAGGAGCTGCTGCGGGCGATGGCCGCCTCTGGGCGTGTCTGCCACTACCTCGACATGCCGCTCCAACACGCGAGCCCCTCAGTACTTCGGCGCATGGGGCGGAGCGGGGATGCAACACGCTACCTGCGGCTCATCGAGCGAATCCGGACCGTGCTGCCCGCCGTCGTCTTGAGAACGACGCTCATCGCTGGCTTCCCCGGCGAGACGCGCCAAGATGTGCGCGTGTTGCACCGGTTCCTCGACGACGCATGCTTCGACTACGTGGGAGTGTTCGCATTCTCCCCTGAAGACGGCACCGCTGCAGCGACGCTCTCCGATGCGGTACCGCTGCGCACGCGCCGAGCGCGCGCGCAGCGCCTTCGCGACCTCGCTGATGGAATCGGGACGCGCCGTGCCGAGCTTCGGATAGGGGATGTGCTCGACGTGCTCGTCGAGGGCATCGACCCTGACGACGGCACTCTGATCGGTAGATGGCGCGGGCAGGCGCCCGAGATCGACGGCATCGTCATGCTCGACCGCGGCGAGGTTGGTGCTATCGTACGGGCACGCATCGTGGACACGCTCGGCTACGATCTGGAGGGCGAGGTGCTCTAGATGACGCGCAGGAACCCCCTCATGACGCCGGCGAACACCGTGACCGTCGCCCGCATGGTCCTGATTCCGGCCTTCCTGTTCCTGCTGCTCGCCGACTGGCCCGCATGGCTCGGCTCACCTGAATGGGCGGAGCAGGCCAAACCGTGGATCGCAGCGACGGTATTCACGTTGCTCGCGGCCACCGACGGCGTGGACGGCTACCTGGCCCGCTCACGCAACGAGATCACGACGTTCGGCAGGCTCGTCGACCCGCTCGCAGACAAACTCCTTGTGACGGCCGCCCTACTCGCGCTCATCGAGCTCGCCGTCCTGCCGACGTGGATCGCATTCGTGATCATCGCCCGCGAGTTCATAGTGAGCGGTTTGAGGATGGTCGCGTCTGCCGAGGGTACGGTCATCGCTGCCTCGGGGTACGGCAAGATCAAGACGGTCCTCCAGATCGTCGCGATCGTGATGTTCCTCGTGAAGGACTCCGCGGCCATCGAGACTGCCACCCCGTGGTCCGGTGTCGGATTCGAAGTGGCCGCATGGACCGTCATGGCTGCCGCAGTCGTCGCCACGATCGCTTCGATGGTCGACTACTTCAAGCACGCTGCAGCGGTGCTCATCGGCCCGTGGACCGGCGACGACATCACCTCCTCCATCTCTCATGCGGACCCGTACGCTCCCGGGCGACAGGGGGACTCGTGACCCGCCGCACCGCGGCAGTGCTCACCGTCGGGTCGGAACTCACGTCGGGATTTCGCCTCGACACAAACAGCGCCGAGATTGCGCGCGCGCTGTCCGGCAGAGCGTTCGCGGTCACCGAACTCGTCAGTGTGGGTGACGACGTCGATGAGGTCGCCGCCGCCATCCGCAGACTCGTTCACGACCACTCTCTTGTGGTCACGACAGGCGGCCTCGGGCCGACGCATGACGACGTGACTCGCGAGGCGGCGTCCCAAGCGCTCGGGATCCCACTCGTACGCGACGCCCGTCTCGTGGGCTTGCTACAGCCAGCCGTCGCCCGTCATGGCGACCCTGAGGCCGCCGCGCAGGTCCTCGTGCAGGCCGATGTGCTCGCCGGAGCGGAGGTGATAGACATGGTCACCGGCACCGCACCGGGTTTGGTCATCACCACCCCGACGGGGCTTGTGGCGCTCCTTCCGGGGCCGCCGGTCGAGATGCGGCCCATGCTCGCTTCGCTGCTGGAGCGCTTCGAGGCAACCAACGCTGAGCCGCGCGAGCTGGGCGTCACCGGTAGGACAGAGTCAGATGCCCAGGTCGCCGCTGCTCGAGCACTCGCACATCACACGGGAGTCCGGCTGACCGTTCTAGCAAGGCCCGGAGACGTCCGTGTCGTGCTTTTCGACGAGGGTGCGGGTCCCGAGGGTCTCGCTCGTGCGGCCGCGGACGTCGCCGATGCTCTCGGCGACTCGTGCTACGCGACCGACGGCGCGTCGCTGGCTGAGACGCTTGTCAGACGGACCACCGAACGCGCACTCACCCTCGCGTTCGCCGAATCGTGCACCGGCGGGCTCGTCTGCGCGGCAGTGAGTGATGTACCCGGCGCAGATCGGAAGAGCA
>JBBIJX010000019.1:0-27505 GCA_037445775.1 Actinomycetota bacterium
CGTCACCCGAGACGCCCTCGCGCGCGATGACCGCCTTGAGCTCAGGTACGAGCGCGAGCATCTCGTCGCGCGTGGGCGGGCGGCCTGCCTCCGTGACGCCTAGTCCGTCGAGCGCCCCCACCCGCACGAGCGCGAGCGCTGCGGGAAGCTCCGCGCGCGTCCGGCGCAGGAAGTCCGCCACGTCCGCGAACGGACGTACTCTTTGCTCGCGCTCGATGGCCCCGCACAGCCGTGTGGTCATCTCGCGCACGCCCGCAAGCCCCACCCGGATCGCGGCACCCTCGTCTTCGACGGTGCACTCCCCAAGGCTCGCGTTGACGTGCGGCCCACGGATCGCGATACCGTGGCGCCGCGCGTCGTTCACGACAAGGCGAGGCGTGTAGAAGCCCATGGGTTCATGGTTGAGGATCGAGCACGCGAACTCGGCCGGGAAGTAGGTGCGCAGCCACGCGCTCGCGTAGCTGACAACTGCGAAGCACGCCGCGTGCGCCTTGTTGAAGCCGTAGGCGGCGAACCCTTCGAGCTGCCGAAAGACCTCGGACGCGACCTCGGCGTCGACCCCGCGATCGAGCGCACGCTCGAGGAAGTGCCCGCGAATCGCCTCCATCTGCTCGCGGCTGCGCTCCTTCGTCATCGCACGCCTGAGTGAGTCGGCTTCAGCGAGCGTGAACCCGGCCACCTCGCGGGCCACGAGCAGCACTTGCTCCTGGTAGACGATGACCCCGTAGGAGTCCGCGAGCACGTCGCGCATCGCCTCATGTGGAACGGTGACCGGCTCGAGCCCGTGTCGGCGCCGGATGAACGGCGTGATCATCTCGGCCTCGAGCGGACCGGGCCGAAAGAGCGATATCTGCGCGATGATGTCTTCGAAGCGGCTCGACTTGAGCCGCTTCGAGAGGTTGCGCTGCCCGCTCGACTCAAGCTGGAACATCCCCACGCTGTCCGCCGCGGCGATCATCTCGTAGACGCGCGGATCGTCTTGCGGCAGCTCGAACGGCTCGGGAACGGCGTCCTCGCCCACTCGTGCACGCGCGAGTTCGACCGCGCCAGAGATCGCCGAGTGCATCCTCAGTCCCAGTATGTCCATCTTCACGAGGCCGAGCGCCTCGATGTCGTCCTTGTCGTACTGCGAGACCACCGTGCCCTTCGCCGCCCACTGGAGCGGTGTCCAGCTCGCGATCGGGTCGCGCGTGATGATGAAGCCTCCCAGGTGCGTGCCTAGGTGCGTGGGCGTGTGATCGAGCTGTTCGGCGATCTCAAGGATCTGCTCGTAGCGCGCATCGTGCAACGGGTGGTCGCGGCACTCGGGATAGGTATCGAGCACCTCGCGGATCTTGCGTGCGCTCACCCACGGCAGATAGCGCGAGAGCGCGTTGACCTCCGCGATGGGGAGTCCGAACGCGCGCGCGGCCAGGCGCACCGCACTTCGCGCCGTCGTCGTGTTCACCGTGGCGACCATCGCGACGTGCTCGCGTCCGAACCTGCGGTAGATGAAGTCGATGACCTCGTCGCGGCGCGCCGAATCGAAGTCGACGTCGATGTCGGGCATCTGGCGCCGCTCGGGGTTCAGGAAGCGTTCGAACAGAAGGTCGTGGGCGACCGGGTCGGCGTCGGTGATCCCAAGCGCGTAACTCACGATGCTGTCGCCGGCGCTCCCCCGCCCGCTGTAGCGGATGCCCTGCGAGCGCGCGAAGTCGACGATCTCCTTCACGACGATGAAGTATTCGGGAAAGCCCATATCACCGATGAGCGCGAGCTCGTGCGAGAGGCGGCGGATGGCCTCAGGCACCATGGGAGTGTAGCGCCGCTCGAGCCCGCGCCAGGCCTCCTTCGCGAGCACCGAGTACGCGGTCTCCCCGTGCGGCAGGTCCGCCCCCGGAAAGTGGAACTGCCCAAGCGGCAGCTCGAACTCGGCGCACATCGACGCGATCTCGAGCGTGGCGTCGCACGCCCGCTCGCAGCCACTGAAGAGCCGGCGCATCTCGGCGGCGGGTTTGAGCCACAACTCGGCGTTGGGCCGGTCGAACGGGCCCGGCAGCGCCGTGCGCGCGCCGCACGCCGCGAGCACGTCGTGGAGACGGTGGCCGCCGGGACGCAGGTAGTGGACGTCGTTCGTCGCGACGACCGGCAGTCCCACGTCGCCGGCGGCTTCGATGAGCCCGCCCACGAGGCGGGGGCCCTCGGCGGTCAGCGGGTGTACGAGCTCGACGAAGAGCGCCCCCGGCTCGAAGCAGCCGGCGAACCGCATAAGCGCCGAACGCGCCCGGCCCGGACGACCGTTCGCCACCGCGCGCGCCGTCTCGCCGTTCCCGCATCCGGACAGCCCGATGATGCCTTCACTGAAGCGTTCGATGTCCGCGAGCGTGACGACGCTGTCCACATCGGGTCCGCGCAGGTGCGCACGCGATAGCAGCCTACAGAGGTTACGGTACCCGGTGAAATCACGCGCCAGGAGCGTCAGGTGGAAGCCTACCGCCGACGCGCGGCCGAAGCCTGTGCGGGCGGGTAGCGCGAGGCGCGCCTCGGGAGCGAGGTCCGCCTCATCACCGAGCACGCCCACCGTCTCGACGACGACTTCGCAGCCGATGATGGGCGCGACTCCCGCATTGCGGCACACGCGGTAGAAGCGGATCGCCCCCGAGAGGCCTTGGTGGTCGGTGAGCGCAAGCGCCGGCATCCCAAGGTCTGAGGCGCGCTCGATGAGCGCGTCAAGCGGGCACGCACCGTCCATGAAGCTGAAGTTCGAATGGACGTGGAGGTGGACGAAACCCGCTGAAGACATCGCGACTCCCCGCTAATCCTGGATGCCAACGAGGCGCCACGAGCCGTCACAGCGGTCGAACGCGAGGTCGTAGACGCCGCCGCGTGACAGCACCCGCCAGTAGCGGCGTGACACGTGGCGCCGGGGATCCCACCACACACGCTCCGCGGCCCAGGTCTGCAGGAGCGCGTCAACCGGGTAGCGCTTCGGCCCTCGTTGAAACGCGGCAGGACGTCCGTGCTCGGCGTCCCATTCGACGGCCACGTCCTCGAAGACATGCTTGGCCGCCCATGAGCCGTCCAGTACCACGAGATCGGATGCACGGACGATCCATGGACTCGCGAGGAGCTCGAGCAGCACGGGGCGCCGGCTCGATGTGCGCGGGTAGAGCTCGAGGGGCTGACCAGGGCGCGTGGCGCTGAAACGTTTGATGGCGGCGTTGCGGCCCACGGCACCTCCGGCGACGGTGCGACATCGCGGGCACGCACGACATCGCGGGTTACGCCACCAGTATACCGAACATATGTTCGTATCTCAAGAAGGAATGACGCCCGTACGGCCGAATCAGGCGGGGCTAGTGGGCCGCGTCGGCGGGAATCCGTCGGCCAGACGGGAGCCCTCTCAGTCGTGCACAGCCTCGCGGCTCAGCCTGCGAACAGCCTCGGCGTGTACGACGACCTGAGCGTCTCCCCCGTCGAGCGCGGCGAGCATCGCCTGGACCACGTTGGCGTCGAACTGGCAGTTCTCGCAGCGCACGAGCTCGGCGCGCGCGACCTCGATCGAAACCGGGAGACGGTACGGACGCTCCGACGTCATCGCATCGAAGGCGTCCGCCACAGAAAGTATGCGCGCGCCCAGCGGTATCTGTTCGCCTGCAAGCCCGTCGGGGTAGCCGCTGCCGTCCCAGCGCTCGTGGTGGCTCCGAATCGTGGGCATGAGCGCAGCCAGGAACGGCACTGACTCGATGATGTGGCCGCCCATCGCCGAGTGCTCCGTCACGGTCTCGAATTCCTCGTCACTCAGCTTGTCGGGCTTGAGCAGGATCGCCTCGGGGGTGCCGATCTTGCCGACATCGTGCAACAGGCCGGCGCGCTCGATGTCGACCACGTCCGCCTCGCTCAACCCCAAGCGCCGCGCGATCGCGACTGCGTAGTCGGTCACCGCGATGGAATGCCGTGCCGTGTAACTGTCCTTCGCATCAACGGCGGCAACCAGCGCCTGAAGCGTGCCGAGAGAATGGAGCTCCATGTCCTCGAGCGAGCGCCTCAGCCGATCGTTGACCTCGGCGAGCGCCCCCTCCGTGCTCACGAGCTCATCGGCTGTGCGCTGCACCAGCCTCAGCTGCAGGAAGTACGCGGGCACCGACCCGGCGAAGATTATCAGCCAGACAAGGGCGATGAGCTGGTTCATCGTCGAGGCGAGTGGCGCGTAGCGCTGGTAGATCTCGAACACGCCGATGACCTCGTCGCCGCGTGTCAAGGGGGCATAGACCTCGATCACGCGCCCTTCCCGCTCGAACTGCGCGCGGTTCTCATCGTCGGCCTTCGTCGCCAGCTCGACCTGGACGGTTCCGGACAGCGCGCCGGCGACCGGCGGATGGTGAGCGAACGATTCCCCGACGTCCTCTCCGTCCGACGAGTACAGGAGGACTCCCTGGTCGTTCCAGAGCTTGATCGTCGTGATCTCAGCCTGGGACAGATCCTCGTCCAGCATGACGTCGAGGGTGCGCTTGAGGTCACCGGGGACGGGGTACTCACCAAGGTCGATGTCGCCGATGTGGTCGAGCACGATCGCGTTGGCCATGGTCTGCGCGGTGCGTCCGGCGTTCTCGATGAAGACAGAGCGCACCGCGACCGTGAGGACGATGCCTAACAGACCGCCCATGACGATGACGAAGACGAGGCTTTGGAACGCGAACTTCCCGACGATGCCGTAGCGCTTCACAACGCGCACCCCTCCACGATGACCGCCGAAGCGATCTCGTGTGAGATGGCGCGCGTGACGCCGTCGACCCGCACCGTGAGCGGGCCGCGTGACGGCTCGGCCGCGACGATCTCCACTTCCGCTCCGGGGCGAAGCCCCAGTTCGCCAAGGTACGCGAGCACGTTGCCCGTCTCGGGGACGCGGAGAACGCGCGCGGTCAAGCCCACTTCGCAGTTGGCGAGCAGCGAGCCCGCCTCAACGGAGACGCGGCCGGCGGCCGACGGGATGGGATGTCCGTGCGGACATACCGTGGGGTCGCCCAGGAATGCCTCAAGCGCCTCGAGCACCCGCGGGGACAGCGCGTGCTCCAGAAGGCAAGCGTCCTCGTGCGCAGCTTCCCAGTCGAGACTCAACACGTCGACCAGGAAGCGCTCAGCGACGCGGTGCTTGCGTACGATGTCGAGAGAGCGCTCCAGGCCCTCGCCAGTGAGTACGACATCGGTGCCTTCGCGCAAGACGAGACCGTGGGACTCCAGGCGGCGCAGCGTCGCTGTGACCGTGGGGCCCGACACACCGATCGCTTCGGCGATCCGGGACGGCTTCACCGGCCCCTCCTCGCCCAGCTTGTAGATGGTCTCCAGGTACTCTTCGAGCGTCGCCGTTGGCATGGGAAAGGACCTCCGCAAGGGGCGGTACCGTCTGCACAGTCTCAATGGTATGCGTTCAAGCGCCTATTCGCCACCCGCAGGAGCGTGCTGTCGGAGACTTGCCGTTCGGCGCGCATTAGCTGCCTTTCGTACAATCAGAACGTCCGTTAGGCAGGAATATCGCAATTCTCCAGAAACCTCGTTGACACCCGCTTCGGGTCTGGGTACATTACGTCTTGTCCCGAGAAGTCGGACGCAGCAAGACTCCGGAAGATGGTGTACCAGTAGCCGCCGGAGAGGGACCCGAGAAGGTCGGCAAGCCGTGAGGTGGCCGCCCGGAGACGGGGCCTCGAAGGAGGGAAACCCGAAAGGGCGCTCCGCAAGGGGTGTGGGAGGCCGGTTCGAGTAGGAGACTTGCGGGCGAGGTTTCTCGGGACACCTCTATTCTCGCCCCTATCCCGCTGCTATCTCTGCGTTCGCGCGCGCCGATCGTTTGCGCGCCCGTTGACCTCACACGGTGGCGCGCTCTCCGTGCAGCCGTGAGTCCCGTGCTACGGCCGGTACACGAGGCGCGCAATCGGCGACTCCCAGACGGCCACCTCGACCACGCGCACCCGCGGGTCCACAGTCTGGGAAAGACGCTCACAGATCACCCGCGCCAGGTTCTCCGCCGTCGGACTCACACTCGTGAACGGCTCGACCTCGTTGATGTGCGTGTGGTCGTAGGTCTCGAGCACACGACGAAGGTCGTCCTTGAGTGCGGTGAAGTCGTAGACGATACCGATCTCGTCAAGCACCGACGCGGCGACCGTCACTTCGACATCCCACGTGTGTCCGTGCAGGTTTCGGCAGTCACCAGGATAGCCATACAGGCTGTGGGCTGCGTCGAAGTGGCTCTTCACAGTCAGTTCGTACGTAGGCAACGCCCCTCCTCTCAGAACAGCGCGCCCTGGCCGCCAGGGTCCTGGCCCGGCACGCACCGGGGGGTGCCCACCACACCGCGCTCGTCCATGGCGGCGTTCGCCAGCTCATCCGCTGCGGCGTTGTCTTCACGGCGCACGTGCACGATCGACCACTCGTCGAATGAGCGCAGTAGCTCCTTCGCGCGTACGAACAGCGGCTTGAGGTTCGCGTTCTTGACGCGGTACAGGCCGTGGATCTGCTTGACGACGAGTTCGCTGTCCGCGCGCACATCGACCCGGCGGACTCCCAACGCCGCGACGTTCTCGAGTCCCCAGATGAGCGCCTCGTACTCGGCGACGTTGTTCGTCGTGTCGCCCAAGAACCACCCGCCCGAGCAGACGACTTCTCCGTCGCGCTCTATGACGAAGCCGGCGCCGGCCGGGCCGGGGTTTCCGCGCGATCCGCCGTCGGTCCGGAGCACCGCTCCACTCACGCGGTGTCCTCTGCGCGAACTACGATCAGACGGCGGCACGCCGGGCAGATTCCCACGTCGTCGCCGTCACGAAGCTCGGCGACGCGCTCGGCGGGCAGGGACATGTGGCACGCGGTGCACATGGAACCGTCGAGGCTTCCCACTCCCACTCCGCCCTTGGCGTCGCGGGCTTTCTCGTACGCGGACAGCGTTGAGGGGTCGAGCGAGGCGGCAAGACGTTCGCGGCGCTGCTTCGACCCCGCGATCTGGGCCTGCACGCCGCCGCCGGCGGTGCGGTAGCGCTCGATAAGCGCGCTCTCCTGTTCGGCGAGTTTCGCGCTGTGGGAGTTGACCACGTCGAGCTGGGCGGTGGCCTTCTCGATCCGCTCCATGTACTGAAGCGACTCCATCTCGAGTTTGTCCACCCGCCGCGTGAGCCCATCCATCTCGCGGGTAAGGGCCTGGATCTGGCGGTGATCGGCGGTCTGCATCACTTTCGACTGCTCAACCTCGAGCTTCAGGGTGTGTGTCGCGATCTCGTCCTGGCGGGCCTTGAGCTCCGAGCTCAACTTGCGGACCAGCAATTCGGCCTTCACTTTCAGGGCGTCCGTGTCACGGATCTTGGAGCGCACCTCAAGGATCGCGCGCTTCTCCGGCAGCTCCTCGAGACGCTTCTCGGCCCGCATGATCTCGATGTCGGTAGCCTGGAGCTCGAGTAGCACCGTGGCAGGACCCGCCATTCCTCTCCGCCTTCCTACTGGCCTGCGACCCACCACCGGACGGTAGGCGGGCGACGCTTGACGAGCGCCGGGTCGACTCCACTACCTGCGACAACGGCCTTCTCAAGAAGCTCGACGAGTGGCCACTCGGAGGCGTCGTGACCGACCTCGATGACGCAGAGCCCCCGGTCAAGAGCGTCCAGGGCGTCATGATAGCGCACCTCTCCGGCCACCAAGACGTCCGCACCCGAAGCTGCGGCGGCCGGTACGAGGGAGCCCGCCGAACCGGTCGCGGTCGCGACTGTCCCTACCCGACGGCCGGGCTCGCCCCACACCCGCGGCCGCGAGCCGAACGCTGAAGCGGCCGTTGCGGCGAGTTCTGCGAGTGTGACCGAAGCGCCGGAGACCCGGCACACCATGCCAAGCGCGTTGGCGTTGGGCGTGACTACGATGTCAGCAGCCGTGACGAGGGGCTCCTCGTACGGGTGCGCAGCCGCAGCGGCCGCGACGACCGTCCCCACCAGATTGCGCGGACAGACGACCTCGACACGGAGTTCGTCGGCGGACGAGCGCTGGCCCGGCGTTCCAGTGCACGGACTCGATTCGGCCGCCGGCGTGAAAACGCCAACGCCCGGGGCGGAGAAGGAGCACCCCACGTAGTCGCCGATGCGCCCAGCCCCGGCCGTCACCATAGCGTCGGTTACCGCAAACGCAGCTTCTTGTGGCACGTAGACGGTCACGAAAGCGCGCGGCTGGGTCGCGCGCTCGAGCGCACGGAGCGGCTCGAGTCCGAGCAGCCGCGCGGCGATCTCTTGGGCCCGGCGGTCCCGGTCGAGATTCGTGTGCGCGCACACGAGCGCGACCCCATGGGTGAGGGCATCGAACAACACGCCGACACCGCCGCTTCCCGGGCGCACCGAGATGGGCGACGTCAGAAACGCCGGATGATGCGTCACGAGCACGTTCGCACCGGTCGCGACAGCGTCGTGGATCGCCTCACGTGACGGGTCGAGCCCAAGCAGCACGCCGCTGACCACAGCATCCGGATCTCCCGCGAGCAGCCCCACACGGTCCCACTCCTCAGCGCGCTCTGGCGGGAACGCGTGCGCAAGCGCTCGCTCCACGTCCGAGACGCGCACTACGCGGCTATGTCGATCCATCTCACCTCTCCCCCTCCCAGCGGCAGTCCGGCACGCGTGTAGCCAGCGGCGGTGAGCGCGTCGTACGCCGCGTCGAGGCCGTACGCGACCTCGCCGGGCGTATGCGCATCGGAGCCGACCGTCGCGTCGACCCCGGCGGACCGAAACGCCCGCAGGAGGTCGTGGCCCGGATAGAGCTCACCCACCGGCTTCCTGAGGCCGCCTGTCGACACCTCGATGAGGGCGCCGCCGTCGCGCGCGGCGGTGGCCATCTCGTCGTAGACGCGAGAAACATCGAACGACGGCCGGTGCCCGAACTTCTTCGGAAGGTCCGGATGTGCCATCACGTCGAAGCGGCCGCTGGAAGCCGCCTCGCACCATACCCTGAAGTAGTCGGCGAAGACCGCATCGGCACCGCGCGTGTCCCATTCTCCCAAGTGGTTGGGGCTGTCGAAAGGCCAGTCGCCCAAGCAGTGTACGCTTCCCATCAGAACCGCGACCCCGCACTCGCGGACCAGTGCCAGCTGGGACTCCATGGTCTCTGGGCGGTGCGGCAGCCAATCCGCCTCGGCGCCCAGCACCACGTCGATGCCCTTCACGCGCTCAGCCATCGAGCGGACGTCGGCCACGTAGGCGCGGAAGGCGTCATCGGACGGCGCGAAGGAGCCGCCAGGGTTCAGCGCGTCGGGCAACGGCAGGTGCTCGGTCATGACGACGCCGGCGAGGCCGGCGACGACCGCCGCGGACACCATCTGCGCGACGCTCCCTGAGCCGTGCCCGCACGCGGCGGTGTGTACGTGACAATCGATCAGTTCGCGCACGTGATCACCCCACCGCCGACGACGACGTCATCACGGTAGCAGACGAGCGCTTGACCCGGTGCCACGCCGAAGAGCGGCTCGTCGAAGCGGGCGGTAATCAGGCCGCTCGCAACGGTAACCCGGCACGGGCGCGCCTCGCCGCGGTAGCGCACCGTCGCCTCGAGCGCCACGTCGCGCGGTTCGCCGGAATCGTGCCAGACGAGATCGTCCGCCTCGACGCGAACCACGGCGAGCTCGTGCCGCTTCCCAACGATGACCCGATTGGCTGCGGCGTCGATCCCAGTGACATAGAGTGGCTCGGAAAGCCCCCCTATCCCGAGGCCTTTGCGCTGCCCGATGGTGTAGTGCGCGATGCCTCCGTGGCGCCCTAGCGCGCGGCCGTGCGCATCGACGATCTCGCCGGGGACGAGCGCGTCGCGCGCGTGCCGCTCGATCACGCCCAGATACGAACCTTCGACCTCGAAGCACGTGTCCTGGCTCTCGGCCTTCGCGGCGACCGGGAGCCCGAGGCGCGACGCGAAGGCGCGCACGTCGCTCTTGCGCAGCTCACCCACGGGAAACATCACGCGCTCGCGCTGCGGCGCCGTCATGCGGTATAGGAAGTAGCTCTGATCCTTGTCCCCATCCGCGCCGCGCACAAGCCGCGGCGCGCCCCCGACGGTGACGATGCGGGCGTAATGCCCTGTCGCGAGCGCGTCGGCGCCCGCCGTAAGCGCCTTGGCGAGCAGGTCTGAGAACTTCAGCTCAGCGTTGCACGCGATGCAGGGGTTCGGCGTGCGGCCGCGCTCGTATGCGTGCGCGAACTCCTCGACCACCTTGCGCTCGAAGAGCTCACGGTAGTTGAGCGTGTAGTGGTCGATGCCGAGCGTGTCGCAGACGCGGCGCGCGTCGCGCACAGCAGCAACCGAACAGCAACCGCCCTCCTCGTCGCCGCTCGGCCATAGCTGCATCGTCACGCCGACAACGCGGTGGCCCTGCTCGAGCAGCAACGCGGCCGCGACGGAGGAGTCCACACCCCCGCTCATCGCCACCCAGACGAGTGCCACGGACCCCTCCGTCCCGGCTCAGGCCTCGCAGTCCTCGCCGTGGTCGTGGTCCTCTTCGCCGTGCGGGTCGAAGTTCGGGTCCGCGGTCTTGATCTCACCGGAGATGGGCTCGCGCCCGTGTTTGACCAGATAGTCGTCGACCGCGACCTTCAAGCCGTCTGTTGCGAGCACGGAACAGTGCATCTTGGCGGGCGGCAAACCACCCAGCTCGTCGGCGACCTGCTGCTTGGTGATGTGCGCGGCGTCCGTCAGGGTCATACCCTTCGCCATCTCGGTGACGATGGAACTCGTCGCGATCGCGGCTCCGCACCCGAGTGTCTGGAAGCGGATGTCTGAGATCCGCTCAGCGTCGTCGACCTTGATCGTGATCTTCATCATGTCGCCGCAGACGGGGTTGCCCACCTCTCCGATCCCGTCGGCGTCCTCAATGACCCCGACGTTTCGCGGATCGTTGAAGTGTTCCATGACCTTGTCCGAGTACAGCACGTCAGCACATTCCCTTCGACGGTGATTCGATCATTTCGAGCCGAACATCCGCTCGTAGACAGGCGACATCGCCCGCAAACGCTCGACGATCGGCGGGAAGACCTCGAGGAAGTAGTCGACGTCCTCCTCGGTCGTGAAGCGCCCTAGAGAAAGGCGAACACTGCCGTGGGCGATCTCCTGCGGGACGCCGCAGGCGATCAGCACATGGCTCGGCTCGAGTGAGCCGGACGAACACGCAGAGCCGGTCGAGACCGCGATGCCCTTCGCATCGAGCTGGAGCAGCATCGCCTCGCCCTCGACGCCCTTGATGAGCAGCGGCGCGATGTTGGGAAGCCGCTCGCCGCCGGGTGCTGTGGCCTCGGTGTTCTCAAGAGCGCCGGTGATCCCTTCGATGAGCCGGTCGCGCAGGGCTGCCAGGCGAACGGACTCGTCTGGCATGTCCGCGATCATGATGTCGAGGGCGGTCGCGAAACCCACGGCACCGGGCACGTTCTGCGTTCCCGAGCGCTTCTTGAACTCCTGGCTCCCGCCCGTGAGCTGGGACTCGAACGGGGTGCCGCGCTTGAGGTAGAGCGCTCCCACGCCCTTCGCCGCGTATATCTTGTGCCCCGAGAACGACGCGGCGTCCACGCCGAGCGCACCCACGTCGAAGGGCACCTTGCCAAGGCTCTGGCACGCGTCAGTGTGCATGAGCGCCCCGCCGGCGTGCGCGACGGCAGACAGCGCCGCAATGTCGTTGACGGCGCCGATCTCGTTGTTCGCGTGCATGACCGAGACAAGCTTCGTGTTGGGACGCATAGCACCTTCGAGGTCCGCCGCGTGGATGTGCCCATCGGGGCGCGGCGCGAGGTAGGTGACCTCGTGACCGTGCTTCTCGAGCCAGTGCGCCGGCTCCAGCACCGCATGGTGTTCGTAGGAGGACACGACCACGTGAGCGCCGCCATCCGGCGCAAGCCGCGCCATGACGCCCTTGAGTGCCGCGTTGTCGCTTTCAGTGCCGCAGCCGGTGAAGAGCAGCTCGTTCGGCTGTGTCGCGCCGATGGCCGCGGCGACGCGCTCTCGCGCCTCCTCGAGCGCACGGTAGCCGTCGCGCCCGAGCGCGTAGAGGGAGTTGGGGTTGCCATAGCGCTCGTTGAAGAACGGCAGCATCGCGTCGAGCACCCGGGCGTCAACCGGGGTCGTCGCCGCGTAGTCGAAGTAGCGCGTCTGCATCACTTCCACTCTCCCGTCTACGAGGCGGCCCGGCCGCTCACGGGCGCGTCGCCGTCGAAGCGGGTCTGGTCGCCCGCAAGGTCCGCTATGGTCGTCGAAGCGAAGACGCCGCGCAGCGCATCGGTGGCCCGTGCCCACACGGGCGCGGCGGCGCACGCGCCGGCCTGCCCGCACAGCTCGCCGCGCTCGCCGTCGCACAGGCTCGCTGACAGCGGGCCCTCGAGCGCCTCGACAACATCGAGCACCGTGATCGACGACGGATCACGCGAGAGCACAAAGCCGCCCCGCGCACCGCGCACCGCCGCCACCAGGCCCGCGCGACGAAGCGAGACGAGCAGCTGCTCGAGGAAGCGCGCGGGGATGTTGCGCCGCTCAGCCACCTCTCGCGCACTCACAGGGCCGCTCCCGTAGACGCACGCAAGGTCTATCGCGGCAAGCACGCCGTACTCGCTCTTTGCCGTCAGGCGCACGCGGACTCCCGTCGTAATCCCTACTGAATCAGTAGTGATTGCATCTTACCCCCATCGCGCACGCTGTCAACATGCATCCGCCCCACCCGGCTTGCACGCCCCCGTCGCCAGATACCGCCCGTTCGTCGCCGCATCCTGTCCGCGCAGCGCGCCGCGGCGTCACTTGGTCGAATCGAACGAGTGTCCGATTGTATCCACGCGACCTACCCGCTACTATGGGCGTCCGCCTTCGGAGACGGAGGCGTTGACTGGGGGAGCCGGATCCATGGTCGACAGCCACTCGGGTGGCGAGGGCCCACTGGATCTGACCCAGCCGCACACGAGGTCCCGCCCGCCGCACGGCAGACGGGGCCTCGCGCCGTTTCCGCTGGTCAGGGAGCGCATCTCCCCGCGCCGAAGCCCTCTCAGAGCGTGCGCGTGAGCGTCGCCATCTCGATCGCGGCGAGCGCCGCCTCCCACCCCTTGTTGCCGGCCTTCGTGCCCGCGCGCTCGACCGCCTGCTCGATCGTGTCGGCGGTGATGACACCGAAGAGCACCGGCACGCCGGTGTCGAGCGAGACCTTCGCGATGCCCTTGCTCACCTCGGCAGCGACGTACTCGAAGTGCGGGGTACCTCCCCTGATCACGACGCCCAGCGCGATGACCGCGTCATAGCGCCCCGAGGCCGCAAGCCGCTGGGCCACTAGCGGCACCTCGAACGCGCCCGGCACCCACGCGACGTCGATGTCGTCTTCGGAGACGCCGTGCCGCACGAGCGCGTCTTGCGCACCGGACAGGAGCCGCGACCCCAGAAGCTCGTTGAAGCGGGCGATCACGATGCCGACCTTCAGTCCGGTGCCTACCAAGTGTCCTTCGAACGTAGCCATCTCCTAGTCCTCTCCTTCAGATGCTCCGCCGAGCGTGAGCGTGTGAGCGAGCTTCTCCTTCTTCGCGCGCAGGTATGCGTAGTTCGTAGGGCACGCCGGGACCTCGAGCTCCACCTGCTCGGTGACGGAGAGCCCGTAGCCTTCGAGGCCCACGATCTTTCGGGGGTTGTTCGTCATGAGACGGATGGAGCGCAGGCCTAAGTCGACGAGGATCTGCGCGCCGATGCCGTAGTCACGCAGGTCCGGCGCGAAACCGAGCGCCTCGTTCGCCTCAACAGTATCAGCGCCGCGTTCCTGGAGCTCGTAGGCGCGAAGCTTGTTCGCCAGGCCAATGCCGCGGCCTTCGTGGCCCACCACGTAGAGGATGACGCCGCAGCCCTCTTCACTCACGCGCCGCATGGCCTCCTCGAGCTGCGCTCCGCAGTCGCACCGGAGCGAGTGGAATACGTCGCCGGTGAGGCACTCGGAGTGCACGCGCACGAGCACGTCCGAACGCCCGGCGACGTCGCCAGCGACGAGTGCCATGTGCGTTCGGTCGTCGATGATGCTGCGGTAGCCGATCCCGCGGAACTCGCCGTAGCGCGTGGGCAGCGTGACGTCGGCGATGCGCTCGACGAGACGCTCGTTGCGCCGACGGTAACGAATGAGATCAGCGACGGTGACTATCTTGAGCCCATGCGCGGCGGCGAACTCCTCGAGCTCAGGGCGGCGCGCCATCGTCCCGTCAGCGTTGATGATCTCGCAGATGACGCCGGCGGGATCGAGGCCGGCGAGACGCGCGAGGTCCACAGCCGCTTCGGTGTGGCCAGCACGCTCCAGAACGCCGCCTGGGCGGGCAGCGAGGGGAAAGACGTGCCCAGGCATCGAAAGGTCCTCCGGGCCGGTGTCCGGATGAATCGCGACGCGCACCGTCTCGCAGCGGTCCTTCGGCGAGATGCCCGTCGTGATGCGGCCCTTGGCGCCGATGGAGACGTGGAACGCGGTCCCCTGCTCGGAGGTGTTCTCGCCTGTCATCGGCGGGATCTTGAGTTCGTTCAGACGCTCGACGGTGAGCGGCAGGCACACGAGCCCGCGGCCGTGAGTGATCATGAAGTTGACGGCTTCGGGTGTGGCCAAGCTCGCGGCCATTACGAGGTCGCCCTCGTTCTCGCGGTCCTCGTCGTCGACGACGACGAGCATTCGCCCCGCGGCGATCTCGGCGATGCCCTCCTCGACGGTGGCGACAACAGCGTGAGCGTTCGCTCCCACGTCACGCGCCTTCCGCGAAGTCGCGCAACAAGTCGCCCAGACCGCGCTTGGGACCGGGGTCGGGACCGGCGCCCTCGTGCGTGTAGAGGTCGACGAAGCGCTTGACGTACTTCGCCATGAGGTCGACCTCGATGTTGACCGGCGAGCCGATCGCCTTGTCCTTGAGCGTGGTGATCTCCTCGGTGTGCGGCACGACCGAGGCCGCGATCGATTCCCCCCGGATCTGGGCGACGGTGAGCGAGATGCCGTCGATGGCGATCGATCCCTTCGGCACAACGTACTCAAGCAGCTTGAGCGGCACCTGGAACTGGTAGACGGTGGAGTTGCCGGCCGGGTGGCGCAGGAGCAGCCGACCCACGCCGTCGATGTGGCCGGAGACGAGATGGCCGCCCATGCGGTCAGACAGGCGCAACGCACGCTCCAAGTTCGCCTTCGAGCCCTGGCGAAGGTGCCCGAGCGTCGACTTCGTGAGCGTCTCCTCGCTCACGTCAGCGACGAACGCGCCGCGCACGAACTTCGCTACGGTGAGGCAGACGCCGTCGACCGCGATCGAGTCCCCGAGCGCCATGTCGCGCCCGAACTCGGGCGCGTAGACCTCGAGCTGAATGCCGCCGCCGGTACGGTCGGCGCGTGTGATGATGCCCTGCGTCTCGATGATCCCCGTGAACATGAGCTACCTTCCTGCCTCGAGCGCCCCGGCCCTCTCGGACGGCTCCCAGACTGTTGCGACCACATCTCCCACGATACCCGTCTCGACGGGTTCGAACAGGTGCGAAAGCGCGGTACCGGCGCGTACCGGCTTTCCGCGGTAGAGCGGCACCGCGTCGTCGCCGGCCACGCCACCGGCCGTGACGGTGACGAGCGCGTCGATGAGGCCGCCGGACACGAGCGAGGCAAACAGCCTCGGGCCCGGCTCGACGAGCACCTCACTCACACCGCGGGAGCCCAGCACTCGGAACGCTCCGGCGAGTCCGTCTTCGGCGCGATACTCCGCGACGTCCCAGTGCCCGGGCGCGTTCGCCGCGAGTTCGCTGGACGCTAACACGAGCGTGGGCGCCGCTCCATCGGAGAGCACGCGCGCTCCAGAACGCGGCAGGCGCGTACGGGCCAGCACGACCCGCAGCGGCTGCGTATCACGCGCCTCGTCTCGAGCGTCGCGCACCGTGAGGGCGGGGTCGTCCGCGTCTACAGTGGCGGCGCCCACGAGTATGGCGTCGCTCACGCCGCGCACACGCCGCGTCACCACCGCGCCCGACTGGCCGGTGATCGAAGCCCTGCGCCCCCGCTCGAACGCCACGCGGCCGTCCAGCGAGAGCGCGACCTTCACGGTGACGCGCGGCATGCCGGTGGCAAGGCGCTTGAGCCACCCAGCGTTGAGCTCGGCGAACGGACGCGGATCAGGTGCGAACGACACGGTGATGCCGGCCGCGCGGAGCTCTTCGGCGCCTCCTCCGGCAAGCGCGTTCGGGTCGCGCATCCCGGCGAACACGCGCGCGACACCAGCTGAGATGATGGCTTCCGTGCACGGCGGCGTGCGGCCGTGGTGGGCGCAGGGCTCGAGCGTCACGTAGAGATCGGCGCCAGCTGCGCGCTCGCCCGCGTCGGCCAGCGCGATGACCTCGGCGTGCGCCCCACCCGCCCGCGCGTGGAACCCCTCGCCGGCGATGCGTCCGTCGGCGACGACGACACAGCCCACAACGGGGTTGGGTGCGGTGGCGCCGCGCCCACGCGAGGCGAGCGCCAGTGCGCGAGCGAGGAACTCGTCTTCGACGAGCGATGCGACGTCAGCGAACAGCCGCATTCGTGGCGACCTTCCTTCTCCCATCCGGACTATGACCGTCGGCTCCGGAATCTCACCGGATCGGCCCCCATACGGGGGTTCGCGGGCTCTCACCGCCGGTGGGGAGTCTCACCCCGCCCTGAAGAAAGCATCCGTATACTAGCAGGTAGGAAGCGCGCTGTGCCAGTCACGGTCAGTCGCGAAGCGCGGCCTCCCCCGCAGCGCGGATCGCCCGGAGCGCTGCGGCCGGGTCAGGCTGGGCGAAGATCGCGTTACCCGCAACGAAACAGCGTGCGCCGGCCTCGACGCAGCCCCCGATCGTGTCGACGGTGATGCCGCCGTCAACCTGGATGACGGGCGACACACCTTCGGCGTCGCAGAACTCGGCGAGCTCGGCGATCTTGCGTACCGAACCCTCGATGAAGCTTTGGCCGCTGAAACCGGGGTTCACACTCATGACGAGCACCATGTCTACCTCGCCCAAGACCTCACCTACGAGTCCGACGGGAGTAGCGGGGTTCAGTGACACGCCGGGCGACGCTCCCGCCTCGCGAATACGCCTGAGCGTGCGATGCAGGTGCGTGCAGGCCTCAACGTGGACCATAACCATGTCCGCGCCGGCATCCAGGTACCAGTCGACGGTCGCGTCCGCGTTGTCGATCATGAGGTGGACGTCGAGCGGCGTCTTCGCGACCTTTTTGAGCGCCGTCACGACCGGCGGGCCTATCGTCAGGTTCGGCACGAAGTGGCCGTCCATCACGTCGACGTGGATATAGTCCGCGCCGGCGGACTCGACGGTACGGATCGCCTCCGCGAGGCAGCTGAACTCCGCCGACAGGATCGACGGCGCAATGCGAATCTCCGACGCCACCACGCGCTCCCCTCTCCGTGCTCAGTCGATGACGAGTCCCATGCCGTGCAGCTCGTCGCGCGCCTCGCGGCCCATCAGGTAGCGACCCGCCTCATGCGGGTCGAGCCCCTCGTAGAGGACCTTGCGCACCATGTTCGTGATGGGCATCTCGACGCTCTCGCGCTCTCCGAGCGCGGCCACCGACAAACACGCCACCGCGCCTTCGGCCACCATCTGCGTCTGTTCGGTGTACTCCTTGACGGTGCCGCCCTTCGCGACGAACTCACCCACCCCGCGG
Source organism: Actinomycetota bacterium (assembly GCA_037445775.1). GTDB lineage: Bacteria > Actinomycetota > Coriobacteriia > Anaerosomatales > PHET01 > JBBUX01. The sequence continues at coordinate 17,642 of JBBIJX010000019.1, forward strand.
TTGCGCGAGTGACGGCTCGTGCACGTCACGATGAGGTCGCCCATGCCGGCTAGACCCATGTACGTGAGCGGGTTCGCACCGCAGGCCGCTCCCAGCCGCGCCATCTCGGCAAGACCGCGCGTCATCAGCGAGGCCTTCGTGTTGTCACCGTAGCCGAGCCCGTCGGACATGCCGGCGGCGATCGCGACGATGTTCTTGCTCGCGCCGCATAGCTCCACACCCACAACGTCGGAGTTGGTATAGACGCGGAAGAACGGCGTCATGAAGACGTCTTGGAAGAGTTCGCCCACCGTGGGTTCGTAGCTCGCAACCACCGTCGCAGAGGGCACGCCGCGGCTGACCTCCTCCGCGTGATTCGGCCCGGACAGCCCCGCGATGCGCTCGCGTCCGCCGAAGACGTCCACGAGTACCTCGGTCATCAACATGAGGCTGTCCTGCTCCACGCCCTTGCTCAAGATGACGACAGGCGTGTCGGAGTCTAGGAACGGCCGCATCGCGAGGGCGGTTTCGCGAACGCCCACGCTCGGCGTGACCATGACGCACGCTTCGGCGCCGCGTACGGCCTGCTCGATGTCGGCGCTCGCCCGGACTGAGTCGTGAAGCGCCACGTCGCGCAGGTAGAGCGGGTTTCGGTGCTCCGTGTTGACGCCGTCGGCGATCTCGGGCTCACGGGCCCATAGTGAGACCTCATGGCCCTTGCCCGACAGAAGCCAGCTCACCGCCGTGCCCCACGACCCCGCGCCGATGACCGCGATCCTCACGTCACTCCTCCGTCTTGTCAGCTTTGCCGGGCCACTTCCCCACGGACAGTTTACGCTCCTCGCCGCGCCAGAGCCGCTTGATGTTGTCGCGGTGCCGCCAGATGACGAACAGCCCGAGCCCCCAAGTCACGACGTGGCGCAGCGTGTCATCCGGATAGAGCCACATCACGACGAGCGGGTAGGTCACCGCCACCGTGAGCGAGCCTGCCGACACGATGCGCGTCAAAGCGACGACAGCGACGAAGACGCTGACCTCGATGACCCACGCGACCGGGGTCAGCACGAGCAGCGCGCCAGCGGACGTCGCAATGCCCTTCCCGCCACGCATCTTGATGTATGGCGAGTATGAGTGACAGGCGACCGCCGCGAACATCGCGCCCACTTGGGCGACCTCGCGCGCGATGGGACCGGCCGTCACGTCGAGCGGCACGAGCAGCGCGGCGAGCAGCACCGCGATCGCGCCCTTGCTGATGTCGGCGAGCGCGACGATGGCGGCCGCCTTCACGCCCAAGGTGCGCAGTACGTTCGTCGCTCCGAGGTTTCCTGACCCGCATTCGCGCAGGTCGACGCTGTAGAAGCGCTTGCCAATGATGAGCGAGAACGGGATCCCGCCAATGAGGTACGCGGCGCCGATGGCTATGGCGACCCGGATGACATTGGCGGCGTCCACGCGCTCAGTCCTTCTTCCGGAACTTGAGCAGCACCGGTGTGCCCGTAAGATCGAACCGCTCGCGCAGCCGGTTCTCGACGTAGCGCCGGAAGTTGTCGTCAACCATCTGGGGGTGGTTCGCGAAGAACGTGAAGCCCGGCGGGGCGGTGCGGGTCTGGGTAACGTACTGGAGCCTGAGGGACTTGCCACCCTGGTTCATCGTGTGACCGAACTCGCGCATTTCAGCAAGGAGCTTGTTGAGCTGACTCGTAGGGATGTGCTGTGTGTGGTTCGCGTACACCTTCGAGATCGCGCCCCAGATGCGGTCGACGCCGCGGCCGGTGAGCGCGCTGATGCGCAACACGGGCGCGTAGCCCACGTAGCCCAGCCGGTCGCCAACACGCTCGACGAGCTCCTCCTTCTCCTCGAGCGACTCGAGCGCGTCCCACTTGTTGAGCAGCACGATCATCGCGCATCCCCGCTCGGACGCGAAGCGCGCGACGCGCTGGTCTTGGTCCGTGAGACCCACCGTCGCGTCGATGACGAGCAGGGCGACTTGTGCGCGGTCGATCGCGCGCATCGCGCGCACGAAGCCGTAGTACTCGACGTCGTCGTCGATGACGGACTTGCGGCGGATGCCGGCGGTGTCCACGAGCCGGAAGTGCTCGCCGTCGCGCTCGACCATGAGGTCGATGGCGTCACGCGTGGTGCCGGCGACGTCGGAGACGATCGAGCGCTCCACGCCCGCAAGCTTGTTCAGGAGCGACGATTTGCCCGCGTTGGGCCGCCCGATGATCGCGACGTCGATCGCGTCGATCGCGATGTCGGGCTCGCTCTCGGGCAGCGCGCGCACGAGCTCATCGAGCAGGTCACCCGTACCGTGTCCGTGCGTTGCGCTCACCGGCCACGGCGTGTCGAGACCGAGCGACCAGAACTCGAACGTCTCGGACTCGCTGCCGGGCGTGTCGACCTTGTTCACGGCGAGGAAGACCGGCTTGCTCGCGCGCTTGAGGAGTCGCGCGACCTCCTCGTCGTCGGGCGCGAGTCCGCTCTTGCCATCGACGAGAAGAATGATGACATCGGCCTCCTCTGCGGCGATGAGCGCTTGCGAGCGTATCGAAGACTGGAACGCGTCGGTGTTGCCGGCCTCGATGCCGCCGGTGTCGATGAGCAGGAAGTCCACGCCGTTCCAGTCAGCGCGGTGATAGCTGCGGTCGCGCGTGACTCCGCGCTCCTCGTGCACGATAGCGTCTTGGGCCTGCGCGATGCGGTTGACGAACGTCGACTTGCCAACGTTGGGACGGCCGACGACGGCGACTATGGGGAGCGGCATGACCGCGTCACTCCTTCTCTTGGGAAGGCAGGACCGCCGCCACGCCACTGAGGCCTTCGAGCAGTCCGCGAGCGTCGCAGGATACCACACGCACGTCGCACCCGCTGCGCTCAGCGAGCCCCTCGGCGGTCACGTCGTCGAGCGTCACGCCGTCGGCATTGAAGACGACATCAGGCAGAAGGTAGGCGCTCGCCGTGCGCCCTGACGCGTCGGCAGCGAGCGCGCCCGCGAGATCGTGCGCGGTCAGAAGCCCGGTCACCGCGACGTTGCCGCCGAAGAAGGAGTTCGGCACGACGAGAAGGCGCACCCGCCCTGCCGCCTCGCACGCGTTGAGCGCGCCGGCGAGCATCGTCGCCGCCATCACGCCCGTCACGATCGTGGCGGCCTCAGAGCCCTCGGGAAGACGGCGAACGGCAGCGGAGAGCTCGTCACGCAGAGCCGTGGCCTCGTCAACGAACGAACGCACGAGCCCAATGCCGTTCTCGTACTGCGGAAAGCCGTCGTAGTACTCCGCGACGGGGAAAGGCGCGCGCGCGTTGAGGTAGAACTCGTCGGCGAGGTGCACCCACGAGACGTCATCGCGCTCTTTCATCGCGAACTGCCAGCGCTGTACCTGCCGGATCACTGCGGCCGCCGCAAGCGGGTCGGTGAAGCTCGACGTGAGAGCGGACTGATGCCGCGTGTAGCCCGCCGGCACGATGCCAACGCTAGCCACACCCTCGCGCTCGGCGAGCCACGTGAGCGTGCGCTCAAGCTCGTCGCCGTCGTTGACGCCAGGCACGAGCACGATCTGCACGTGAAACTCGATGCCCGCTTCGATGAGTTCGTCGAAGCGCTGAAGCGCGCGATCCTCTGTCGCGCAGATCAGACTCGCCCGCACGGGCTCACTCACAGCGTGCAACGACGCGTAGAGCGGCGAAAGGCGCTGCTCGATGATGCGGGCGGTGTCGGCTTCGGAGAGGTTCGTGAGGGTGATGTAGGTGCCGTCAAGAAACGACAGGCGGAAATCGTCGTCGCGCACGTAGAGTGAGGGCCTGAGGCCGGGCGGAAGCTGTCCCACAAAGCAGAAGCCGCACGCGTTCTGGCACCGGCGCACGCCGTCGAAGAGCACATCAGCGAAGGAGAGCCCCCACGACTCGCCCGCCTCGCGCGACACCGTGACCGCGCGCTCGCGGCCCGTCTCGTCGATGAGTACCAAGTCGGCCGTACCTCCGTCCGCGTGCCACCTGAAGTCGAGCTCGTCGGAGGGCACGTGGCCGTTGATGGAGACGAGGCGCTCTCCGGCCACGACGCCGGCTCGTTCGGCCGGGGATCCGGGTTCGACGGCCGCGATCACGCCATCGCCTCGATGGCTCGAATCACACCCTGCATCTGTTCGTCAGGTGTGGATGCGCCGGCTGTGACCCCCACGCTCGTGGCTCCCCCGAACCACGCCTCATCGAGATCGGATGCAGTCTCGACGTGGTAGGTGCGCGGGTTGACGGCCCTGCAGATCTCGACGAGGCGCGTCGTGTTGCCGGAGTTGTGCCCGCCAACGACGACTACGGCGTCGACGGAGCCGGCGAGCTCAGCTGCGGACTCCTGGCGCTTCGAGGTGGCTTGGCAGATCGTGTTGTGGACGCACAGCTCGCGCACGCGCGGCAGGAGCGCCGCGACGACCTCGCCGAGACGCGCCTCGGACTGCGTGGTCTGCACCACGACGCCCACACGCTTGGACGGAAACCGCTCCGGCAGCTCGGCTGCGGACTCGATGACCATCGCTGAATCGCCCGCGTGCGCCATGATCCCCTCGACCTCAGGGTGGTCCGCCTCGCCCACCACCAAGATCCAGTAACCCGCGCGCATGAGGCTCTCGGCGGCCTCGTGCGCCTTGCTCACGTGCGGACACGTCGCGTCGACCACGCGCAGGCCGCGCGCGCGGGCCTCGGAAATGATCGACGGTACTACCCCGTGGCTTCGGATGATGACGGTGCCCTCCGCTACGTCCGTGACATCAGAGGCGGTTAGGACGCCCTGGGCGCGGAGAGCCTCGACCGCCTGGGGATTGTGGATGAGCGGACCGAGACTGTGCACCGGCCCGCCCGCCGCGCCGGCCTCCTCGGCAAGCTTGAGGGCGCGCTCGACGCCGTAACACACGCCGGCGTAACGCGCGATCTCAACGCGCATCCAACGACTCCCGTCTCGCTTCGTCGCGCACTTGGGCGATGCGCTCCATGAGCCGCGCCGTCAGCGCCTCGACGCGCTCCTTGCGACCGCCGTCGAACGACGCGGGGTCGACCGGCGCGCCGATTCGGATGTGGACGCGCGGGAAACGCGGCAGCTTCGCACCTGGCGGCAGGGCCCTCTCTGTACCTACGATACCCACCGGCACCACCGGCACGCCGGCCCGAAGCGCAAGAAACGCCACGCCGCCGTGCGCCTCGCCGAGCTCGTCGGTGCTCACGTCACGCTTCCGCGTGCCTTCGGGGAACATGCCAAGCAGCTCGCCGCGCTCGAGGATCGACGTCGCGGTCTGGATCATCTCGCGATCCGCCGTAGCGCGCCTCACCGGAAACGCCCATAAGCGGTCGAGCAGCCACCCGAGCCAACCCGCGTCCCAGAGCTCCATCTTCGCCACGAAGTGCGTGGGGCGCGGCGTTGCGCACCACAGAAGCACCGGGTCGAGGTAGCTCGCATGGTTACCCGCGAGGATCGCACCGCCCTCGGGCACGTGCTCCCAGCCCGAGAAGTCGACGCGGAACGCGGCGAGAAGCGCGCGAGCCACCGTGACCCTCAGGAAGCGCGCGAGCCGCCAGCGGGGGGCGCCCTCACCCGTGGCGGGACGTCCTCGCGGCGTCTCAGAGCTCACGTGCGGGACTCCATCGTGATCGAGACGATCCGTTCGATCACATCTTCGATAGAGAGATCCGTCGAGTCGATGACGATGGCGTCTTCGGCCGGTACGAGCGGCGCCACCGCGCGCGTCGAGTCCGCGTGGTCGCGCCGCGTGATCGCCTCACGCACTCCAGCGGGGTCCACGAGCAACCCGCTCGCCGCTTGCTGGGCGGCGCGCCGCCGGGCGCGCTCCTCCGGCGTAGCGGTCAGAAAGAACTTCAGCTCAGCGTCCGGGGCGACCACGGTGCCGATGTCTCGCCCCTCCATGACAGTGTCGCCCTGCGACGCGATACGGCGCTGCTGCACAAGCATCGCCTTGCGAACGAGCGGCATCGCGGCTACCGCGCTCACGGCATCCTCGACGAGCGGCAGGCGGATCGCGGACGTGACGTCGTCACCGGCGATGAACACCCGCGTAGGCAGCGACGATCCCTCGTCGTAGACGAACTCGACCTCGTCGGCAAGCGCGACACGCACGACGCCCTCCTGGTCGTGCACGGACACACCGCGCGTGAGTGCGCGAAACGCGACCGCGCGGTACATCGCCCCGGTGTCGAGATACGAGAAGCCGAGGCGGATGGCGACCCCTTTGGCGACCGTCGACTTCCCGGAGCCGGCCGGCCCGTCGATTGCGATGATCATGTTGGCACTACGGCCTTCCCCACAGCGCGGCGTTCGGACCGCACTACTATGCCATAGCGGGGCTACGGCGCGGTGAGTCGTTCGATGTCTGTGAGGAACGCGGGGTAGCTCACGTTCACCGCTTCGAAGCGCTCGATGGCGACCTCGGCGGTCCCCGCAAGGCCCGCGAGCGCCCACACCATGGCGAGGCGGTGGTCGCCGAGGGAGTCGAGCGTCGCTCCGCCGAACACCGCCGGCCCGTCGACCTCGAGCCATTCCTCACCGGCGCGCACGGTGACGCCGAGGGCGCTCAGGCCCTCAACGATCGCGGCGAGGCGGTCACTCTCCTTGACGCGCAGCTCGGACACGCCGTCAAAGCGCGTCGTGCCCTCCGCGTGAGCGGCGACGAGCGCGAGCACCGGAATCTCGTCGACGAGCGACGCCACTTCGTGCGCTTCGATGCGGGCGGCGGTGAGGGTGTTGCCGTGTCGCGCCGTCATGGACCCGACGGGCTCGACGCCCTCTGAGGCGGTCTCGACGAGCGTTACGTCCGCGCCCATGCGCTCGAGAACGCGCAGGAACCCAATGCGCGTGGGGTTAAGCGAAGCGCCCTCGACCGTCACATCGCCGCCCCTTGTGAGCAACGCCGCCGCGACGATGAACGCGGCTGACGACGGGTCGCCCGGGACGGCGACGTCGTGTGGGCGCAGCACCGTCGGCCCATGCACGGACACGCCGCGGTGCTCGTCGACGCCCACGGACACGCCGAACGCCGGGAACAGCCGCTCAGTGTGATCGCGCGAGGGAGCGGGCTCGGTCACGTGGGTGGCGCCGGTGGCGCCAAGACCGGCGAGCAGAATCGCGGTCTTGACCTGCGCGGACGCCACCGAGCTCGCGTAGGAGAGAGGCTCAACGCGGTCCGTGCCATGCACAGTGACGGGGAGCGTGTAGCCGCGCTGCGCGTCAAAACGCGCCCCCATGCGTGAGAGCGGCTCGATGACGCGGAGCATGGGGCGGCGCGACAGCGACGCATCGCCGGTGAGGGTAACCGTGACGGGATAGCGGGCGAGCACGCCCATGAGCAGCCGCGCAGTCGTGCCCGAGTTCCCACAGTCGATCGGGTGGCTCGGCTGGCGCGGTCCCACCGCCCCCCATCCCCCCACACGCAGCGTGAGTCCGGGGCCTTGGGGCTCAAGGAGCTCGATGCGGGCGCCGAGCGTCTCGCACGCCGTGATCGTCGCGCGCACGTCCTCTGAGTCGAGCACACCGGTGAGGACCGAGTGCCCTTCGGCCATAGAGGCGAACAGCACAGCCCGGTGCGAGAGCGACTTATCGCCGGGCACACGCAGCGTCCCACGCGGCGGCGCCGCGGCCGGAGAGATGCGCTGGATCATGAGCCCTCACCGCCCTCCGCGGCTTCAAGCGGCGTGAAGCGAGCCTCGTAGCCCAGATCCTCAAGTCCGCGAGCGAGGCCCGCGAGGTCCCCCTCGTCGGTGAGTACGAGCACTAGCAGCGCGCGGTCCTCGGTCTCGTGGTCGATGTCGATGCCCTCGATGTTGCAGCCGGCGCGGGAGACAGCGCCGGTAACCTCAGCGACCACACCAGGACGATCCACCATGGGCACGACAAGTTCGGTGAGACGCGTCGTCGCCGGCACCCACTGGGCAGGCAGCGAACGGCGCACGTCTGCGGCGCGCGCGAGCCAGTTCCGGATCGCGTCGGCGTCATGCCCGCGCACCATCGCCTCAAACTCGCCCAGCGACAAGCGTAACTCGCGAAGCGCGGCTGAAAGAGCGTCGGCGTTGTCGATGCAGATGCCGGCCCACAGGTCCGGCGATCCGGCCGCGATGCGAGTGGTGTCCTTGAAGCCGCCTGCCGCGAGGCGCAGCATCTCGCCGTTCTCACCGGCGTGCGCGCCTGCTACGTCGCAAAGCGCGGCCGCCGCCACGTGCGGGACGTGGCTCACCACTGCGACCGCCTCGTCGTGGCGCTTCGGGTCAACGCTCACGACGCGCGCACCCAAGGCGCTCACCAGCGCGTGCACACGGCGATAGGCGTCTGGTTCTGTGTCCGCAGCCGGCGTGAGCAACCAGTACGCGCCGTCGAACAGCCCTGAGCGCGCTGCCTCCACGCCGCTGCGCTCAGAGCCGGCCATGGGATGTCCGCCTACGAAGCGAGTCGCGTCAGAGAGATGCTTGCGCGCCGCCGCGACGACGCCGGCCTTCGTCGACGCAACATCGGTGATGACGCCATCGAAGCCGGTCTCGCCCAAAGACGCGAGCCACTCGGAGGCCGCGCGCGCAGGCGTGGCGATAACGGCGATGTCTGACCCGCCGGGCGCGAGCCACTCACGGGCGGTCCCGGAGCCCGCGAGCGCCGCCTCGTCGACGACGCCGAGCTCGACCGCGCGCGCGACCGCTGTCTCATCCGTATCGGTGCCGAACACGAGCGGCGCGTCCTCCAGCGCGCGGCACGACGCGGCGATCGAGCCGCCAATCAGGCCGATGCCGATCACGCAGACGCGCTCAAAGCCACCTGCTGCCACAGTCACACACCCCCGAGCTTGTTGACGGCGACCTCGAAGGCCGCGATCGTCGCCGCGGTGTCCTCCGGCGTGCCCACGCCCACACGCAGCGCAGGCGCGGTGCCGAAGTCACGAACGATCACTCCCTCGCCCAACAGGACGTCGAAGAGCTCGCGAGAGCGCTCCGTGAGCACGTAGACGAAGTTCGCGTGCGACGGCACGAAGCGCACACCAAGGCGCTCGAACGCGGCGTAGAGCGTGCCGCGCTGCTGCGCGTTGAGGCGCACGCGGCGCGCGACCTCGTCGGCATCGTCGAGCGAGTGGTACGCGGCGATCTGCGCCACGGTGTTCACGTTGAACGGCTCGCGGACCTTGTTCACGGCCCCGACCAGCGGTTCCGGCATGACGCCGTAGCCAACGCGGAGCGCCGCGAGCGAGTAGATCTTGCTGAACGTGCGCAGCACGACGAGCGCGCGCTCCCCGTCGAAGTAGTCGAGCGCGTTGGGGTAGCCCTGAGAGGTCACGTACTCGAAGTACGCCTCGTCCGCGACGACGAGCACGTGTGGGGGCACGCGATCGAGGAAGCGCTCGAACTCCGCGCGCCGGTAGATCGTGCCCGTGGGATTGTTCGGGTTGCAGAGGAACACGATCTTCGTGCGATCGGTGATCGCTGCGCGCATGGCGTCGAGATCGTGGGCCTGGTCGGCGTTGAGCGGCACGCGAACCGCCGTCGCGCCCATGAGCTGCGTGACCATGGGGTAGACGATGAAGCTGGGCCAGGCGAAGACCACCTCGTCGCCGGGGTTCAGCACGGACTGCGCGATGATGCGCAGGAGCTCGTTGCTGCCGTTGCCCACGGCGAGGAACCGCTCGTCGACGCCCAGGTGCGAGGCGAGCCGGCGCTTGAGCGCGCGCGCAGAGCCGTCCGGGTAGCGGTTCAGATGCGGCAGGACGGCCTCGATGGCCTCGCAGGCCATGGGGACCGGGCCGAACGGGTTCTCGTTGCTCGAGAGCTTGTGAACGCTGCCGCCACCGATGCGCTCGCGCACCTCGCTCGCGCGAAGCCCCGGCGCGTACGGGACGAGCGGGTCGATCTCGTCGC